>JAKAZO010000035.1 GCA_021815825.1 Pseudomonadota bacterium
CTGATGGAGGCCGAAGAAGGGTTCGGTCTCCGGCGCGGCCGCGGCAGCGTGGGAAGCGCCAGGGGCGGCGCTGGCCGCCGGGCCCAGCGCCGCGGCCAGGCCGCCCGCCGCGGCGGCGAACAGGCCGCGCCGCGAGGCAGGGCGCGGTCCCCGATCGCCGCGACCCGGCGGGCAGCCATCGCCGGCGGTCATCGCGCCAGGACCAGCGTGTTCATATCGTCTTCCACATAATAGAGCCCGTCGCCCCCGGGGGTGAGGGCGAGGCCGAACAGGTCGCCCGAGCCGGGCGGCGTCTGGGCCCGATCGGCATCGAGCCAACGCGCGCCGATCTGCCGGCCGCTGTGCGGATCGATCTCGACCGCCTGGCCGTCGAGCGCGTTGGTCGCCAGCAGGTGCCCGTTCGGCGCCAGCACGAGGGCGAGCGGCCGCTTCAGCAGCCCGTCGCGGGTGATGTCGCGCCCGGTTCCGGCGCTGGCCGGGCGGGTCGGCGCGTCGGCGATGGCGGTGATGCGGTTGCCGATCGCGTCCGAGACGTAGAGCGTGCCGTCCGGCGCCAGCGCGAGGCCGGTCGGGCCGATCAGGAACACGTCCTTGTCGGCCTTGGCGCCGAAGCCGCTGGCGATCACCGTCTGCGCCGTGACCGCGGGCGGTTTGCCCGGCGTGATGGCGAGGTCCAGGCGCAGCACCGTGGCGCGCGCCACCACCGGCGCGTCGGGGGCCGGCGGGCCGATGTCGAAGCCGACATTGCTGACGAACAGCGTGGCGCTCTCGCCGCGGTCGATGACCGCCATGTTGCCCCAGGGATCGTTGATCGCGGCGCCGGCGAGCGTGCCGGCGACATGGCCTTCGGCGTCGAGCACGATCAGGCAGCCCGGCCCCTTGGTCGCGGTGGTGCCATCCTCGCTCGGGGCGCTGCCGACGATGACCCAGCCGCTCTGCAGCACCGCCATGGCGGTGCCGAGCCCGACGCCGCCGGGGCAGCCGGCGAGGTGGCGCGGCAGCGCGGCGAACAGGGTCATCGCCTGGCTCGCCGGGCGGTAGGCGATGATCGTCGTGCCGAGCCCCTGGAGATTGGCGGCATTGTTGAAATTGTCGACGAGCACGTCGCCCTGGCGAAGGCTCCCGACCGTGGCGGGGACGACGACGACGGCATAGGGATTCTGGTCGCCGTTCCCGGGGACGGTGGAGGTGAGGGTGGTGTTGCGGTGCAGGCGGGCGAGGAACCCGCCGTGGGGCCCATCGGGTCCCTCGGCGCCCGCGCTTGGGGCGGCGATCAACGCGGCGAGGGCGATCAGGCTGGCGGCACTGCGGCGCAGGTGCATGGCATCCCCTTCCCGCCCGGCGGCGGACAAATATGCAATTGAGAGTCACTCGCATATAACGGCCGCGCGCAGGGACCGCAAGCCCGCGCCGCGGGGTCAGCGCCGCCGGGTCAGCGCCGGGGGCTCAGAACGTCACCACCGTCCGCAGGCCGAGGATGGCCTCGTCGCCGAGGCGCTTGCCGGGGTTGCGCGGGTTCGGCACGCCGGCGCCAGGGTTGAACACGTACTGGAAGTCCGGCTGCAGCTGCCACCACGGCGTCAGCTGGAGCTGATAGGTGAGTTCGGCGTAGGTCTCGGCGCTGCGCACCGGATAGCCGGGGTTGTTGCTGAACAGCGCCACCTGCCGGTCGTGGGCACTGACGCTCGCGCCCACCTGCGTATAGCCGAGGCCGATCCCGGCGCTGTCGTTCTCCCGCCCCGCCAGCGGTGCGCGCATGACGAGGCCGGCATTGGCGGCCAGATCGATCAGGTTGCGATCGTTCGGCGCGCCGAGCGCGCGGGCGAACACGCCGAGCCCGCGCGGGCTCGCCGGCGCGGGCTTCCAGACGGTCTGATCGACCACGGCGTAGGCGCTGGCGTTGCCCTGGCGCATCTGGCGCACGCCGGCGCTGGCCGGGCTGGCCAGGGGAATGCCCTGGCTGTCGTACTGGCGGCTGGGGAAGGCGCCGCTGTCGTACCACAGCCCGACACGGTAGGTTCCCGGCAGGGATGCGCCCTCATCCGTGCCGCCGCCGCGCGCGTACTGGAGTTCCGCGATCCACAGCACGCCGCCGGCGAGGCTGAAATTGGTCCCCGAGGCATCGACGCGCTGCGCATTCCCAAAGAAGCCGGCGCCGGAGGGATTGTCGGCGAACGCGCCGGCGAGCAGCGTCACCGACTGGCTCGGGTGCAGCCGCAGCCGCACGCCGGGGGAGGCGAGCGGGTAGGCCGGGCCACCGCCATAAAGATCGTAGGAGGGCAGCGCCGGCCAGCCGAACATGGCATTGACGAAGAGGCCGCCATACTGGCTGACCATGAACTCCTGATCGAGGCTCTGCACCCCGATCTTCACGTCCGCGAGACCGTCGAACAGGGTCTGCTGGAACCAGAGTTCCCAGAGCCGCGTCGCGCGCTCGGCCTCGATGCCGCTGGCGAGGTCGAGCACGCCGAGTGCGTCGGTGCTGAGGTTGCGGCCGTGGATCTGCAGCGCGCTGACATTGAAGGTCCCGCCGCGCCAGCCGAACGCCGCTGCCGTATCCAGGCCGACGCTCATTTCCGTCACCCCCTCATAGTCCAGGGCCCGGCGCGTGCCGCCGGTGACGTTGCCCAGCGCCTCGCTGGTCTCCTGCAGGCCGAAGGAAATCCCCTGCCGGCCGAGCGCGGGGCGCAGGCCGCCGATATCGCCGAACAGCGAGGATTGCTCCCAGATCGAGCTCGGCGGTGCGGCGCCCGCGTCCTCGGCCCGCGCCCCGGACGGGCCAGCCACCCCGGCAGCCATCAGCGCCGCCGCGCAGACGGGCACAAAACGTTGCATCATGGTCGGTTCTTATCATGCCGCAGCGCAGCAAACAGCCCCGGCGCCGACGCCGGCCCCTGCACGCGGCGCATGGCCCACTGCCTCAGGTTCCGCCGCGTGCGTCCGCGAGGTCGGGCAGGTGATGGAGCCGCGATGTCGCGGGCTCGGCGAGCGCTGCGATATGCGCGTGGTGGGTGAACAGGATCGTCTGCGTGACCTGCCCGAACGAAGCCAGCGCCCGCAGTGCCGTCCGCGCCCGCTGATCGTCGAAACTGGCCAGCAGGTCATCGGCGATGAAGGGCAGGGGCTCGACATGGCTTGCGTGCGTCTGGATCGCCGCCAGGCGGAGGGCGAGATAGAGCTGGTCGCGCGTGCCCTCGCTCAACCGGTCCGCGGGACAGGAGCTGCCGTCCGGCTGCAGCGCCAGCACCGCTATCCGCCCATCCTCCATTTCGTCGGCGGCGAGGCGTTCATAGCGGCCCGCGGTGAGGGCGCCGAACAGCGCGCCGGCGGCGCGGAGCAGCGGCGTCTGCTGCTCGCGACGGAACCGCTCGACACCGGCGCGCAGCAGCGCGTGGCTGAGCTGCACGCGGACGTAGCGCGCGGCGATCGCCTCGGCCTCCGCCGCCGCGTCGTGCATGCGCTGAAGGGCCCCGGCGGCGTCCTGGCCGCGCTCCATCGCGGCCAGCCGCGACCCGACGTCGCGCAGGGACACGGCGAGCGCCTCGTTTTCCTCGCCGATGGTGCTCAGCCGGGCTTCGATCTCCTTGATGCGCGCGGGAAGCTGCTCCAGATCCGTGCCCTCCGCCTCGCGGGCGAGGGCGTCGAGCGTCAAGCCATCGTCGAGCCGGCGCAGCTCCGCCTCGCGGTCGGCGATTTGCGCCGCCAGCACGGCCGCCTCTTTGGCGCGTTCGATGGCGGCGCTCAGGGCCTCGTCGTCCTGCGCGCCGGCCAGCTTGCGCAGTGCGGCCAGTTCATCCTCGGCGCGAGCAAGCCGGTTCTCCAGCGTGGTCAGGGTTTCGGCCCGGGTCGCCAGGCGCTGGCGGAGCTCCTCCCGCTTCGCCGCGGCGGTGCGGCTGGCGGCCAGCCGGGTCGCCAGGGTCCTCACCCGCTCGGGCGCCGGCGCGGCCACGAGCCCGGCGGCGCAGCGCGTGGCGCACTCGGCCGAGCTGCGATCGAACGCCTCGATGTCCGCCGTCATGGCCCCGATCCGCTCCCGCGCGGCGCGCCAGCCGTGTGCATGGAGATCGATCTTGGTCCAGATCTCCAGCGCGTCGGCGCCTGCCGTCGCGCTGGCGTCGGCGGTCAGCCCCACCGCCGTTGCGATCGTCGCCCAGCGTTCCTGCCAGACGGAGAGCTTCTCTTCCAGCGCCTCCTGCCTGCGCCCGAGCGCGGCGAGAGCGCGCTTGCGTTCCGCCAGGGCCGTGCGTGCCTCGCTGCGGCGACGCCCGCCTTCCTCCCACTCGGTCAAACGCTGCCGCGCGGCCCGCAGCAGCGGCGCGACGCGTCCCTCCGCTGCCGGCACCGAGGATGGCACGACGGATGTCAGCGGATCGCGAACCCGGATGTGACGGGCCTGGATCGGGGCGAGAGCCGCCTGTTTGGCGCGTGCATCCTCGATCCTGGTCAGCGCGGCGTCACGCAGCGCCCGCCATTCCCGCATCACGGCCGGGTCCTGCGCGGTGATCCCGCTCGGCTGCCACAGCCGCGCCCATGCAGCCTTCGCCGCTTCCAGCCGCGTCTTCGCCTCGGCCAGCGCCGCTCGGCCTCCGTCGCGCAGCGCCGTGGTGCGCGCCGTGTTCGCCTGCACCTGTTGGAGGCTGGCGAGCCGCTCCGCCTCGCCGGCGTGATGATCGGCCAGCGCGTCGGCTTCGGCGATCAGGATGCCCAGCCCATGCGCCAGGTCGCCGGGTAGACCGTCGCGCTCGTCCGCCGTGGGTGGTGGACCGCCCTCGATGCGATGGCGCCGGATGAGCCGCCAGGCGCGGTCTCGCCGCTCGCGTGCGACGGTGATCGTCTCGCGGCTCGGCGGGACACCGCCGGCGAGGACGCCCGCCAGCTCGGCCGCGAGCCTCTGCAGCGCCTGCTCGTGGTCCCGCAGCGTGCGCTCGCACGCCGCGGCCTCCGCCGTCGCGGCGGCGAGTTCGCCCTCCGCCTGCGTCGTGAGGGAGGCGAGCGGCAGCTGCATCAGCGAGAGCGCCTCTGCGGTCCCGGACCAGAGCGGCAGCGCCGCGATGGCGCGGTCGGCGGCGAACTGGCTCTCACGATAGGCGGCGTGTGCCGCGTCGAGTTCCTCGTCGACCGGGCCCTCGGCGGTGGCGGCCTGGACTGCGGCGATCAGCGCGTCCGCCGGCTCGGCCTCGCCGAGCGCCGCGAGATTGTCGCGGCAGGCGAGGACGGCTTCGGAGGCCTGCGCGAGCTCGTCCGCGAGGCCATCGCGCTGGCCGCTGAGGCGGGTATGCTCGCTGATGGCGCCGGAGGCCTCGCTGCGGGCGGGATCGGAGGGCATGCGCTGAAGCAGCGCCTCTGCGTCGAGGGGCAGGCCCAGCCGCTTCCCGCAATCCTCGACCCGCCCCAGCGCCTCGCCGGCTTGCCGTTCTTGGCTCTCGCGGTCGCGCACCGCGCTCTCGATGCGCTGGAGGTCGGCGGCGAGCGCGTCTATCGCGGCCGCCTCGGCGAGCAGCGCCTCGTCGATCGGCAGCCCCTGCAGGGCGGCTTCGTCCAGACTCTGCGCGTTCGACTCACGCTCCAACTCGCGCAGCAGGCTCTCGCGGGTCTGCACGGCCTTGCGTCGCTGGTCTTCCGCGTCCGGCGGCAGCGACGCCACCACGCCCAGCGCGACGCGCGCGCTCTGGTGCCGCTGCAGCGCGAGGCGCGCCGGCGTCGTGCGGCGGATGCGATCGAGCTGCGCGCGCTCGGCCGCCAGCTCGGCCTCTGCAGTCGTATTGGCTTGCCGCGCCTGGATGGCGTCGGCGCGCTCCGTGCGCGCCTTCTCGTAATCCGCCCGGCGCACGCTGTGCGCGTCCATCTCTCGCCTGGCGGCCTGGATGCTGTCGGCCGCGATGTGGAAGGCGCGCTTGCCGCGCCGATCGCCGTAGAGGCGCAGGGCCTCGTCATTCAGGCGATCGACGGCGCCACGAACATTGTGCAGGCCGGTATAGGCCTGGACGATGCTCTGCCCGATCTCGCCCTCGCCTTTCAGGATGGCCAGGCCACCGCGCCGCAGTTCGGCGCCGTCCATGCCGAACAGTTCGGTGAAGCGCTCGCGGGAGGCCCCGGCCAGGAACGCGGCCATCGCACTCTCCGGCACCGGCGCGTCTGCCGCGTCGCGCAGCGTGTCCCGCCGGCCCTTGCGGCGCACGAAGGACCCACGCCGCCCATCGGCCATCTCGACCTCGATGCCGACCCGCAACTCCTGTTGCTCGTGCAGGAAGGCGAACGGCGTTCTGTGCGGGAAGCCGAACAGCGCGTCGCTGATGGCGGCGAGGGCGGTCGATTTGCCCGCTTCGTTGCCGCCGAGCACGATATGCAGGCCGACCCCGGCGTCGAATTCCAGACTGACGTCGCTGAGGTGCCCGTAGCGCGTGAGCAGCAGCCGGGTGATCCTCACGGTGCGGCGTCGTCCTTCAGCGCCTGGGCCGCGAGATCCCACGCATCCGGCACCAGGGCCTGCAGCTCCGCCAGGGTCTGCGGCAGAGTGGGCGGGGCGCGGCCGGGGACATGCGGCAGCTCTTGACGAAGCCGCCGGAACTCCGCGAGCAGCCGTTCGACGGTCGCCGGATCGTCGAGCCCGTCGGCGAAGGCGCGGGCGAGATCAGCGGCGGGTCCCGCGCCCGCCGCGCCGGGCGCGCGCGTCAGATCGATCACCCGCTCGACGAAAATCTCCGCTCCGGCGCCGAGCGCGGCATTGCGGCATTCCGCCTCGATCGCCGCCGGATCGGCGACGAAGGCGGGATGCAGCGCGGTCACGCCCTGCAGGGTCACCCGCACCAGCAACGGCCGACCTTCCGCCGCCGCTGCGCTCTGGTCGAACGCCAGCGCCACCCTGGCCGCGACGTCCGTGATCGCGTCCGCGCCGTCCAGATCGACCTCGATCCGGTCCCAGCGCAGAACGTCGGTGGCGCGATGCGTGACGGCGACGATCCGGCCATCCGCGACCTCGACCAGCGTCGCGCCCTTGGCGCCGGTCTCGCGCGCATGGCGGCCCTGGATGTTGCCGGGAAAGACGATGTGCGGCTGCTCGTGCAGCACGCGCCGCTCATGGATATGGCCCAGCGCCCAGTAGTCATAGCCCGCGGCCCTCAGCGCCGCGACGCGGCACGGCGCGTA
The DNA here is from genome assembly GCA_021815825.1 of Pseudomonadota bacterium. Taxonomy (GTDB): domain Bacteria; phylum Pseudomonadota; class Alphaproteobacteria; order Acetobacterales; family Acetobacteraceae; genus JAJZVV01. The sequence goes on from JAKAZO010000035.1 coordinate 7,147, forward strand.
GACCTCGTGCTCGCCGGGGTCTTCGGCGGAGCTGTGCAGCATCGCGATCGACAGCCGGCCTGGCTCCGGGCCGGGATAGGATCCCGAGAGGTCCTCCGTGACGTGCCGGTCCGGAAAGGAGCGGCCATGGACCACGACCGCCAGATCGTCCGATACCCAGCGGTCCACCTTGCGCGTGGACATGACCTGCACGTTCGGCGGCAGGGTCAGCTCCCGGCTGATGACCGACGCCGCGTCGTGATTGCCGCGGACGACGATGCAAGGGCGCGCGAGGCGGCGCATCTGTTCGGCGAAGAACAGGCCGGTGCTGAAGTCGCGCCAGTCGCCGTCATAGAGATCGCCGGCGATCAGCACGAATGCCACATCCTCGGTGATCGCCAGGTCGATCAGGTTGACGAAGGCGCGGCGCGTGCAGTGGGCGGTGACGTGCGGCGCGATGGCGTCGTGGCGGGCGAGGCCGGCGAGGGGGCTGTCGAGATGGATGTCGGCAGTGTGCAGGAATTTCACGGCCCCTCCGGCCAGCCGAGCTAGCGTGATGACCGAAGGTGGAATCACACGCAGGTCTGAATCACGCGATAGAACAAAGAGCTAGAACAGGGTGCCTTCGCCTGTCTGATGAGCATCCTGCTCTAGCATTGCCAGCCGCTTGCCGGCAATGCTAGCCGACTTGGCCCTCGCCCCCCTCGCTGCCAAGCGCGGCGGCGACGGCGTGGCGCAGCGCCGGCAGCACTTCAGCCGCGAACCAGGGGTTGCGGCGCTCCCAGCCGGTCGTGCGCCAGGAGGGATGCGGCAGCGGGAAGTGGCGCGGCAGGAACGCGGCGTGGTCGCGCACCCGCTCGGCCATCCGCCCCTTGCCCAGGACGAAATCCTGCGCGTAGCCGCCCACCAGCAGCGTCAGCCGCAACTCGGTGAGCAGCGGCAGCAGGCGCGGATGCCACAGCGCCGCGCAGCCGGGGGAAGGCGGCGCGTCGCCGCCGCGGGGCAGGCGGCCCGGATAGCAGAGCCCGATCGGCACGATGGCGACGCGGGCGGGATCGTAGAACTGCGCCCGCGTCAGGCCGAGCCAGCCGCGCAGCCGCTCGCCGGAGGCATCGTTGAACGGCGTCGCGGTCGCATGCGCCCGTGTGCCCGGCGCCTGGCTGGTGATCAGCAGTCGCGCCCCGGCGCCGAGCTGGAAGACCGGTCGGGGGCCGAGCGGAAGCGTCGCCGCGCAGCGCGTGCAGGCGCGGGCTTCGGCGCCGGCGCGCTCCAGCGCGCGGACACTGTCCGGGGCACCGCCGTCGGGGACCATCCGGCCCGCCGCGGGCCCCTACATCGGCGCCTTTGCCGCCGCCCCGGCCGGCTGCACGGCGAACTCCACCGCCACCGGCCCCTGGGTCGCGAAGCGCAGCGTGCAGGCGAAGTGGCTGCCGGGCGCCAGCGCCTCCTTGGTGTCCATCAGCATCAGGTGGTTTCCCCCCGGCGCCAGGGTCAGTGTGCCGCCGGGCGGAACCGGCAGGCTCTCCACCGCCCGCATCCGGGCCACGGCGCCGTCGCGCGTGGTCGCGTGCAGCATCGTCATGCCGGCGATGGCGCAATCCGCGCCGAGCAGGTGCTCCGGCGCGGTGCCGGTATTGGAGATGCTGAGATAGCCGACGGCGCTGGCCCCGGCCGCAGCCGTCGCGCGGCTCCAGGGATGGAGAATGACCAGCTTCCCGGCCTCGATCCGCGCCTCGCTCCCCTCCGGCGGCGCGGGGCCGGCGGCGAGCACGGTGAGCAGGGCGGCGGCGAGGGCCAGGCGGGGCATCGGGCGTCCTTTCATCTGGAGCGGGCCACAAAATATGGGGCGGGCCATCTCAGGTGAGCTTGTATTCGACCTCGGGCGTATAGACCGACTGCTCCTTGCCGAGCTGCGAGCTGAACAGGGTGAAATGGCCGACCGGCACCGCCTCGATGCGGAACAGATTGTTGGCCTGGACGAACGCGGCAAGGCGCTGCTCGACCGGATTCTCCAGCCGGGCGAGGGTGACATGGGGTGAGAAGCGGCGGCGCTCCGGCTCCAGGCCGACGCGCTGCAGCGCCGTTTCCACCTTCGCCTGCAGCCGCTCCAGCGCCTCGTTGCGCTCGACGCCGACCCAGAGCGAGGTCGGCCGGCCGCCTTTGGCGAAGGTGCCGATGCCGCCGATGGCGAGGGGAAAGCCCCGCGCGGTGAGCGCGGCCAGGCCGAGGTCGATCTCCTCGGCCCGGTGCGCCGGCGTTTCGCCGATGAAGCGCAGGGTGACGTGGTAGTTCTCCGGCGCCACCCATCGCGCCCCGGGCAGGCCGGCGCGGGCCAGCATCGCCAGCCGCTGCTTCACCTCGGCCGGCAGTTCCAGGCCGACGAAGAGTCTCATGGACCGCTCGCCTCGCTGATCAGCCGTTCCACCAGCGGCAGCAGCCGCGCGACGATGATGGCCACGCCGCGCGCCGTGGGGTGGATGCCGTCCGCCTGGTTCAGCGCCGGATCGCCCGCCACCCCGGCCAGGAAGAACGGGTCGTAGAGCAGGCCCGGGCGGCGGGCCAGGCGGTCGAACACGGCGTGGAAGGCGGCGGCATAGTCGGCGCCGAGATTGGGCGGCGCATACATGCCGCAGAGCAGGGCGGGGATGTGGCGCGCGGCGAGCGTATCGAGGATGGCGGCGAGATTGGCCTCGGTCGCCGCCGGGTCGATGCCGCGCAGCCCGTCATTGGCGCCGAGCTCGACGATCGCCGCCGCCGGCGTGTCGGCCAGCGCCCAGCCGAGCCGCGCCCGCCCGCCCGCCGAGGTGTCGCCGGAGACGCCGCCGTCCAGCACCATTGCCGCCACCCCGTGCGCGTGCAGCGCCGCCCCCAGCTGGGCCACGAACCCGTCGGCCTGCGGCAGCCCGTAGCCGGCGGTCAGCGAGTCGCCGAGCGCGAGCAGCTTGATCGGGGCGGTCATTGGGGCGGCCATTGGGGCGGTATCGGCGCGCCGCGCGGCGAACAGCGCCGCCAGAGCCATTCCGAGGACGACGTTGCGCCGGCCCGGCCAGAGGCCATATTTCTGTTCGATGGACGCCATCACCTCGTACGCGGCGACGCCGGAACAGGCCGACGCTGCGCCCTTCCTCGAAATCCGCGATCTGCGGCTGACCCTGCCGTCTAGCGCCGGGCCGGTCAACATCCTGCGCGGCGTCGATCTCAGCCTGGCGCGGGGCGAGGCGGTGGGCCTCGTCGGGCCGTCCGGATCGGGCAAGACCAGCCTGCTGATGGTGCTGGCCGGGCTCGAACGCGCCACCGCGGGGACCGTGCGCCTGGCCGGCGCGGAGGTGACCACGCTCGACGAGGACGGGCTGGCGCGGCTGCGGCGCGAGCGCATCGGCATCGTCTTCCAGGCCTTCCACCTGATCCCGACCATGACCGCGCTGGAGAACGTCGCCGTTCCGCTGGAACTGGCCGGCGCGCGGGACGCTGCGGCCCGCGCGCGGGAGGCGCTGGCCGCGGTCGGGCTGGCGCACCGGCTCACCCATCTGCCGGGCCAGCTCTCCGGCGGCGAGCAGCAGCGCGTCGCCCTCGCCCGCGCCTTCGCCCCGGCGCCGGCGGTGCTGCTGGCCGACGAGCCCACCGGCAATCTCGACCAGACCACCGGGGAGACGGTGATGGACCTGCTGTTCGCCCTGCGCGCCCGGCACGCCACGACATTGCTGCTGATCACCCATGATCCGCGCCTGGCCGCGCGCTGCGGGCGGATCGTGCGGCTGGTGGACGGGCGCATCGCGCCAACCCCGAACGGCGCGGCCGGCCCGGCGTGATCCTGGCGCTGCGCCTGGCCTGGCGGGAGCTGCGCCGCGGCGCGCCGGGGCTGCGCATCGTCCTCGCCTGCCTCGCCCTCGGCGTCGCGGCCATCGCCGGCGTCGGCTCGCTGCGCGAGGGGGTCGAGCGCGGTCTGGCGGCGGACGGACGGCGCATCCTGGGCGGGGATTTCGAGATCGATACCGGCGCGCAGCCCCTGCCCGCAGCGGCGCGCGCCTGGCTCACCGCCCGCGGCGCGCGCCTCTCGGCCATCGTGCGCATGCGCTCGATGCTCATCGCACCCTCCGGGGAGCGCATGCTGGTCGATCTCAAGGCGGTGGATCCGGCCTGGCCGCTGGTCGGTGCGGCCGGTCTGCGCCCGGCCGGGCCGCTCGCCGCCGCGCTCGCCGCCGAGGGTGGCGCCGAGGGTGGCGGTTTCTTCGGTCTGCTCGCCCAGCCGCTGGTGCTCGACCGGCTCGGGCTGCATGTCGGCGACACGGTGCGGCTCGGGCGGGCCAGCTTCACTCTCCGCGGCGCCCTCACCGATGAGCCGGACCGGGTGGCCACCGCCTCCATCTTCGGCCCGCGCGTGCTGATCGCGGCCGCGGCGCTGCCGGCGACCGGGCTGGTGCAGCCCGGCTCGATGCTTGAGCACGGGCTGCGCGCGGTGCTGGTGGAGGGAGCCGACCCGGCGGCCACCGTCCGTGCCCTGCGGGCCGCCTTCCCCGACCAGGGCTGGCGCATCCGCCTCAGCGGCGACGCGCTGCCCGGGGCGCGGCGCTTCATCGACCAGAACGGGCTGTTCATGACGCTGGTGGGGCTGACGGCGCTGCTGGTCGGCGGCATCGGCGTCGCCAACGGCGTCCGTGCCTGGCTCGAGGCGCGGGCGCAGAGCCTCGCGGTGCTGCGCTGCATCGGCGCGCCGGGGCGGCTGGTGTTCCAGGTCTGCCTGGTGCAGGTGATGGCGCTGGCGGCGGCCGGCGTGCTCGCCGGGCTGGCCGTCGGCGCCGCGCTGCCGGCCCTGGCGCGCGCGGTGCTCGCCGGCCTGCTGCCGGTGCCGCCGCGCCTCGGCCTCTATCCCGGGCCGCTGGCGCTCGCCGCCGCCTACGGGCTGCTGACCGCCGCCTGCTTCGCGCTGCTGCCGCTCGGCCGCACGCTGTCCATTCCCGCCGCCGCCCTGTTTCGCGACGCGCTGCTGCCGGCGCCGGGACGGCCCGGGCGGCGGCTGCTCGCCGCCGTTCTCGGCCTCGCCGCAGCGCTCGTCGCCCTCACCGTGGCGACGGCGCCGGACCGGGGCTTCGCGCTGTGGTTCTGCGCCGGCGCGCTGGCGACGCTGGCGGTGTTCCGGCTCGGCGCGCTGGCCGTCGAACGACTCGCCAGGCTGGCGCCGCGCCTAGCCTCGCCGGCGGCGCGGCTCGGCCTCGCCAATCTCCATCGCCCCGGCGCGCCGACGGCGCAGATGCTGGTCTCCCTCGGCCTCGGCCTCTCCACCCTGGCGACGGTGGCGCTGATCGAGGGCAACATGCGCCAGCAGATCGTCCGCGACATTCCGGCCAACGCGCCGAGCTTCTATTTCGTCGACATCCAGCCCGACGAGGTTGCGCGCTTCGACGCCATTCTGCGCGCCAGCCCCGGCGTGACGAAGGTGGACGAGGTGCCGTCGCTGCGCGCCCGCCTCGTCAGCGTCGCCGGCGTGCCCGCCGAGCGGGTGCGCGCGGCGCCGGGGACCGAATGGGCGCTGCGCGGCGATCGCGGCCTGACCTATGCCGCCGCGCCGCCGCCGGGAACCCATCTCGTCGCCGGCGCCTGGTGGCCGCCCGACTATGCCGGGCCGCCGCTGGTCTCCTTCGATGCCGGCCTGGCGCGCGGCTGGGGCGTGCATGTCGGCGACGTGCTGCGGGTCAACGTGCTCGGCCGCGATCTCGACCTCCGGGTGGCCTCGCTGCGCGAGATCGACTGGCGGTCGCTGGCGCTGAATTTCGCCCTCGTCGCCAGCCCCGGCGCGCTGGCCGGGGCGCCGGCTGCGTATATCGCAGCGGTGAAGGTGGCCCCGGAGCAGGCCGGCGCGCTGCTGCGCACGGTCACCGACGCGCTGCCGAACGTCACCGGCATTTCGGTGACCGACGTGCTCGACGCCATCGCCGCCCTGCTCGGCCAGCTCGGCGCCGCGCTCGGCGCCACCGGCACGCTCACCCTCGCCGCCGGCGCGCTGGTGCTGGCCGGGGCGGTGGCGGCCGGGCAGCGCCGGCGGGTGCAGGAGGCGGTGATCCTGCGCGCGCTCGGCGCCCGGCGGGGCCAGATCCTCCTCGCCTGGCTGGTCGAGTTCGGCACCCTGGGCGCCGCCGCCGGGGTCATCGCCGCGCTGGTCGGGGTGGTGGCCAGCCTCGGCGTGATGCATTTCGTGCTGCACGCGGAGTGGAGCTTCCTGCCCGGGGTGCTGGCCGCGACCCTGCTCGGCGCGATGGCGCTGATGCTGGCGCTCGGCTATGCTGCCACCGCCCGGGCGCTCGCCGCCAAGGCGGGACCGATGCTGCGCAACGAATAGCAGCGCCCGCCGGCTTGCATGGACGGCTCGTTCGTCCAAGATAACCATCCACCTGATCCCTGTTCGACAGGAGAGAGACACACACCATGGCCTTCAGTCCTGACTATCGGGCCTATCCGGGCGCGTCCCGCGGGGCCTACGCCCCAGACCTCGTCGATGCGGGGCTGCGCGGCTACATGCTTCGCGTCTATAACTGGATGGCGTCGGGGCTCCTGCTCACCGGCATCGTCGCCTACGCCATCGCCAATACCTCGCTGATCAACCTGTTCTACCCGCTGGTGGAAACGTCCTCCGGGCTGCGCCACACCACCGGCGGCCTGGCGTTCCTGGCCATGCTCGCCCCGCTCGGCTTCGTCATGGTGCTGAGCTTCGGCGTCAACCGGCTCTCGACCGGCGCCGCCCAGGCGCTCTACTGGGCGTTCTGCGTCGCCATGGGTGCGAGCCTGACCAACATCTTCCTGGTCTACTCGGGCGAATCCATCGCCCGCGTGTTCTTCATCACCGCCGCGACCTTCGCCGCGATGAGCCTGTGGGGCTACACCACGCGCAGCGACCTCAGCCGCTACGGGTCGTTCCTGATGATGGGCCTGTTCGGCATCATCATCGCCTCGCTGGTGAACATCTTCGTCGGGTCGAGCGGGCTGCAGTTCGCCATCAGCATCATCGGGGTGCTCGTGTTCGTCGGGCTGACTGCCTACGATACGCAGCGCATCAAGGCGACCTTCGTCGAATACGCCTACGCCGACGGGCCCGACCAGGCGGCCAAGCGCGCGGTCTACGACTCGCTCTCGCTGCTGCTCAACTTCATCAACCTGTTCATGCTGCTGCTGCAGCTCACGGGCAGCCGCAATTCCAGCAGCTGACCCCGGCTTCCACGCGCGCCCCTGGTCACCGGCCCTCGTCACCGGCCCTGGCCACGACCCGAGCCGCCGAGGGGTCGGTCCGTGACCCGTCGGCGGCCCGCCGGTGCCGGCGGGCCGCGCGCTTCAGCCTGAGACATTCGGCAACCAAGAACCAAGCTGGCGGAGGAGACGGCATGCGACGGATCGGCCGGGGCGGGGCGAGCGCGTTTCTCCGTCTGCCGCTGATGCTCGCAGTGCTCGTGGCCGGGACCGCGCTTCCGAGCGGGTCCGGCTGGGCCGCGGACAGCGAGGACACCGCGGACTGGCCCTGCCCGCAGCCGCGCGCGCCGAACCTGACGGCGGGGCTGTTCTGGGAAGACCCGCCGATCCCGGCGGACGCGCGCTGGCAGGACGATGCGGCGCTGGTCGCGCTCATCGACGCGGTGACGGCGCGCGGCGTCTCGGTTGCCGAGGGCAGCGCCCGCCTCGCCGCCTTCGCCGAAGAGGTGCCGCAGGCGGCGCGGGCGCGGGTGCTTCCGGTGCTCTTCGCCGGGCTCGTCGCCCGGATCGATGAGCAGCACCGCAGCGCGATCACCAGCATCGAACGCCTCGGGCGACGCCAGGCGGCGATCGCGGCGAAGCTGCGCACGCTCGACACCGCGACCGACGAGGACAGCCTGGAGCAGCGCGATCTCGCGCTCCGGGCCTATCGCGGCCAGTCCCAGATGATGGGCGCGGTCTGCCGCGTTCCGACCGAGCTCGGGGCCCGGCTCGGCGCCTACGCACGGGTCCTGCACGCCGCGCTGTGACCGTCGCGCTGTGATCGGCGCGCTGTGATCGGCGCGCTGTGATCGGCGCGCCGCCCGGGTTTTCGCCGCGGATCAGGGATTGAGGGGCTGGTTCTGCGCGTCGAGCAGCGGCACGCCGTAGCTCTGCAGGATGCGGGTGATCTCCGACTGATGGCGCGAGAGCGCGGCATCCAGCGTGCTGCGCCAGGCGGCGTCGGCGCTGCGCACGCCCATGGCGATTGCGAAATCCTCCGGCGCGGCGTTGGCCTCCGGCTGCAGGAAGGCGGCGTCCAGCGGCAGCTTGTCGCGGTGGATATAGAAGCCGGCGATCGGACCCCAGAGGAGTGCCACGTCGATGCGCCCGGCGACGAGGTCCACCAGCATCTGATGCGGCGGGGATTCGATGCGGGTATCGACGTTCAGCTCGTAGGGGCGCACCTGCGCCATCAGCCCGTGGCGCACCACGAGATCGCCCGGCGGCGTGCCGGCGACGAGGCCGATGCGCTTGCCCCGCAACAGCGGGTCCGCCAGGCTGCGCACCGCGATGTGATCGGCGCTGCGCGTGACGATCATGTAGCCGGTGCGATAGTAAGGCGATGTCGTCAGCATCATCGGCGCGCCGGAAACCGTGCCGGCGACGATGTCGCATTTCAGCGCCAGCAGGGTATTGCGCAGGAAGCCGACCGAGTTCGGATACCAGGTGTAGCGCACGGGCAGATGCAGATCCTGGCCGAGCAGCTCGACGATGCGGTTCTCGAACCCGTCGCCATGCTGGTCCGAGAAGGGCAGGTCCGAAGGGTCGGAACAGACGCGCAATTCGCTGCGCGAGACCAGATCGACGCCCGTCTGCGCATGGGCCTCGAGCCGCGCCGCCATGAGCAGCGCGAGCGCGAGCAGGCTGGCCCTAATCATGGATGTTCTTAGTCATCCGTCTCGCCGATCTTCTTCGGGCGGCCGCGGCCGATCGCGCCGTCGGAGCGTGCCTTGAGGTAGGAGTAGATTTCCTCCAGGTGCTCGACGACGTCGGCATTGGTGCCGAAGGAGGGCATCACCTTGTCGTTGGCGGTGCCGACATTCATGCGCCCGTTGATGACCGTTTCCTCGAAGGTCTGCTTGCTCAAACGCTTGAGCGAGTCGACGAGGCTGGGCGCATAGGAGCTGCCGGACCCGTCCGGACCATGGCAGCGCAGGCAGGCATCGCCGTAATAGAGATAGCCGCGGAAGGTGGCGCGATCGATATGGCCGTTCTCGATCGTGTAGGGCCGTTCGCTGTCGGGGCTGTCCGCGGCCCGCGCGGTGTGTGCGATTTGCAACGAAGTGGCGCCCAGCAAAGCAGCCGCGGCGCACCAGGCGAGCATGTGGGCACGTGTCATTCGGGACTCCAAACCGCGATGCAGCGCATCGCGGTGACGTAGTCTACCAAGTGGGGGCTACCGAGTGGGGAAAGACGCCCGGCCGGCGCGGGTGCGCGCCGGCCGGGTCCGGAGGAAAGGCTCAGTCGCCCAAGCCGAAGACGGTCAGCACGCCGCCGAGCTGCGTGTAGTTGGACAGCGCCTTGTAGGCGCCGACCGCGCCGAGGCCCGCGGTATCCTCGGTCAGCCCGGCCGCCATGCCGATGCCGGCCCAGCCGCCGACGCCGGAGAGCACGGCGATGTACTGCTTGCCGCCATGCTCGAACGGCGTGACGTTGCCGATGATGCCGGACGGGGTCTTGAACTTGTAGAGTTCCTTGCCCGTCTTGGCGTCCACCGCCTTCAGGTTGCCGTCGAGCGTGCCGTAGAAGGCGAGCCCGCCGGCCGTCGTCAGCGCGCCGGACCAGACCGAGAAGGTCTCGGGATCGGACCAGACGATCTTGCCCTCGTTGACGTCGTAGGCGATGAAATTGCCGAGATGCTTCTCACCCTTCGGCGGGAACATCGACAGCGTCGCGCCGACATAGGGCTGGCCGGCCGAGTAGGCGACCTTGAACGGCTCGTAGTCCATGCAGACATGGTTCGTCGGCACGTAGAACAGGCCGGTCTCCGGCGAGAAGGCCGCCGGCTGCTCGTCCTTGCTGCCGAGCGCCGCCGGGCAGATGCCCTTGGTGTTGTGCTCGGCGCCGCCAGCCTCGGTCGAGTACTGCTTCACCCGCTCCGGCAGGCCGGTCTGCAGGTTGTAGCCGGTCGCCCAGTTCACCGCGGGATCGAACTTGTTCGCCTGCAGCAGCGCGCCGCTCGCGCGGTCGAGCACGAAGGCGAAGCCGTTGCGGTCGAAATGCACCAGCGCCTTGGTGTCCTTGCCGTGCACTTTGACGTTGGCGAGGATCATCTCGTTGATGCCGTCATAGTCCCATTCGTCGTGCGGCGTCATCTGATAGACCCACTTCGCCACGCCGGTATCGGCATCGCGGGCGAAGACCGTCATCGACCATTTATTGTCGCCCGGGCGCTGGGTCGGGTTCCAGGTGCTCGGGTTGCCGGAGCCGTAATAGACGAGGTTGAGCGCCGGATCATAGGAGATCCAGCCCCAGGTGGCGCCGCCGCCGATCTTCCACTGGTCGCCTTCCCAGGTCTTCAGCGAGGAATCGGCGCCCACCGGCTTGCCGAGGTTCGTCGTCTTGGCGGGATCGAACAGGATCTGATCGTCCGGGCCTTCCGAGTAGGCGCGCCAGATCTGCTTGCCGGTCTTGATGTCGTAGGCCGTCATGTGGCCCTGAACGCCGAACTCGCCGCCGGAGACGCCGACGAGAACCATGTTCTTGACCACCTGCGGCGCCGAGGTGCCGGTGGCGCCCTTGGCCGGATCGGCGTCCTTCACCGACCAGACGAGCTTGCCGGTCTTGGCATCGAGCGCGACCAGCGTGGCGTCCGCCTGGTGCAGGAAGACCATGCCTTCGCCGTAGGCGACGCCACGGTTCACCGTGTCGCAGCACATCACCGGGATGACATTCGGATCCTGCTTCGGCTCGTAGGCCCAGATGATGCGGCCCTGGTCGTTGAGGTCGAGCGCAAAGACCTTGTTGGGGAAGGGCGTGTGCACATACATCACGTCGCCGACGATGAGCGGTCCGCCTTCGTGGCCGCGCAGCACGCCGGTGGAGAAGGTCCAGACCGGGCGAAGCTCCTTCACGTTGCCGGTGTTGATCTGCTTCAGCGCGGTATGGCGCTGATTGCCGTAATCACCGGTTGGCATGACCCACTGCGCGGGGTCCTGCGACATCTTGACGAGCTGATCGTTGGCCAGCGCCGTGCCGGCCAGCAACACGGCCGACGCGGTCGCAGCAACGGACCAGGCGGCAAAGCGGCTTGTGACGTTCATGTTCCCTCCGAAAATCGTACGGTTCGTTGACTTTTGGTTGCAGCGTTGACTTTTGGTTGCAGCAACGACAGCGGAAGCGGTCAGCCCCGCGCCGATCGCATAGCATATTCACGCTCCATCCTCGATTGCAAGGACCGTTCCGCTCGCTCGCAAGATGATGCATTTACAAATCGACCGATCGAGATATTCGATTGCCTGCCCAGTCTCCTCGCGCCAAACTCGCAATTATTTCGGTCCGCTCGCCGGGGCTTTCCTGCGCCCCGCCCGCCGTCTTGCGCCCCGGCTGCGGGCATGCGAAGGAATCGGCCGGCGGGTCCCGGCCACGGCCGGGGCCAGCGAATGCGCCAATGAAAGCGAACGAGGAAGCGACCATGGACGTGCGCGCCGCCGTTGCCTTCGAGGCCGGCAAGCCTCTCTCCATCGAAACCGTGCAGCTCGAAGGCCCCCGGGCTGGCGAGGTCCTGGTCGAGATCAAGGCCACCGGCATCTGCCATACCGACCAGTTCACCCTGTCCGGGGCCGATCCGGAGGGGATTTTCCCCACCATCCTCGGCCATGAGGGCGCCGGAATCGTCGTCGAGACCGGGCCGGGTGTGACCAGCGTCAAGCCCGGCGATCACGTCATTCCGCTCTACACGCCGGAATGCCGGCAGTGCGAATACTGCCTCAGCCGCAAGACCAATCTCTGCATCACGCTGCGCGCCACCCAGGGCAAGGGCGTGATGCCGGACGGGAGCTCGCGCTTTTCGTTCAAGGGCAAGCCGGTCGCGCACTACATGGGCTGCTCGACCTTCGCCAACTACACCGTGCTGCCGGAGATCGCGCTGGCCAAGATCCGCCCGGACGCGCCCTTCGACAAGGTCTGCTATATCGGCTGCGGCGTCACCACCGGCGTCGGCGCGGTGCTGTTCACCGCCAAGGTCGAGGCGGGCAGCCGCGTCGTCGTGTTCGGGCTCGGCGGCATCGGGCTCAATGTCATCCAGGGCGCCAAGCTGGTCGGCGCGGACATGATCGTCGGGGTCGATCTCAATCCGCGGCGCGAGGCGCTGGCGCGGCGGTTCGGCTTGACCCATTTCGTCAATCCGAGCGAGGTCAAGGGCGATCTCGTCGGCCACATCGTCGAGCTGACCGGCGGCGGGGCCGATTACAGCTTCGAGTGTGTCGGCAACGTCAAGCTGATGCGCCAGGCACTCGAGTGCGCCCACCGCGGCTGGGGCGTCTCCACCATCATCGGTGTCGCCGGTGCCGGCCAGGAGATCGCCACCCGCCCGTTCCAGCTCGTCACCGGCCGGCGCTGGATCGGCACCGCCTTCGGCGGCGCCCGCGGCCGCACCGACGTGCCGAAGATCGTCGACTGGTACATGGACAAGAAGATCAACATCGACGATCTCATCACCCACACCATGCCGCTCGACCGCATCAATGACGCGTTCACCCTGATGGAACGCGGCGAGTCGATTCGCAGCGTGGTGATCTATTGAGAACGCCTTGGGGCCTGGCGCTGCCGCTCGCCCTGGCCGCGATCACCGCGGCGTGGGCGGACGAGCAGCACCACCCGAAATATGATTATCCCACCGCCGCGCGCGCGGACTATGTCATCGGCTGCCTCGCCGGCAACGGCTTCAACCGGCTCTATCTGCAGAAATGCGCCTGCGGCATCGACACGATCGCGGACATGCTGCCATACGACGACTACGACAAGGCCGCGACGCTGCTGAGCCTGCAGCAGGGCGGGCTCGGCGAGCGCGGCGGCATGTTCCGCGATTCGCCGATCGCGAAGGAAGAGCTGGACAAGTTGCACCAGGCCGAGGCCGAGGTCGATCTGCGCTGCAAGTAGCGCTGGTTGAAGGCGCGAACGGGCCTATCGGGCTTTGCCGGTCCCGGCCATCAGGCGCTCCATCACCGCGAGCATCAGCGCCGAGACGACGAAGGTGAGGTGCATCACCACCATCCACAGCAATTTGTCGTCCGGCAGCGCGTTCACCTCCATGAAGCCCTTGAGCAGCTGGATCGAGGAGATGGCGACGATCGAGGCGGCGACCTTGAGTTTGAGCGTGCCGGTATCCAGCTTGCCGAGCCAGGCGATGCGCTCACCCGCGGCGGCCTGGTCCAGCTTCGAGATGAAGTTCTCGTAGCCGCTCAGCATCACCATCACCACGAGCCCGCCGATCAGCGCCAGGTCGATGAGGGTCAGGGCGGCGAGGATGACGTCCACCTCCCGCAGCGTGGTCGCGGCGAGAGCGAGATGGACGAGCTCACGGAAGAACAGAGCGGCCAGGAGCAGCAGGACGAGGCTCAGGCCGAAATAGAGCGGGGCCAGGAGCCAGCGGCTGGCGAACAGGATCTGTTCGAGAGTGCGCTCCACCTGGCGCCGCCCCGCCGCGCGCCGCCCTGCCCCCGCCCGATGGACGAGGGAAGGCGCCGCTTTCCTCAGGCCGCGCGCAGGGCGGCGGGAAGCATGTCGATACCGCGATCGATCAGCGTGGCATCGGCCTCCACCGTCACGGTCTCCGCGATCACCACGCGCGCAGCCTGGGTCGCGATTTCAGCCGCCGCCTGGCGCACCTCGTTGACGGCGGCCTTCTCCGCCGCGGCGATGCGGTCCATCGCCATCGCCTCGCGACGCTTCGAGGCGGCCTCCGCTTCCGCCAGCGCTTCCGCCGCGGCGCGGGCGGCTTCCTGCTTGGCCGCGGCGAGCAGCCGGCTGGCCTCGGCGAGCGCCGCTTCCCGCTGCGTCTCCGCGTCCCGCCGCATCGCTTCCGCCTCGCGGCGCAGGCGGGAGGCTTCCTCGAGCTCGCGCCGGATGGTCTCGGCGCGGCTGTCGAGCATCGCCGTCAGCGCCCGCCACAGCCGGCCGCCGAAGATCAGGAAGAACAGGACGAAGGCGACCGCCACCCAGAAGACCGGCTTCATCAGCTGGTAGCCGATCAGCGATTCATGAACCATCTTCGCCTCTCCCTCAGCCGCGGCCGGCGAGAACCGCGCCGACCGCGCGGTCGACCGTCTCGCGCGGCGCCGCCACCGACGCCAGGCGCTGGACCATCGCCGATGCCGTTTCGGTCGCCACGTCGCGCAGCGCCGCCATCGCGGTGCCGCGCGCGGCGGTGATCTGCTGCTCCGCGGCGGCGAGCTGGGCTTCCAGCTTCCGGTTGAGCTCCACCGCGTGCCGCGCCGCCTCAGCCTTCGCCTCGGCGACCGCGCCGGCGATCGCGGCCTGCGCGTCGGCATGGGCCTTGCGCGTGGCCAAGTTCAGTTCCTGAACCGCGAGGTCCGCCTGCTCCTTCGCCCCGCGCGCCGCTTCGAGATCGCCGGCGATGGTGGCGCTGCGCTGCTCGAGCACCTGCGCCACCTGCGGCAGCGACACGCGCGAGAGCAGAACGTAGAAGATGGCGAAAATGATCGCCAGCCAGACGACCTGGCTGCCGGTCAGGGGGTTGGCGAAATTGAGCTGGGGCATGCCCTCGCCCTCGCCGGCCCAGGCGAGCGCCGGGGCCAGAATCAGCGCGGGGGCGAGCATCAGGGCGGCAAGTCCAGCACGCATCAGGCGCGTCATGGGCGCACTCCGTCCGGCCAGGGAACGTTCCGGATCAGGTGAAGAGGATCAGGAACGCCATCATCAGCGCGAACAGCGCCACCGCTTCGGTCAGCGCGAAGCCCAGAATGGCGAGGCCGAAGACCTGGTTGCGGGCCGAGGGGTTGCGGGCGATGCTGGTGACCAGCGAGGAGAAGATATTACCGATACCGGCGCCGACACCGGCAAGCGCGATCACCGCCAGTCCGGCACCGATCATCTTCGCGGAAGCCAAGTCCATGTCCTGTTCCTTTCGTCGGGTAGGGATGAGCCGATCCGGCAGGCGAACGCGCGCCGGGCGAGGGGTGGGACGTCAGTGCAGATGCACCGCGTCGTGCAGATAGATGCAGGTGAGCACCGCGAAGACATAGGCCTGCAGGAAGGCCACCAGCACTTCGAAGCCCATCAGCGCGACATTGATGACCAGCGGCCCGAGAGCGAGCACGTAGCCGAAGGCGCCGAGGGCGCCGACCAGCATCAGCATGAAGGTCGCGAACACCTCGAACATCACGTGCCCGGCGGTCATGTTGGCGAAAAGTCGGATGGAGAGGGAAACCGGCCGGGAGATGTAGGAAATGATCTCGATCGGCACGATCAGCGGCGCCAGCACCACCGGCGCGCCCTCGGGCCAGAAATAGCTGAAGAAGTGCAGACCGTGGATGCGCAGCGCGACCGCGGTCACCAGCACGATCACCAGCACCGCCAGCGCGGCGGTGACCGCGATGTGGCTGGTGAAGGTGAAGAAATAGGGGAACAGCCCGATCAGGTTGCCGATCAGGATGAAGAAGAAGAGCGCGAACACGAACGGGAAGAAGCGCTTGCCTTCCTCGCCGATCTGCTCGACGCACATGTCGTGGATGAACTGGTAGCCGATCTCGGCCAGCGCCTGCAGCCGCCCCGGCACCACCGCGCGGCGGCGCATGCCGTAATGCAGCGCCAGCAGCACCAGCGCCGCGGCCACCACCATCATGATGTTCGAATTGGCAAAGTTCACCGAGCGGCCGATGGCGCCGAGCCCAGTGTCGAGGTGGAACTGCCCGAGTGCGTCGATCGTCGATTTTTCGGCCGCCACCGTCGCTGTCTCCCGCTGTGCCGGGCAGGAATCTGGCCGGCCGCCCGTCAACCCGTCCCGCGACTGGAACCGCCGCCGCGTGGCGCGAACAGGCGCCACACATTCAGCACTCCGGCCGCGCCCCCCAGCATGACGAACAGGATGAGAAACAGCGGCCGGGTATGCAGCCAGCGATCGAGCCCGTAGCCGATGGCCAGCGCCACCACCAGGGCCGAAACCAGCTCCACCCCAACCCGCAGACCCACCGCCATCGGGTTCGCACCCTCCGGAGGTTCGCCGGCCCCGCGCTCGGCCGAAGCCGCGCGGTCCAGCCCGTGTCTGTCGCGGGCCGCGTCCAGCCGCTCCTCGAAGGAGCCACCGGCACCGCCCTGCTCTTCGCTCATTGTCCACACTCAGCAAGTCGCCTTGCCGAAAGGCAGGCGCTTGCTAGCGACGGGCCGGAACAGTGTCAAGTAAGGCTCAAGCCGAGGGGCCGGCGCCCTGCCGCACCGATCGCTCTTGCGGCGCCGCGCGATACGGGAAATAACGGATTGAGCGGGCGGGCGGAGCCTGTAGAGCTGTCCCACCCTGCCGCCGCCTCGCGGGTTCCGTTGCCCCGGCCCTTCACGGCCAGAAACCAGAGCTGCCCATGCACCCGTTCCAGCTCCATTGCCGCGCCGCGCTCGACGAGATCCGCGCCCAGGGCCGCTACCGCACCTTCACGCCGCTGCTCAAACAGGCGGACCGGTTTCCGCGCTACAGGCTGGAGCAGGGCGGCGAGCAGCGCGAGATCGTGGTCTGGTCCTCGAACGATTATCTCGGCATGGGCGCCGCCGCGGCGGTGGTGGAGGCCGCCTGCGTGGCGGCGCGGGAGATGGGCGCCGGCGCCGGCGGCACGCGCAATATCAGCGGCACGAGCCCCTGGCACGACGCCCTGGAGAGCGAACTCGCCGATCTGCACGGCAAGGCGGCCGGGCTGCTGTTCACCTCCGGCTATGTCTCCAACCACGCCGCCCTGGGCACGATCCTCGGCTCGCTGCCGGACTGGCATGTGTTCTCCGACGAGAAGAACCACGCTTCGATGATCGCGGGCATGCGCGCCAGCCCGGCCAGGCGGGTGATTTTCCGCCACAACGATCTCGACCATCTGGAAAGCCTGCTGCGCGCCGCGCCGGCCTCGGCGCCCAAGCTCGTCGCCTTCGAGAGCGTCTATTCCATGGACGCCGACATCGCCCCGATCGGCGCGATCTGCGACCTCGCCGAGCGCTACGGCGCCATGACCTATCTCGACGAGGTCCACGCCGTCGGCATGTACGGGCCCAATGGCGGCGGCGTCGCCGAGCGCGATGGGGTCGCCCAGCGGGTGGACATCATCGAGGGCACGCTGGCCAAGGCGTTCGGCACCCATGGCGGCTACATCACCGGCGCGGCGGATGTCATCGACTTCATCCGCTCCACCGCCTCGGGCTTCATCTTCACCACCTCGCTGCCGCCGATGGTCGCCGCCGCGGCGCTGGCCAGCGTGCGCCAGGTGCGCGCGGACCATGCCCGCCGCGCCAAGCTGTTCGAGCGCGCCGAGACGCTGAAGCGCCGTCTCGACGAGGCCGGCATCGCGCGGCTGCCCTCGGTCAGCCACATCGTCCCGGTCCATGTCGGGGACGCGGCGCTGTGCAGCGCCGTCAGCCGGCGGCTGCTCGACGAGTTCAGCATCTATGCCACGCCGATCAACTACCCGACCGTGCCGCGCGGCGGCGAGCGCCTGCGCCTGACGCCCGGGCCGTTCCACACCGATGCGATGATGGACGATCTCGTCGCCGCCCTGGCCGCCGTGCTGCGGCCTGCGGTGGCGCGGGCGGCTTGAGCGGCGCGGCCCCGCGCCCGACCCTGCACCTCAAGCCGGGGCATGAGCGCCGCCTGAAATCGGGCCATCCCTGGGCCTTCAGCAACGAGCTGGCGCTCCACCCGGAGCATCGGGAGTGGCCGGTCGGCGGCCTGGTGCGGCTGCAGGCGGCCGACGGCTGGCAGGCCGGCACGTTCTTCTTCAACCCCCACAGCCTGATCGCCGCCCGCCGGCTGGACCGCGATCCCGAGGCGGTGATCGACGCCGCCTGGTTCACCCGCCGCATGCGCGCCGCCGCCTTCCTGCGCGCGCGCCTCCTCGGCAACCGCTTCCATCGCCTGGTGCATGCCGAGGCGGACGGCCTGCCCGGCCTCGTCATCGACCGCTACGACGACGTTCTCGTCGTCCAGCCCAACGCCGCCGGCATGGACCGGCTGCTGCCGGAGATCCTCGCCGCCCTGCGCGAGACGCTGGCGCCGCGCGCGGTGGTGGCGCGCGGGGATGCTCCGGTCCGCCACCTCGAAGGGCTCGCCGACAGCATCCAGCTGCTGCACGGCGAGAGCGCGGCCACCCGTGTCGAGGAGGGCGGATTGATCTTCCCGGTCGACCCGCTCGGCGGCCAGAAGACCGGCTGGTTCTTCGACCAGCGGCCGAACCGCGACCTCGTCGCCCGGCTCGCGCCCGGGGCGAGCGTGCTCGACGTGTTCTGCCACACCGGCGCCTTCGGCCTGCGCTCTGCCGCCGCCGGCGCTGCCTCGGTGCAGCTCGTCGATGCCAGCGCGGCGGCGCTCGCCCAAGCGCTGGCGGCGGCGTCGGCCAACGGGCTCGCGGGCGTGAGCAGCGTCCGGGGCGACGCCTTCGCGGTGATGGAGACGCTCGCCGCCGCGGGCGAACGTTTCGACGTCGTGATCTGCGATCCGCCCGCGTTCGTGCGCACGCGCAAGGACCAGGCGGCCGGGCTGCGTGGCTATGCGCGCATGGCGCGGCTGGCGGCCCGGCTGGTCGCCGAGGGCGGGTTCCTGTTCGCCGCCTCCTGCAGCCACCACGCCCAGGTGGCGGATTTCACCGCCGCCATCGCCGAGGGGATCCACCGCGCCGGGCGCGAGGGGCGGATCGTCCATTCCGGCGGCGCGGGCCCGGACCACCCGGTGCACCCGCGCCTGCCGGAGAGCGCCTATCTGAAATCGCTGCTCGTGCAGCTCGACTGAGCTACTGGCCCCAAATCTGCTTGTAGTGGTCCCGGTAGCCGTTGCCCGGGTCGTAGAGATTCTTCGGCCCGCCATCGGCGCCGATATTGGCCGCGGTGAACAGATGCACCGGCGGCACGTAGCCGCTCCAGGCCTGCCCGGCGAAGGCGCGGTTCAACTCGTCGATGCACTCCCAGCCCTGCAGGTTGAGCGGTTCGGCGACGGTGCCGGCCTGGTATTTGTGGTCGCGGATGCGCTGGAACGCGGATGCGGAGCCGTCGCCGGCGGAGACATTGATCGGCTTGCCGTCGCCCTTGATCCCTGCGGCCTGCAGGGATGGCGCGATGAAGTCGAAATAGAGATCGTTGATGCCGAGGCTGTAGCCCCATTTGGCGCCGTGGCGGGTGAGCAGGGTGGTGGCCAGCTGCGGCATCCGGCTGGAAACGTCGGCGAGCGGCGTATCCTCGACCGCGAGCACCTTGCAGCCCTTGCACTGGCGGATCACGGCGGCCATCGCGTCGGACTTGGCGATGGCGATCTTGTAGGCGCTGTCGGTGAAGATCACCACGCCGCCGGTGCCGCCGGAACTGGCCACGACATAGAGCGCGGCGGCGCGGGCAACCTGCAATGGATCCGTGGTGATATTGGCGACCACCGGCGGATTGGCGATCGGCCCGGTCGCCGGCCCGGAATGCCAGCCGACGACCTTGATGCCCGCGTTCACCGCCTGGTGCACCATGGGGCCGGACTGCAGCGCGTCGATGCCGCCGAGGATGATGCCGTCCGGCTTCAGCGCGATGGCCTGGGCGAGCGCGGCATTCTGCCCGGAGACCGTGCCCTGGCCATCGAGCGTGCGCAGCTCCCAGCCGATCGCCTTCGCCGCCTCCGCCGCGCCCTCGCCGGTGCCGCGGGCGCCGCCGTTGCGCTGGTCGGTGGAGACATAGACGACGAGCTTGTGGCCCTGCGCCTTGGGCCCGCTGGTCGGCCCGGTCCAGCTCGTCGAGGAGGCCGTCACCTGGGCGACGAAGGCCTTGGCCTGGTCGAGCGCCTGGTCGGCGCGGGCGGGCGCCACGGTGAGAAGCGAGCCGGCGAGCAGCGCCAGCATCGAGACGACAGGCAACTTGGTCACGCAGTCCTCCGTTTTTTCATGATGTCAGCATCAGTCGGTGGCGGCGGGCCGGGCGCGCCGGCGGCGCTGGGCATAGCCGGCGAGGCCGATGGCGATCACCAGGGTCACGCCGTTGAACAGCGGCTCGACGAAGAACGCACCGCCGAGCTGCTGGATGCCGGAAATACCGACGCCGAGAATGAGCACGCCGACGATGGTTCCCCACACATTCACCCGCCCCGGCTTGATCGTGGTCGAGCCGAGGAAGGCGCCGACCAGCGCCGGCAGCAGATATTCGAGCCCGACGCTGGCCTGGCCGATGCGCAGCTTCGCCGCCAGCACGATGCCGGCGAAGGCGGTCAGCACCCCGGAGGCCGCGAACACGCCGATGACGTGGGCACGCACCCGGATGCCGTTCAGCTCCGCCACCCGGGGATTGGCGCCGATCGCGTAGATCTGCCGCCCCAGCGGCAGCCGCTCGGTGATGATCCAGAGCGCCAGCGCGAGGCCGAGAACATAGAAGCTCGTGATCGGCACGCCGGCGATGAACAGCCCGTTGATGTCGGTGAAGGCGTCGGGCAATTCGCCGATCACCTGCCGCCCGCCGGTATGCCACAGCGCCAGCGCGTAGAGGATGGTGCCGGTGCCGAGCGTGGCGATGAAGCTGTCGATCTGCGCCAGCTCCACCATCACGCCGTTGATCAGCCCGAGCAGCGCGCCGCCGGCCAGCACCAGCAGCACGGCGATCGGCCAGGGCAGGCCGTAGACCGTCTGCAGGCTGATCGCCAGCACGTGCCAGAGCACGATGCCGTAGCCGACGGTGAGATCGATGCGCCCGGCCATCATCGGCAGCATCACGGCGAGCGAGAGCAGCGCGATGATCGCCTTTTCGCCGAGGATGGCACGCGCGTTCAGCGCCGTCGGGAACGTGTCCGGCAGCAGCACGGAAAACAGGATGCCGAGGGCGACGGTGAGCAGCGGCAAGCCATAGACGGGCAGCATCCGCCGGATCGCCTCGGCCCGGCCGAGCCCGGCCAGCTCCGCCCGCGTCGGTTCGAGCGCGGTGGATTTCAACGACTGCATCAGCCCCTCTCCTCGGCTGCCGCGACCACGCCGGCGGAGGCGACGGCGAGCAGCGTCTCCAGCGACAGCGCCGCGGCGTCGAGCTCCGCGACCGCCCGGCCGCGATCGAACACCAGCGCGCGGTGGCAGATTTTCGCCACCTCCTCGAAATCTCCGGAGACGATCAGGATCGCCGCCCCGGCGGCCAGCGCGATGTCGAACAGCCGGTAGATCTCGGCCTTGGCGCCGACATCGACCCCGGCGGTCGGATCCTCGAACACATAGACCCGGCCCTTGAGGTGCAGCCAGCGCCCGACCACGACTTTCTGCTGGTTGCCGCCCGAGAGCGCCTCGATCGGGAGTTCCGGCGCATTCGGCCGCAGCCCCACCCGCTCGCCGAGCCGGCGCGCGGCCTCGCGCTCGCGGCGCGGGGCGAGATAGGCGAAGCGGCCGCGCCCGCCGGCGCCGGGATTGACGAACAGGTTCTCGCGCACGCTGCGCCCGCCGAGCACGGATTCGGCGCCGCGGTCGCCGCAGACCAGATGCACGCCATTGGCCATGGCGTGGCTGGGCGAGAGCGGCACGAACGCCACCCCGTCGAGCGCGATCCGCCCGCCGCTGACCGGCGCCAGGCCGAACAGGGCGCGGCCGACCCGCTCCTGCCCGGCGCCGCGCAGCCCGACCAGCCCGACCACCTCGCCCGCCCGGAGCGTCAGATCCACCGGCCCGACCGGTCCGCTGCTGAGGCCCGCGATATCGAGCAGCGCCAGCCCGCCCCGGCGCGGCGGGCGCCGGAACACCGCCGCCGGCTCGCGCCCGACGATGAGCAGGATCGTCTCCTCCGGCGTCGTCTGCGCGACCACGCGCTCGCCCGCGAGCCGGCCGTCGCGCAGCACCGCCATCCGGTCGGCGACCTCGAACACCTCGTCGAGCCGGTGGGAGACATAGATCATGGCCACGCCGCGCGCGCGCAGCCGGCGCAGCACGGCGAACAGCCGCCCCACCTCGCCGGTGGGCAGGCTCGCCGTCGGCTCGTCGAGCACCAGCAACTCGGCCTCGGCGGCCAGCCCGCGCGCGATCGCGACCAGCGAGCGTTCCATGCGGGTGAGCGAGGCGATGCGCGTATCCGGATCGATATCGGCGCCGAGCAGATCGAGCGCGGCGCGCGCCCGCGCCCGCGCCGCGCGCCAATCCACCAGCCCGGCGCGCCGCGGATAGCCGAGCGCCAGGCAGACATTCTCCGCCACCGTCATCCACTCGATCAGGCCGAGATCCTGGTGGATGAAGGCGATCGGCAGCCCCCGCTTGCCGCGCCGCGGCCCGCCATGCCAGTCGAAGCCGCCGCCGTCCGGCGTGTGGATGCCGGCCAGGCATTTGATGAGGGTGGATTTGCCGGCGCCGTTCTCGCCCAGCAGGGCGAGAATCTCGCCCCTGCGCACCGTCAGGCTGACCCCGTCCAGCGCCCGCGTGCCGCCGAACTGCTTGGACAGGTCCCGCACGGTCAGCAAAGGCGCGGGCACCGCGTCGGCGCCCCCGGATGCGGTGTGGTCGATCGGACGCTCTCCCAAGTCGCCACCGGCCCCAGATCGCCAGCCGCCCCGATCACTCAGGAATGGGGAGCCGGCACCACGCATGGCTGCCGCGAAGGCTTATCGGCGCATGTTGCATGCGGGCCCGGGCCGGATCAACACAAGACCGATGACCCGACTTGCCGGTCCGGCGAAAACGCCACAGATAGCGTGTCGGCGGGGGCGCAGCGGCGGGCGGACAGCAGGGCAAGGAGCGGCGGGACATGGTGGACAGCGCGACCATCGCCGCGGCGGATACCGCCGCACGGCATTGGGGCTATCCGGAACCGGGGCCGGTGACCCCGGGGGAGGAGAAGCACATGCGGATGTTCAGCCGCATGCTGCTGGACACCTTCAACCCCTACAAGCCGGCGGTGATCGACTGGCCGGTGCTGGACGCCGAGGCCCGCGCCCGGGTGACCAGCCTGCCGATCTGGGACATCGCGGTGCAGACCGAGGGCCGCGCCGGGCTCCGCGTCAAGAGCTTCGCCGCGACCGTGCAGATGCAGCCGCTGCGCGAGGCGTTCGACCTGATGGGGTTCGAGGAGTCCCGCCACAAGGAGGTGCTCTCCCACCTCGTCACCGCCTACGGCATCGAGCTGGAGCCGGAGCCGGACTACCAGGTGCCGAAAGACCCCGAATGGGGCTTCCTCGTCACCGGCTATTCCGAGTGCATCGACAGTTTCTTCGCCTTCGGCCTGTTCGAGCTGGCCCGGCGCTCCGGCTATTTTCCGGCCGGGCTGGTGGAGACCTTCGAGCCGGTGATCCAGGAGGAAGGCCGGCACATCCTGTTCTTCGTCAACTGGCTGGCCTGGTACAAGGCGAACATGCCGCTGTGGCGGCGGCCATGGTTCCTGCTCAAGACCGCCGCCGTCTGGGCCTTTCTCATCGGCGAGCGCATCGGGCTGGCGCGCGACGTGGGCGGGGGCAAGCAGGATGCGAATTTCGCCGTCACCGGTTCCAGCGCGGTGAGCAGCGAGGACGTGGACGTCGCCGATCTGATGCGCATCTGCCTGGCCGAGAACGACCGCCGCATGGAAGGCTACGACCGCCGCCTGCTGCGCCCGACGACGATGCCCATGCTCACCCGCCTCGCCCTGCTGGTCCTCGGCCGCAAGCGCCGGGCCGGCGCGGCGCTCAAATCGGCGTGAGGTCGCCCGGCCCGCTCCACTCCCGCGCCTCCGGCGCTGCCCGGGGCCGCTCGGCCGCCGCGTCGCGACGCGTGCCGAGATAGAGAAACCCGACGATCGCATCCTCCGCCCGGAGCCCGAACGCCGCCTTCACCCCGGCATCGTAGGCCGGCTCGCCGGTGCGCCACATCGCCCCGAAGCCGGCCGCGTGGGCGGCGAGCAGGATGTTCTGCGCCGCCGCCCCGGCGGCCAGGATCTGCTCGATCGCCGGCACCTTCGGATGCGCCACCACATGCGC
>JAKAZO010000036.1:0-5389 GCA_021815825.1 Pseudomonadota bacterium
GCGATCCGCCCGCCGATGGGTCGCGCCGCGCTCGGCGCCGTGCTGGCGGAAATGGTCCGCCGCAACCGGATCAGCGAGGGGCTGCTCTATCTTCAGGTCAGCCGCGGCGTGGCCCGCCGCGAGCACGCATTCCCCGCCCCCCCTCCCGCGCCGGCGCTGGTCGTCACCCTGCGCCGTTTGCCGCCCTACCCGAGCGACCCCGCCCGCTGGGCCGGCCGCGCCGTGACCCGGCCGGACGAGCGCTGGGGCCGCTGCGACATCAAGACCACCAATCTCCTGCCCAATGTGCTCGCCAAGCAGGCGGCACGCGAGGCCAGCGCGATCGAGGCGATCCTCGTCGACTCTGCCGGCATGGTGACGGAGGGCGCCTCGACGACGGTCTGGATCGTCGATCAGGCGGGACGGCTCTGCACCCGGCCGCTTGACCACACCGTTCTGCCCGGCTGCACTCGCGCCGCCCTGGTCGACTTGCTCGCCGGGCGCGGGATCGGCTGGGACGAGCGCCGCTTCGGCCTCGCGGACCTGCGGGCCGCGCGCGAAATTTTCCTCACCAGCGCCTCCGGCTTCGTGCGTCCCATCGTCGCGCTCGATGGCGAACCGGTGGGCGACGGCACGCCCGGACCGGTGACGTGCCGGCTGTTCGACCTCTTCGCCCGCCACGTCCAGGGCGGCGGCCACAACCGTGAGCGCTGACAAGCCCGCTCGCATGATCCGGCCGACCGCGCTCCTCTATGACTGGGACGACACGCTGGCCGATGGCTGGGCCGGCATCACCGCCGCCATGAACGCCGCCCTCGTCGCGCATGGACTGCCGGCCTGGACCGTCGAGCAGACACGGGCGCGGGCGCGCCGCTCCCTGCGGGAGGCCTTCCCGGACCTGTTCGGAGCGGGCTGGGAGCAGGCCCGGGACATCTTCTACGCCGAATTGCACGCGTGCCATCTCGCTCACCTGCGGCCGAAGCCGGGGGCAGCGGCGGCGCTCGCCGCCGGGGCGCGCTGGCCGCAGGCGGTGGTTTCGAACAAGGCCGGCGCCGTGCTCCGGCGCGAAGTACTCCATCTCGGCTGGCGCGACCATTTCGGGGCCGTCATCGGCGCCGGCGACGCGGCCGCGGACAAGCCGGATGCCGCACCCTTATACCTCGCGCTGGACCGCATCGGTGTCGCGCCATCGCCCGCGGTATGGTATGTGGGAGACACCGCGCTCGACATGCAGGCCGCCCGCGCAGCCGGTTGCACGGCCCTCCTGCTCGGCGACGCGAGCCACGATGGCGGCGTCGGCCGCGCGGCGCCCGACATGAACCTGCCGGATGCCGACGCGCTGACAATGCTGCTCTGCAGCATAATTTAGGGGGGACGGGCCGTTCACGGCTTGTGGACGGGGGCCTGAGTGATAGATTGAAGACACGAGCCGGCGTGCCACGCGCGGGTCGCGTGTTGATAGCAAACGTTTACATAAGAAGGATGGCACCGTGGCCAACGAGAAAGCTCAAAACGTTCAGGACGTGTTCCTGAACCACCTCCGCAAGAACAAGACCCCCGTGACGGTCTTTCTCGTCAACGGCGTGAAGCTGCAGGGAATCATCACATGGTTCGATAATTTCTCCCTGCTGCTGCGCCGCGACGGACATACCCAGCTGGTGTACAAGCATGCCATCAGCACGGTGATGCCAGGCTCGCCCGTGCAATTGTTCGACGCGAGCAAGGTCGAGGCTGCCGCTCCGCGCGAGGCCGCCGCAGCCAGTGTCGGCTGAGGCCAGTGTCGGCTGAGAACGGCCCACCGGCCGAGGATGGAGGGCCGGGCGAGGATGGCTCGCCGGCCGAGGGCGTTCGCGGCCGGCCCGTCCACATGTCCGCACGCGCGGCGCCGACTCGTGCTGCCGTCATCCTGCCGTGGGAGCGACCGGATCGCCAGCAGGCTCAGCGGGCCGCCGAGGCCCGTCTGGCGGAAGCCAGCGGTCTGGCCGCCTCCATCGGGCTCGTCGTGGTCCACTCGGCCGCGGTGCCGCTGCGCGCGCGGCGCCCGGCGACGCTCCTCGGCGGAGGCCAGGTGGAGCTGATCGGCCAGGCCATCGCAGGGCAGTCGGTCACCGTCGTGGTCGTCGATGCCGCCCTCTCGCCGGTGCAGCAGCGCAACCTGGAGAAGGCGTGGGGCTGCAAGGTCATCGATCGAACCGGCCTGATCCTGGAGATTTTCGGCGAGCGTGCAGCGACCCGCGAAGGCGCGCTGCAGGTGGAGCTCGCGCATCTGGACTATCAGCGCAGCCGCCTGGTCCGCTCCTGGACCCATCTCGAGCGCCAGCGTGGCGGCTTCGGCTTCCTCGGCGGTCCCGGCGAGACCCAGATCGAGGCGGACCGGCGCCTGATCGGCGAGCGCATCGCCAAGCTGCGCCGCGAACTCGAGCAGGTGCGGCGCACCCGCGGCCTGCACCGCAGCGCCCGCAAGCGCGTGCCCTACCCGATCGTCGCCCTGGTCGGCTACACGAACGCCGGGAAATCGACCCTGTTCAACGCGCTCAGTGGCGCCGAGGTGGTCGCACGCGACCAGCTCTTCGCCACCCTGGACCCGACCATGCGCGGCATCCGTCTCGCCTCCGGGCGGCGGGTGATCCTCTCCGATACCGTTGGCTTCATCAGCGAGCTGCCGACCGAACTGGTTGCCGCCTTCCGCGCCACGCTCGAGGAGGTCGCCGAGGCCGAAATCATCCTGCATGTGCGCGACATCGCCCATCCGGACACGCTGGCCCAGCGCGCCGACGTCGTCGCGGTACTCGACGGCATGGTGCGCGATGGCACGCTCGATGCCGACTGGCCGCAGCGGACCATCGAGGTCCTGAACAAGGCGGACCTGCTCGGCGGCGTCGCCGCGGTGCCGGAACGCGGCGACGCGGTCGCGGTCTCGGCCATCACCGGCGAGGGCCTCGATGCGTTGCGGGCGGCGATCGAGACGCGGATCGGCGCCGACATGGAGGTGGCCGAATATGTGCTGCCGCCGGAGGATGGCGCCCGGCTCGCCTGGCTCTACGAGCATGGCGAGGTGATCGGGCGGCAGGACGCCGAGAAGGCGATCCGCGTGACGGTGCGGCTGCTGCCGGCCGATCGGGCCCGCTTCGAGCGGCCCGGGTGAGCTTCTCCCGCCACGATCTCGACGCCCTCGCCGGCATTTTGCGTGACGCCGCCCGAGCCGAGATCCTGCCCCGTTTCCGCCGTCTCGCGCCCGGCCAGATCCGCCACAAGACCGGCCCGCTGGACCTCGTCACCGATGCCGACGAGGCCGCCGAGGCGGCGATCACCACCGCCCTCACCCGCCGCTTCCCCGGCGCGCTCGTCGTTGGCGAGGAAGCCGCCGGACGCGATCCCACGCTGCTGCCACGCCTGGCCGACGCACCGCTCGCGTTCGTCGTCGATCCGGTCGACGGGACGGCGAATTTCGCCGCCGGACTGCCGCTGTTCGGCTGCATGGCGGCGGCGATCGTCGATGGCGCGGTGGTGGCGGCAGCGATCCACGATCCGATCGGGGACGACGTCGCCCTGGCGCTGCATGGCGCGGGAGCCTGGATGCGGGGCCCGGACCAGGCGACCCATCCGCTTCGCGTCGCCGCTCCAGCGCCGGTCGCGGCGATGGCGGGCACCGTCTCCTGGCGCTATCTGCCCGAGCGGCTTCGGAGCAGGGTGTGCGGCAACCTGCCACGCCTGGCCGCGGCGTGGGACTATCGCTGCGCGGCGCACGAATACCGGCTGCTCGCCGCCGGCGCCTGCCATTTCCTGCTGTTCAACCGTCTGCTGCCCTGGGATCACGCGCCCGGCTGGCTGCTGCACCAGGAGGCCGGCGGCTTCTCGGCCCAGTTCGACGGCACGGCCTACCGGCCCGGCGTCACCGCCGGGGGGCTGATCTGTGCCCCGGACCGCGCCGCCTTCGAGGCACTGCGCTCCGCCATTCTGGAGCCGTAGCCGCGCGCCGGGTGCCGGCGGGAGGTTGCGCGGCGCCGCGCGATGTGCTCTACGCCCGCGTCCCTGCCGGGAGCGACGGCATCGTTCCCGGCTATGCCCGTTCGGGCCGAGACAAGCCACAGGGAGTATTCACATGCCGTTGTACGAATGCGTGCTCATCGCACGCAATGACGCGACTCAACAGCAGGTCGAGCTGATTACCGACCAGATCGCCACCCTCGCCGAGGGCGATGGCGGATCGGTCAAGAAGCGCGAATATTGGGGCCTGCGTGGCCTCGCCTATCGCATCAAGAAGAACCGCAAGGGCCACTACATGCTGCTCGGGCTCGATGCGAGCCCGGCGACGGTGGTCGAGATGGAGCGCCAGCTCGGTCTCAACGAGGACATCCTCCGCTACCTCACCGTGCGGGTCGCCGCCATCGAGGAGGGGCAGTCCGCGATCCTGCAGCGCCGTTCCGATGAGCGCGAGCGCGGCTTCCGCGGCCCCAAGCCGCCGGGCCGCTTCGAGAGCGGGCGCCGGCGCGGCTTCGATGAGCGGGAGGAGTTCCGCGCGCGCGACGATTTCGACGGGCGCGGCGGGCTCGATGAATCTCGAATCGTGACGGGGGAGTAGACCGATGTCCGAAGATCGCGAGATCAACCCGGCGGCGCGCCGCGCCGCGGTGGGCGCGCGCCGGCCTTTCTACCGGCGGCGGAAATCCTGCCCCTTCTCCGGCCCGAACGCGCCGAAGATCGACTACAAGGACGTGCGGCTGCTGTCGCGCTTCCTGTCCGAGCGCGGCAAGATCGTGCCCAGCCGCATCACCGCCGTTTCCGCCAAGAAGCAGCGCGAACTGGCGCGGGCGATCAAGCGCGCCCGCTTCCTGGCGCTGCTGCCCTACATCGTGAGCTGAGGAGGGCGCCATGGCCGCCGTCGAAGTGATCCTGCTGCAGCGGGTCGAGAATCTCGGCCAGATGGGCGACATCGTGCGGGTCCGCCCCGGCTACGCGCGCAACTGGCTGCTGCCGCAGAAGAAGGCAATCCGCGCGAGCAAGGACAACCGTGCCCGCTTCGAAGTCGAGCGGGCACAGCTCGAGGCGCAGAACATCAAGCGCCGGGAAGAGGCGGAGCGGGTGGCGGAACGCGTCAGCGGACTGGCCGCGGTGATCATCCGCCAGGCCGGCGAATCGGGCGGTCTCTACGGCTCGGTCACCGCGCGCGACGTCGCCGACGCCTGCACCGAGGCCGGGCTCTCCGTCTCGCGCCAGCAGGTCGTGCTCGAGCATCCGATCAAGGCGCTCGGCGTCTATCAACTGCGCGTCGTGCTGCACCCGGAGGTCAGCATCGCCGTCTCCGTCAATGTCGCGCGCTCGCGCGAGGAGGCGGAACGCCAGCGGCGCGGCGAGGCGCCGGTTCCGGTCGAGGAGGAGCCGACCGACATCGAGGCCATGCTGGACCAGG
>JAKAZO010000036.1:5489-18294 GCA_021815825.1 Pseudomonadota bacterium
CCATAGACCGCCCCATCGGCCAGTTGCGCCTCGATCGCGGCGCGCTCGGCGGCGAGCCGAGCGAGTTCCGCCTCGGCGGCGCGCGCCGCCCGGCGCAGCGGCGCCACCGCAGCGCGCGCCTCCGCCCGCTCGCGCCGCTCCTCCCGCCGTCCCGCCCCGCCCCTGCCGTTCTCCTCCCGCGCCGAGCCGCGCGCCCGCTCGGCGAGCAGGGCACGATACTCGTCGAGATCGCCATCGAAGCCGCGCACGCTGCCGTCGGCCACCAGCCACAGCCGATCCGCCACCAGCTCGACAAGATGCGGATCATGCGTGATCAGCACCACAGCGCCGGCAAAATCGGCCAGCGCCTTCACCAGCGCCTCGCGGGCATCGATGTCGAGATGGTTGGTCGGTTCGTCCAGGATCAGCACCTGCGGCGCCTCCCGCGTCGCGAGCGAGAGCAGCAGGCGGGCCTTCTCGCCGCCCGACAGCGAGGCCACACGGGTCTCGGCGCGGTCGGCATCGAGACCGAAGCGGGCAAGCTGGGCGCGGTGCACCGTCACGCTGGCACGCGGCAGGGCTCGCGCCATGTGGGCGAGTGGCGTCGCCGCCACGTCCAGCGCCTCGCTCTGGTCCTGCGCGAAATACCCGACCTTGAGCCGGGGCGCCCGGCGGAGCTCGCCCGCCAGCGGCGCCAGGCGGCCGGCCAGAAGCCGCGCGAGCGTGGATTTGCCGTTGCCGTTGGCGCCGAGCAGCGCGACGCGGTCGTCCATGTCGAGCCGCAGCGAAACGTCCCGCAGCACCGCCCTGCCGTCATAGCCCGCGTCGACCCCTTCGAGTGCGAGCACCGGCGGGGCGAGCACGGGGGGGGATGGGAACTCGAACCGGGTCGGCGCGTCCTCGACCACCGCCTCGATCTGCGGCAGCCGCGCCAGCGCCTTCAGCCGCGCCTGGGCCTGGCGTGCCTTGGTCGCCTTGGCGCGGAACCGGTCGACGAAGGCCTGGATGCGCGCCCGCTCGACGGCGATACGCTCGGCGGCACGGCCCTGCTGGGCGGCGCGCTCGGTGCGGATGCGGACGAACTCGCTGTAGCCGCCCTGGGTCAGGCCCAGCTTGCCGCGATCGAGGAAGGCGATGGATTCGACGGCGCGGTCGAGCAGGCCGCGATCGTGGGAGACGACGATGGCGGCGCCGGGGAAGCGGGCCAGCCAGCCCTCCAGCCACATCGCCGCCTCGAGATCGAGGTGGTTGGTCGGCTCGTCGAGCAGCAGCAGGTCCGGCGCGGCGAACAGGGCGGCGGCCAGCGCGACGCGCATCCGCCAGCCGCCGGAGAACTCCCCCACCGGGCGGGCCTGCGCCGCCGTGTCGAAGCCGAGCCCGGCCAGGATCGAGGCTGCCCGGGCCGGCGCGGCATCGGCGCCGATCACCCGCAGCCGCTCATGAATCTCCGCCAGCCGCGAGGCCGCGGCACGGTCCGCCTCGGCGAGCAGCGCCAGACGCTCGGCGTCGGCCGCCAGCACCGTCTCCAGCAGGCTCAGCGCCCCGTTCGGCGCTTCCTGACGGACGGTGCCGACCCGGGCGCGCGCGGCGAGCCGGATTTCGCCCCCATCGGGCGCGATCTCGCCCAGAATGGCGCGCAGCAGGGTCGATTTCCCGGCGCCATTGCGCCCGACCAGGCCGACCCGCTGGCCGGGGGCGACGGCCAGATCGGCGTCATCGAGAAGCAGCCGGCCGCCGAGGCGCAGCGACAGGCCGGAGATCACGAGCAGGCTCATGGCGCGGGGATGTAGAGCGAACCGCGCGCCACGGGAAGCCGGGCTTGCCGCGCCGCACCCGATCGTCTAGAGCAACGCCCGGCCGGACTGATCCGCCCCGCGATCAGTCTGACCGGGCGAAGTTGCTCTAGTTCTTATGGTTTCCAGAGCACGACCGTCCGATCGGATGATTCGATCCGATCGGACGGTGCTCTGGAGCCGCCGGGACCCTATCCCCCCGCCACACGTCCTTCCCGAGGTTCCAATGGCCACCGAGCGTACGCTGTCGATCATCAAGCCCGACGCCACCCGACGCAATCTCACCGGGCGAAT
Source organism: Pseudomonadota bacterium (assembly GCA_021815825.1). Lineage (GTDB taxonomy): Bacteria > Pseudomonadota > Alphaproteobacteria > Acetobacterales > Acetobacteraceae > JAJZVV01. The sequence continues at coordinate 7,556 of JAKAZO010000036.1, forward strand.
CAATGCCGTCTTCGAGGCGCAGGGGCTGCGGATCGTGGCGCAGAAGCGTCTGCATCTGACCCGCGGCCAGGCCGAGAGCTTCTATGCCGTGCATCGCGAGCGCGGCTTCTTCAACGACCTCGTCGCCTTCATGACCTCGGGTCCGGTGGTCGCCCAGGTGCTGGAAGGCGAGAACGCGGTGGCGCGCAACCGCGAGATCATGGGCGCGACCGACCCGAAGAAGGCCGCCCCGGGCACGATCCGCGCCGAGTTCGCCGAAAGCATCGAGGCCAATTCCGTGCATGGCTCCGACAGCGCCGAGAACGCCGCCGGCGAGATCGCGTTCTTCTTCGCCGGCATCGACATCGTCGGCTGAGGCCGCCGCGCGGCCTGGTTGGGGCGGGAGGATTCGAACCTCCGCATGGCGGAATCAAAATCCGCTGCCTTGCCGCTTGGCTACGCCCCACCGGCCGATGGCCGCGTGATAGGGCCTGAGCCGGCGCCGGTCCAGAGGGTGGAACGACGATGGGTGCACAGCGCTTCCTGGTCACCGGCGGGGCGGGCTATGTCGGCAGCCATCTCGTCGCCGCCCTGCTCGCCCGCGGCGACGCGGTGGTGGTGTTCGACAATCTCCGCCAGGGCCATCGCGCCGCCGTCCTGCCCGGCGCGCACCTGATCGAGGCCGATCTCGCCGACGCCGGCGCCATCGAGGCCGTGCTCGCCGGCGGCCGATGGGATGGTGTCTTCCATTTCGCCGCCCTGTCCCTGGTCGGCGACAGCATGGCGCAGCCGTTCCGCTATCTCGCCGAGAACGGCGGCAACGGGCTGCGTCTGATCGAGGCCTGCGTTCGCCATCGCGTGCCGCGCTTCGTGCTCTCCTCCACCGCCAATCTGTTCGGCGCGCCGGCGGTCATCCCGATCGACGAAGGCGCCGCCGTCGATCCCGGTTCGCCCTATGGCGAGAGCAAGCAGATGCTCGAGCGCGCCCTGCTCTGGGCCGATCGCATCCACGGGCTGCGCTACGCCGCGCTGCGCTATTTCAACGCCGCCGGCGCCGACCCCGGCGGGCGGCTCGGCGAGGATCACCGGCCCGAGACGCATCTCATCCCGCTGGCAATCGACGCCGCGCTCGGACGGCGCGCCGAGCTGACCGTGTTCGGCACCGACTATCCGACCGCGGATGGCACCTGCGTGCGCGACTATGTCCATGTCAGCGACCTCGCCGAGGCGCATCTCCGTGCCCTGGCGCGGCTCGATGCCGGCAGCGTCACCTACAATCTCGGCAACGGCGCCGGCCATTCGGTGCGCGCGGTGATCGACGCCGTCGCCGCCGTGGCCGGGCGCGAGGTGCCGGTGCGCTTCGGCGCGCGCCGGCCGGGCGACCCGCCGGTGCTGGTCGCGGCGGCGACGCGCATCATGCGTGAAACCGGCTGGCAGCCGCGCTTCGCCGATCTCCGCACCATCGTCGAAACCGCCTTCGCGTGGCGGCTGGCCCATCCCGAGGGCTACGGCGCCGCCTGATCGGGTCGCTCGGCGGCCTTCGCCAGCGTCTCACCCCAGCGCCGGGTCAGCAGCCAAGCGTCGTAGAGCGCCCGGGGCGACTCGCACTCGGCCGGCGGGTCGGGCCGGACGAGGCGCAGACTCGCCGACGGCACGAGCAGGTTGCGCCGCCCCGCCTGCGCGAGACGCAGGCAGAAATCGGCGCCGGCGTAGTCACCGCCGAGATAATCGCGCGACAGCCCGCCCTGCGCCTCGAACAGGGCGCGTTCGACCAGCAGGCAGGCGAGGCCGACCGCCGGGACCGGCCTCGGTTCATTGCCGCCAGCCGCCTCCGCCCCGGCCACGCACGCGCTCTCGGCGGTGAACAGGCCGCCCCAGCGCCCCGCGCGCGCGAACCGCAGCCCGGCGCGCGCCGGCTCGCCGTCTCCCGCGAGCAGCACCGGCCCGACGGCGCCCGGCTTCGCCGCCCGCCCGTGCGCGGCGAGGAGCCGGCCGAGCCAGCCCGGCGCCGCGGGCACGAGGCCGGGCTCCAGCACCAGCAGCAGCCGCCCGCGCGCCAGGCCGGCGCCGAGATTGATGATCCCGGCACGGCCAAGCGGCCGACGGCCATAAGCGAGGCGGAGCTGCAGTCGCAGGCGGGGCCCGAGTTCGTGGCAGAGGCCGAACGCCGCCTCGTGCATGTCCGGGTCGTCGACCGCGAGCACGAGATCGGCCCCGGCCAGGTCCGGATCGGCGGCGCAGGCGGCGAGAAACAGGGCGAGCCCGTCGGCTTCGCCGTGAAACGGCACCACGACCGAGACCGCCCGCTCCGCCGCTGGGCCGAACGCGTGGACCAAGGGCTGCACCGCGGCGGCCGGGCCGGGCCAGAGCGCGGCGAGCGCGGGACCGAGATGGGCATCCAGCCCGTCGCGGATGGCGCGCCGGCTCGCCGGCAGCCGCGCCAGCAGCGCCTCGGCGGCCTGGCGCGGATCGCCGGGCATGGCAGCACGCGGCACGCGGACATGGGCAATGCGCCGGGCGCCGTCGCTGCAGGCGAGATAGAGCGGGCCCGTAGCCGCGAGCGGCGCGCGGACGAAGGCGAGCAAGCCCTGCTCATCGTCGCCACACCAGGCGGACGCGGCCGCGAGCAGCGCGCGCGCCGGCTGATGCGGGTAGCGGAAGGCAACCCCGAGCAGCTCCGCGACCGGCTCGGCGGCACCGGCCAGCCGCAGGGCGACCGACTCGAGGCGTTCACGATCGAGCAGCGCCCAGCCCTGGATCAGCACCCCTGCCCCGAGGATCGCCAGCGCTGGATCGAGACCGATGCGCAGGCCGAGCTCGGGCCGATCGAGCGCGGCCGGGAGCGCGGCCACCGCGACCTGCCAGAGCCGGCGCAGCGCCGCCGCCTCCTCGCCGGTGGCGAGCGCCTCGGCACCGCTCTCGGCCAGCATCTCGAGCAGCAGCAGGCGCGAATCCGCGTCCAGCGCCGCCGCCGCCGCCGCCAGCGCGGCGACACCCTCCCCGGCCACGCCAGGCGCGGCGATGGGGCACTCATGGACCCGCCAAGCGCCTGCCACCGACAGCACCAAGCCGTCGGCGCCGGCCGACGGGCATTCGACGACGAGGATGAAGCGATCGCAGCCGCCGTCCGGCTCGCCGACGCGCAGAACCGGCCCGCGCCGGAGCCGCGCCGGCAGGGGCGCATCGCTGGCCCCGGTCCGCACCTCGATCGCGCTCACCGCCCCGTCCGGATCGTCGATCTGCCCGGCGAGGACGAGCCGTTCGGGCAGCGCCCGTACGGCGAGGTCGAGGCTGAAGCGCAGCCGCCGGTCGATGCCGTGCGGCTGGTCCACCGGCAGGCGCTCGCCCTGGCCGCCGAAGGCCTCGGCCGCGAGCGGCACGGCGGTGGCCGGCTCCAGCCGCGCCAGCAGCGCGCGCAGCGGCGCCGCGTGGCGCGCGGCGAAATCGGCGAGCTGCGCCGGGTCCGCGGCGAGCGGCGCCTCCAGCCGCAGCGGTGGCGCGGCGCCCAGCGCGATGTGCAGCACCAGACGCTTCGCATCCTGCCGGCGCGGATCGATGCGCGCGGCGAGCAGCAGGCCGCAATCGGCGGGGCCGGATTCGGCTTCCGGCCCCAGGGTCGCGAGCACGTCCGGCCGCGGATGGCGCAGCATCTGGGCAGTGACATCCACGCGCACGGTGCCGATCTCGAGCGCCGCGCCGGTGATCCGGGCCGGGCCTTCGAGCAGCCAGCCGAACACGAACACATTGCCCGCGCGCGCATAGGCGAGGTCGATGCAGTGACGCGGGCCGTCGGCGTCGCGCCGGCCCGGCCGCCTTTCCGCCACCCCGCGCGCCATGGTGTCCCGCTCAGAAATAGCCTTCGCGCTTCTTCCGCTCCATCGAGGCGGACTGGTCGTGGTCGATGACGCGGCCGCTGCGCTCCGACATGGCGGCGGCCTCGGTTTCGGCGATGATCTCGTCGAGACTCTGGGCGCGCGAGGCGACGGCGGCGGTCAGCGGGTAGCAGCCGAGGGTGCGAAAGCGCACCCAGCGCCGTTCCACCACCTCGCCGGCGCCGAGGCGGAAGCGGTCGTCGTCGACCATGATCACGCCGCCGTCGCGCGTCACCACGGGGCGCTCGGCAGCGAAATAGAGCGGAACGACCTCGATCCGTTCAGCCGCGATGTAGCGCCAGACATCGAGTTCGGTCCAGTTGGAGAGCGGGAACACGCGCGCCGTCTCGCCCGGGCCGAGGCGGGTGTTGTAGAGGTCCCACAATTCCGGCCGCTGACGCCGGGGATCCCACGCATGCGCGGCGCTGCGGACCGAGATGATGCGCTCCTTGGCCCGCGAGGCCTCCTCGTCGCGCCGCGCGCCGCCGAAGGCGAAGTCGAAGCCGTGCTGATCGAGCGCCTGCTTGAGGCTCTCGGTCTTCATCACATGGGTGTAGGTGGAGGGATCGTGGTCGAACGGATTGACGCCCTGGCGCAGCCCGTCCGCGTTGATGTGCACGATCAGCCGCACCCCGTAGCGGGCCGGCAGGCTGTCGCGCAGCGCGATCATCTCGCGGAACTTCCAGGTGGTGTCGATATGCAGCAGCGGGAACGGCAGCGGCGCCGGGTGGAATGCCTTGCGCGCGAGGTGCAGCAGCACCGAGGAATCCTTGCCGATCGAGTACAGCATCACCGGATTGCGCGCCTCCGCGGCGACCTCGCGGAAGATGTGGATGCTCTCGTCCTCGAGGCGCTTGAGCGCGATGCGGGCGTGGTTCGTCACGGCGAAATCTCCTCTGGTGCAATCAGCCCCCCGCCCCAGCGCCACCAGGGCGCCGGCAATCGCGGGGCGGCCGCCTCGGCCTCGGCCGGGGTGGCAAAGATGGCGAAACACGTGGCGCCGGACCCGCTGAGCCGAGCCAGCAAGGCGCCCGGCAGGGCGGCAAGGGCGCCGAGAACCGGCCCGATCGCCGGGCACAGCGCGCGCGCCGGCGGCTCGAGGTCGTTGCTCAACTGCGCGAGATCGGCCGCCATGGCGGCGGCGCTCGCCCAGGCGTCCGGCAGCGCCGCTCGGGGCGAGAACGCGCCGCTGCGGGCGCGGAACACGTCCGCGGTGGCGAGCGGCACGCCCGGATTGGCCAGGACCAGGCCGAATTCCGGCAGGCGCGGCGCCGGGCCGAGCCGCTCGCCGACGCCGCCCGCGCGCGCCGGGCGGCTGGCGAGGCAGGCCGGCACGTCGGCCCCGAGGGTGGCGGCGATCGATGCCAGCTCCGCGCCGGCCCCGACATAGCCCAGCCGCGCCAGCAGCCGCAGCGCCGCGGCGGCATCCGCCGACCCGCCGCCGATGCCCGCGGCGACCGGCAGGTTTTTTTCCAGCACGAAGCGCAGCGCCGCCGGCGCCGCCGGCGCCAGCGCGCGGGCGGCGCGGAGGACGAGATTGTCCGCCGCGGCGGCCAGGGATGCCGCCTGCGGCCCACCGATCTCGAGCGCGAGCGCGCGCGCGGGCGCCGCGCTCAGCCGGTCGGCGACCGCGGCGAACACGACGAGACTGTCGAGGAGGTGATACCCGTCCGCGCGCCGGCCGAGTACGTGCAGGAACAGATTGACCTTCGCCGGCGCCAGTTCGACGCGGCCGCGCTCATGGAAGCTCATCGCCGATCCCGCCGCCGACGGACGCGTGCGGCTCAGTGCCCGGTCGACGTGGCGGGCGCCGCGGCGCCGAGAGCAAGCTCGGCCTCCTTCAGCTTGGCCTGCAGCCGCGGCACCTCCTCGGCATCCGGCTTCAGCGACAGCGCCAGTCGCCATTGGTAGGCGGCCTGCAGCTTGGCGCCATCGGCCCAGTAGGCATCGCCGAGATGGCCGTTGATGGTCGGATCCTCGGGCTGCAATTCCGCCGCGCGTTCGAGCAGGCGCAGCGCCTCGCGGGCGTCGCCGCCGCGCAGCAGGACCCAGCCGAGACTGTCGATGATGGCGCCGTCATCCGGCCGCTGCCGCATCGCCTGCTCCAGCATCCGCCGGGCCTCGGGCAGATTGCGCCCCTGCTCCGCCCAGGAATAGGCGAGATAGTTGAGCACGAAGGGCTCGTTCGGCGAGAGCTGGAGCGCGCGCTCGAGGTCCGCCTGCGCCGCGTCCCAATGATGCAGCCGGTCCTGCGTGATGCCGCGGGCGAAGAAAAGCGGCCAGTCGCCCGGGCGCGGGCGGGGAATGCGCGAAACCGCGATGTCGTAGGCCGCCACCGCCTCGGTGAATTTGCCCTGCTCGCGCAGGATGTCGCCGAGCTCGTTCGCCGCCTCCGGGCGCGCCGGATCGGCGGCGATCAGCCGGTCCAGCAACGCGATCGCGGCATCCGTCTGCCCGGCCTGGTTCTGCAGCGCGGCGCGGCGCAGATCGACCAGGGCCGCGAGCGGATCGTCGGCCGGCACCTTCGCCAGCAGCCGCAGCCCGAACGCGGGCTGATGCGCGCCCGCCAGGCTGTCGGCGAGCAGGAGGCGGACGGCGGTGAGATCGGGGCGCATGTCGAGCGCCAACCGGCCGAGGACGAGGCCGAAATTGCGGTCGCCCTGCTGGGTCATGGTCGCGGCCAGCGCCAGATAGGCCTCGGCGATGCCATCGGCCGGCGAGGCCACGGGGCGCGTCTCCGGGTGCGCCAGCAGGGCCGGCACGACGGTGCCGACGGGATCGCCGGTATCGGCCAGCCCCTGCAGCATCTGCCGCGCGCGGTCCACGCGGCCGTGCCTCGCCTCCCAGCTCGCCAGGATCTGGGCGAGGCGGAGATTGGCCGGGCCATATTCGGCGGCGGCGGCCTCGTACAGCTGCTGCGCTTCCGCCTCACGCCCGGCGAGATCGGCGATCAGGGCCGCATGCAAGGCATAGACCGCGCGCAGCTGCTTGCCCTGCATGTAGGGCCGAAGGGTCGCCATCGCCGCATCGGTGTGGCCGGCGCCCTGTTCGGCCCAGGCGACGAGCAGCGGCTGCAAGGTGAGGGCGACGCCCTCGTGCGGCAGCGCGTCATAGCGCGATATCGCGCGATCCCACTCTCCCTTCCGCGCCGCGTCGTCGGCGAGAACCATCTGCGCGGCGACGTGCCCGGGCAGGCGCGCGGCGAGCGCGACCGCCTCCGGCCGGCCATCGAGCAGGGCGGCCAGGAACGCCTGCTGGACCACTTCATCGCTCTGCGGATCCTCGGCCACCGCCTGCAGCAGCGCGCTCGCGGCGGTGGCGAAATCATCCCTCCCGGCCGCGAAGCTCCCGGCGAGAAAATCGCCGTAGACGGTGCCGGACTCTCGCGGGTCAGCGGCATGGGAACTCGCGCACGCGGTCAGCAGGGAGACCACGAGGACGGCGGCGCGGCGGACGGAAGCGCTGGTGATGATCATTCTTAACCCCTATCAGGCCGGCGGCGTCCGCACCATGCGCGGGCGACCGGCGCGGTCACGCCGCGAGCCAGAGCGCGCCCTCCTGTCGGGCGCGTCCCTCGGCCTGGAGCTTGAGCAGATGTGCCAGCACGTTGCGCTCGGCGGCGCGACGCAGCAGCGGATCGAGCTTCGAGTAGAGCCGGTCCATGAGCGCGAAGGTATCCGCCGGGCCGTCGCGCAGCGCCGCCGCGATCGCCCCCTCCCGCATCACGCGGTGGGTGAGCAGATCGCGCACGAACCCGGTCGGGCTTGTCAGGGCCGGGCCGTGGCCGGCCAGATAGAGGCTCTCCTCGCGCGCCAGCAGCCGCCGCAGGCTGGCGAAATAGGCGCCCATGTCGCCGCCCGGCGGGCTGACGACGGAGGTGGACCACGCCATGACATGGTCGGCGCTGAACAGGACGCCGTCCCTGCGTGCGAAACAGAGATGATCGCTGGCGTGACCCGGCGTGTGCAGCGCAACGAGGCCGGCGATCTCGTCGCCATCATCGAGCGGGACGTCCGGAACGAAGCTGGCGTCGCCGCTGATCCGATAGCCGGCCGTCGGCGCCCCGGTCGCCGCCCGCAGCGCGGCGGTGGCACCGAGATGGTCGCGGTGGGTATGGCTGAGGAGGATGTAGGCGAGCTTGCCCCCGGTGGCGGCCAGGACCGCCTGGACATGCGCGGCGTCATCCGGTCCCGGGTCGAGCACGGCGAGGCCGTCGGCGGTGTCGATCAGGTAGGTGTTGGTGCCGTGATAGGTCATCGGCCCCGGGTTGGCCGCGACGACGCGACGAACGCCGGCAACGCCCGCGGGCAGAACCGCTTGCGGCACGCCGCGCGCGGGAACCTCCTCCGTCAAGAAAGCCATCGCCTCTCCTTGTCCGCCACCGCGTCTCCTCAGCGGAGTGTCGCCTCGGCGCTCATGCATATGGCGCCGACATGGTCGCGCGCCTCAAGTCGCACAACCCCGGCCATCGGGATACCCACCAGGGTCAGCGCGTTGCCGGCGAACGCGGCACGCTGGCCGCGATACGCCAGACGGGCGAGCCGGGCCTGCGGGCGATGGCGGCGCAGCAGATCGACCAGCAGGGTCGCCTGCAACGGCCCATGGACGACCAGCCCGGGATAGGCCTCGACGCGGGTCACGTAGTCCAGATCGTAGTGGATGCGATGGCCGTTGCCGGTCAGCGCCGAATAGCGGAACAGCAGCACCGGATCGGGTGTCAGGGTGCGCGTGAACGCGTCGGCCGGCGGCGCTGGCGCCGGCTCGGCCGCGGCCACCGCCGTCCCCTCGCCGCCGCGATAGACGATGTCGTGCTCCTCGGCCAGCGCCACGCCATCGCCGGTGCTGATCTCGTAGCCCACGGTGACGAACACGAGCCGCCCGGAGCGGCCGGACTTCTCCTCGACCCGGAGGATGGTGCCGACGCGCCGCACCGTCTCGCCGACGCGAATTGGCGCGCGAAACTCGACCCGCCCACCGGCCCACATGCGCCGCGGCAGGTCGTGCACCGGCGGCAGGAAACCGCCGCGCCGCGGATGACCATCCGCGCCCAGCGCGTCCGGCTTCGCCCAGGTCTGGAACAGCGCCCAATGCCAGAGCGGCGGCAGGGCGCCATCCGGCGCCGCGGTGGCGGCGTCGAGCCCGAGGCTGGCGGCGAGGCGCTCGACCAGCACCGCCGGCACGACATCCTCGCGCGTCTCAATGCGTCCGACCCACGCCTCGTAGCTCATCCGAACCCCCATCGGCGCGCCCACTTCCCAAGCTGAACAGTCATGTCCTAAAGACGCTTGGCGCAGGCAGGGTTTTGCTGCATTGCGGCGGTTTCAGCAAGTAAGGGGTCGAGCCATGGGCTACAGGGTCGCGGTCGTCGGGGCCACCGGGGCGGTCGGGCGCGAGATGCTCAAGACCGTGGCCGAGCGCGGCTTTCCCGCCGACGAGGTGATCGCGCTCGCATCCGGCCGCTCCGCCGGCACCGAGGTCTCCTTCGGCGAAAAGCGCGTGCTGAAGGTGCAGAACCTCGAGACGTTCGACTTCGCCGGCGTCGATATCGGCCTGTTCAGCCCCGGCGCCGCGGTCTCCGCCGTGCACGCCCCGCGCGCCGGTGCCGCCGGCTGCGTCGTGATCGACAATACCAGCCAGTTCCGCATGGAGCCGGACGTGCCGCTGGTGGTGCCGGAGGTCAATCCGCATCACCTGGCGCGCTTCCGCGCCCGCAACATCATCGCCAATCCGAATTGCAGCACCATCCAGATGGTGGTCGCCCTGAAGCCGCTGCACGACCGGTTCAAGGTCCGGCGCGTCGTCGTCTCGACCTACCAGTCGGTCTCGGGCGCGGGCAAGGAAGCGATGGACGAACTGTTCAACCACACCCGCGCCACCTTCGTGCACGAGCAGCCGGCGCCAGAGCAGTTCGCGAAGGAGATCGCCTTCAACTGCATCCCGCAGATCGACCGCTTCATGGATGACGGCGCCACCAAGGAAGAGTGGAAGATGGCGGTGGAGACACGGAAAATCCTCGATCCCGATATCGCGGTGTTCGCCACCTGCGTGCGCGTGCCGGTGTTCATCGGCCATGGCGAGGCGGTGCATGTCGAGTTCGAGCGTCCGGTCGACGTCGCCGCCGCCCGGGAGGCGCTGCGCGCGGCGCCGGGGGTGAGCGTCGTCGATCGCCGGGAGGAAGGCGGCTATGTCACCCCGCTCGAATGCCAGGGCGAGGACGCGGTGTTCGTCAGCCGGCTGCGCCGCGACCCGACGGTCGCCAACGGCCTCGCCTTCTGGTGCGTCTCCGACAATCTGCGCAAGGGCGCGGCGCTGAACGCGGTGCAGATCGCGGAGGCGCTGGTGGCGCAAGGGATGCTGCAGAAACAGGCGGCGTAACCGCGGGCTAGGCCTCGCCGTCGCGCCCGCCCTGACGGCCGACGGTGACGCCGGCCCAGGGCTCGATATGCTTGATCAGGGCGGTGAAATCCTGATCCGGCCCGCCCTGGCCAAGGGCGTGGGTCCACATCTGCTTCACCGCCGCGCCGATCCACATCGGGAAATGCTGCGCCTCCGCCTCGGCGAGGCAGAGATCGACATCCTTGGCCATCAGCCCGAGCGCGAAGCCGTGATCGAAGCGCCGGTTGAGGATCGAGCGCGGGAACTTGTCCGCGCTCGCGGTGTTGCGGCCGCTGCCGGCATTGATCACGTCGATCATCACGAACGGATCGAGCCCCGCCTTCACGCCGAGCACCACCGCCTCCGAGGTGGCGGCGATGGCGGTGGCCGACAGCAGGTTGTTCACCAGCTTCATCGTCTGCGCGAGGCCTGGCGCCTCGCCGATCTCGAAGACGCGGCCGAAGACGCCGAGCACGGGCGCCAGCACCGCGCGCAGGGCCGCCGGCGCGGCCA
>JAKAZO010000036.1:18394-27477 GCA_021815825.1 Pseudomonadota bacterium
GCCGACAGCAGGTTGTTCACCAGCTTCATCGTCTGCGCGAGGCCTGGCGCCTCGCCGATCTCGAAGACGCGGCCGAAGACGCCGAGCACGGGCGCCAGCACCGCGCGCAGGGCCGCCGGCGCGGCCAGCATCACCGCCAGGGTGCCCGCGCGCGCGCCGGCGACGCCGCCGCTGACCGGCGAATCGGCCATGGCGACGCCCTGCCCGGCGAGCGCGGCCGCGATCTCGCGCGTCGTGCGCGGGCCGGTGGTGGAGAGATCCACGAACACACGCCGCCGTGTCCCCGCCAGTACGCCATCGGCGCCGAGCGCCACCGCGCGCACCGCCTCGGGCCGCGGCAGGCTGGCGAGCACCAACTCCGCCGCGCTGGCGACCTCGGCGGCGGTCGCCGCGAGCCGCGCGCCCCGCTCGGCGATGGCCCGCGCCGCCGCCGGGTCGCGGTCATGGGCGATCACCTCGTGTCCGGCGGCGATCAGGCGGGAGGCCATCGGCAGGCCCATATTGCCGACGCCAATGAAGCCGATGCGGCGCGTGTCGAGCGCACTGACATCGATCGCCGAAGCGTCGATCCCTGGCGTGTCCATGGCTGGCGTTCCCTCCCACGATGGCCCGACGCCCATCATGCCGGGAAGCGCCCTGGGCGCCAAGCCGGGCGGTGGCGCGGTATGATGCCGGCGGCGCTTTGTGATCAAGGTGTTCCAGGCTATGATTGCGGTAGCCTACGAGACTCCGGCCCCGATCCCGCTTCGGACACCGCATGGCAATGGCCAGCATCGCCCGCTCCCGACCCGACCTGCGGCGTTTCGTTCCGACCGCGCCATCGCGTCCGGAGGGGCCGGGCGGGCGGCTGCGCGCCGAAATGCGCCGCCGCCTGACGGAGTTCGGCGGGCTCCTGCTCGGGCTCGCGGGAATCGTCGTGATCGTCGCGCTGGTCTCCTACGATCCGCACGACCCCTCGCTCGACACCGCCTCGGCCGGCGCGGTGCACAACCTCGCCGGGCCGGCGGGCGCTCTGATCTCGGATCTGCTGCTGCAGGGCTTCGGCGTCGCCGGCGGCTTGCCGGCGCTGGCCATGCTGGCCTGGGCCTGGCGCATCGCGGCGCGCCGCGGCCTGGGCAGCGTCGGCCTGCGGCTGCTGGCGCTGCTGCTGGCGCTGCCGGCGATCGGCACGGTGAGCGCGCTCTCCTGGGGCGGCTTTCTGACCGGCTCGCCGCCGGCGGCGCCTTTCCAGTGGCCGACCACGGCCGGGCCGGGGGGCCTGCTCGGTGACGTGCTGGCGGCCGATCTGGCCGCGGCCGGGCGCGCGGCGCTGGGCCCGATGGGCGTCATCCTGGTCTGGCTCCTCGCCGCCGGCCTGGCGCTCAGCCTCGCCCTGCTGGCGCTGGGCCTGTCGGTTGCCGAATGGCGCGCCGCCGCGGCGCGGGGCGCCCGCCTCGTCCGGCGCGTCGCCGCGGCGCTGCGCTGGACGGCGCGGCTGCTCTGGCACGGACTGCCGCTGCCCGTGACAGGGATCTCGCGTCTCCTGCGGCCCTTCGCCGCCGGCAGGTCGGATGCGGCCGACACGCTGCCGCCAGCCACGGCAGAGCGTTCCGGGGCCGAGCGTCCCGTCACGGACCGCTCGGCGGAGAGCGTTGCCGAGACCGTGCGCCCGGTTCCGACCCCGGCCCCGACCATCCGCGCCGTGCGGCCACGCCGGCTGGCGACGCAGGAGGCGCTGCCGCTCGGTGATGCAAGCTGGCAACTCCCCTCCCTTGGCCTGCTCCAGGCCGCGCCGCACCGCGCCAGCACCGGGCCGAGCGCCGACGCGCTGGAGGCGAATGCGCGCCTGCTGGAGACCGTACTCGCCGATTACGGCGTTCAGGGTACCATCCGCGAGATCCGCCCCGGACCGGTGGTGACGCTCTACGAGCTTGAACCGGCGCCCGGCATCCGCAGCGCCCGCGTCATCGGCCTGGCCGATGATGTCGCGCGCTCGCTCTCGGTCACCGCGGTGCGCATCGCCACCGTGCCGGGGCGCAACGCCATCGGCATCGAGGTGCCGAACGCGAAGCGCGAGACGGTGTTTCTCAGCGAACTGCTGGGCGCCGAGGAATGGCAGCGCCATTCCGGCCGCCTCGCCCTCGCGCTCGGCAAGGATATCAGCGGCAGCCCGGTGATCGCCGATCTCGCCCGCATGCCGCATCTGCTGATCGCCGGCACCACCGGCTCGGGCAAGTCGGTCGGCGTCAACGCCATGATCCTGAGCCTGCTCTACCGGCTCTCGCCCGAGCAGTGCCGGCTGATCATGATCGACCCGAAAATGCTCGAGCTTTCGGTCTATGAGGGCATCCCGCATCTGATGGCGCCGGTGGTGACGGAACCGGCGAAGGCGGTGACGGCGCTGAAATGGGTGGTGCGCGAGATGGAGCGCCGCTACCGCGCCATGAGCCAGCTGAGCGTGCGCAATATCGGCGGCTACAACGAGCGCGTCGAGCAGGCGCGCGCCCGCGGCGAGGTGGTGACCCGGCGGGTGCAGACCGGCTTCGACCCCGAGACCGCCAAGCCGGTGTTCGAGGAAAGTCCGCTCGCCCTCGAACCCCTGCCCTTCATCGTCGTCTTCATCGACGAAATGGCCGACCTGATGATGGTCGCCGGCAAGGATATCGAGACCGCCGTGCAGCGCCTCGCGCAGATGGCGCGCGCGGCCGGCATCCACGTCATCATGGCGACGCAGCGGCCCTCGGTGGACGTCATCACCGGCACGATCAAGGCGAACTTCCCCACCCGGATCAGCTTCCAGGTCATCAGCAAGTTCGACAGCCGCACCATCCTCGGCGAGCAGGGCGCCGAACAGCTCCTCGGCCAGGGCGACATGCTCTACATGGCCGGCGGCGGGCGCATCACCCGCACCCACGGGCCCTTCGTCACCGACCGCGAGGTCGAGGACGTGGTCGCCTTCCTGCGCAGCCAGGGCGAGCCGCACTATCTCGAGGAGGTCACCGAGGCGGACGAGGAGGATTCCGGCGCCGCGCTCCCCGGGTTCGCCGGCGCGAGCGAGGGGGAGCGGACGCTGTTCGACCAGGCCGTGGCGCTGGTGGCGCGCGAGGGCAAGGCGAGCACCAGCTTCATCCAGCGCCATTTGCAGATCGGCTACAACCGCGCCGCGCGCCTGATCGAGCAGATGGAAAAGGAAGGCATCGTCGGCGCGGCCAACCATGTCGGCAAGCGCGAGGTGCTGGCGCGGCACACCGATCTCGACTGACGCAGGCGGCTCGGCCCTGAGACCCGCCAGGGCCGGGGTGCCCCGGCCCCGATTCTCAGAAGACGTCCTGCCACGCTGACCGCAACGCCGCGTCCACGTCGGCCATGGACGCCGTGCTGCCGAGGGCGGCCAGGCTGGTCACGCCGTGCTCGGCGATGCCGCAGGGCACGATGCCGGCGAAATGGCCGAGATCGGGCGCCACGTTCAGCGCCACCCCGTGCCAGCTCACCCAGCGGCTGACGCGCACGCCGATGGCGCCGATCTTCGCTTCCGCCCCGCTCGCCGCATCCACCACCCAGATGCCCACCCGTCCCTCCCGCCGCTCGCCGCGCACGCCGAACCGCGCCAGGGTGCGGATGAGCCATTCCTCCAGCCCCCAGACATAGGCGCGGACGTCCCGCGCGCGCACCTGGCCGTGGGCGCGATCGAGATCGAGCAGCACATAGGCGGTGCGCTGGCCGGGGCCGTGATAGGTCCATTGCCCGCCGCGCCCTGCGGCATAGGTCGGGAACCGGTCCGGCGCGCGCAGATCGTCCGGGCGCGCCGAGGTGCCGGCGGTGTAGAGCGGCGGGTGCTCGAGCAGCCAGACCAGCTCCGGCGCGGTCCCGGCACGGATCGCCGCCGCCCGCTCGCGCATCGCCGCCAGCGCCTCGGGATAGGCGACCCGGTCCGGCGCGACGCGCCATTCAGGCCCGTCCGTCATCCGCTCAGCGGTGATTGATGCCGGCGCATCCATCGGCTATATGCCCCCACCTCCCGGCGCACAGCGCCGGTCCCACGGTGCGGTCGTGGCGGAATGGTAGACGCGCAAGCTTGAGGTGCTTGTGGGGGAAACCCCGTGGAAGTTCGAGTCTTCTCGACCGCACCACTTCCTCTCCCGGCCGTTCGCTGGCATTGCTTGCATCGCAACCGGGAAGATGGGCCATGGATGAGGATTTCCGCAAGGCGGCGCTGGACTATCATCGGCTGCCGCGTCCGGGAAAAATCGCCGTAGAGCCGACCAAGCAGCTCGTCACCCAGCGCGATCTCGCCCTCGCCTATTCCCCGGGCGTCGCCGCCGCCTGCGAGGCGATCGCCGCCGACCCGCAGACGGCGCGCGACTACACCGCCCGCGGCAACCTCGTCGCCGTGATCTCCAACGGCACCGCCGTGCTCGGCCTCGGCGCCATCGGCGCGCTCGCCGGCAAGCCGGTGATGGAGGGCAAGGCGGTTCTGTTCAAGAAATTCGCCGGCATCGACGTCTTCGACATCGAGGTGGATGCCACCGACCCCGACCTGTTCTGCAACGTCGTCGCCGCCCTGGAGCCGACCTTCGGGGCCATCAACCTCGAGGACATCAAGGCCCCCGAGTGCTTCGAGATCGAGACGCGGCTGCGCGCGCGGATGGGCATCCCGGTCTTTCACGACGATCAGCACGGCACGGCCATCACGGTCGCCGCGGCGGTGCGCAACGGGCTCATGCTCCAGGGCAAGCAGCTCGAAACCGTCCGCCTGGTCACCTCCGGCGCCGGCGCCGCCGCGCTCGCCTGCGTCGATCTTCTCGTGGCCATGGGGCTGCGCGCCGAGAACGTGACCCTCACCGACATCGCCGGCGTGGTGCGGACCGATCGCGCGGGCATGCTGCCGAACATGGCCCGCTATGCCCGCACCACCGACGCCACCACGCTCGGCGAGGTTCTCGACGGGGCAGACCTGTTCCTCGGCCTCTCCGCCCCGCGCGTGCTGCGGCCCGAATTTCTGTCGCGCATGGCGCCGAAGCCACTGATCCTGGCGCTGGCCAACCCGGAGCCCGAGATCCTGCCGGAGGCCGTGAGGGCCGTCCGCCCGGACGCGATCATCGCCACCGGGCGCAGCGATTTCCCCAACCAGGTCAACAACGTTCTCTGCTTCCCCTTCATCTTCCGCGGCGCGCTGGATGCGGGGGCGACGACCATCAACCAGGCGATGGAGCAGGCCGCCGTCGAGGCGATCGCGGCGCTGGCGCGCATGGAAGCCTCCGAGGTCGTCGCGGCGGCCTATGGCGGTGCGGCCCCGGTGTTCGGCCCCGACTACATCATCCCCAAGCCCTTCGATCCGCGGCTGATCCTCGAGATCGCCCCGGCGGTGGCGCGCGCAGCGATGGCCAGCGGCGTCGCCCGCCGGCCGATCGCCGATTTCGACGCCTACCGGCGCGAACTGGAGCGGTTCGTGTTCCGCTCCGGGCAGCTGATGCGCCCGGTGTTCGAAGCGGCGCGCAGCGCCCCGCGGCGGATCGTCTATGCCGAGGGCGAGGATGCGCGCGTCCTGCGCGCCGCGCAGACCGTGCTCGATGATCGCATCGCGCTGCCCATCCTGCTCGGGCGGCGCGCGGTGATCGAGGCGCGCAGCCGGGATCTCGGGTTGCGGCTCACGGACTCACCGTCCCTGCGCATCCTGGACCCGGCCGCGGACAGCGCGACCTTCGCCCCGCTGCTGGAGGACTACCAGCGCCTGGTGGGCCGGCGCGGCACCCCGCCGGCGGCGGCGGCGCGCCGGCTCGCCACCCGCAGCGCGGTCGCCGCCTCCATGCTGGTGCGCGCCGGTCTCGCCGATGCCGCGCTGGTCGGCGGCAGCGGCGAATGGTGGCAGCAGGTCCAGTACGTGCTCCCGATCATTCCCCGGCGCGAGGGGGTCAGCCGCGTCTACGCACTCTCGGCCGTCATCATCCCCTCGGGGACGCTCTTCCTCTGCGATACGCACATGAACCTGGACCCGACCGCCGAACAGATCGCCGAGATGACGCTGCTCGCGGCGCAGGCGGTGCACGGGTTCGGCGTCACGCCCAAGGCGGCGCTGCTGTCGCACTCCAGCTTCGGCGCCTCGAACTCCCCCTCCGCGCGCAAGATGCGCGCCGCGCTCGCGCTGATCCGCGCCCGGGCGCCGGAGCTCGAGATCGACGGCGAAATGCACGCCGACGCCGCCCTGCTGCCGGCGGTGCGCGAGCGCGCCGTGCCCGATG
Organism: Pseudomonadota bacterium; assembly: GCA_021815825.1. GTDB lineage: Bacteria > Pseudomonadota > Alphaproteobacteria > Acetobacterales > Acetobacteraceae > JAJZVV01. The sequence continues at coordinate 24,613 of JAKAZO010000036.1, forward strand.
GACGGCTGGATGGCACTGCCAACCTCCTCATCCTGCCGACGCTGGACGCGGCCTCGATCGCCTTCAACCTGCTGAAAGCCGCGGTCGATGCCCTGCCGGTCGGGCCGCTGCTGCTCGGCATGGAGAAGCCGGTGCATGTCCTGGTGCCCAGCGTGACGGCGCGCGGCGTGGTCAATCTCAGCGCGCTCGCCGCCACCCAGGGCCATGCCGCGGCGCTGCCATGATTTCGCCCGCCATGGCTGCTTCCGTCGTACTGCCGTAACGCCGCGCCGCCAGAGTGCGCCCGCGATGCGACCGACCTGAAAGGATTGACCGCCGTGACTAGACCCTTGCGCAAGGCCGTGCTGCCCGTCGCCGGCCTCGGCACCCGCTTCCTGCCGGCAACCAAAGCGATGGCCAAGGAGATGCTGCCGGTGGTGGACAAGCCACTGATCCAGTACGCGGTCGAGGAGGCACGTGCCGCCGGCATCGAGGAATTCTGCATGATCACCGGGCGCGGCAAGACCGCGCTCGTCGAGCATTTCGACATCGCCTTCGAGCTGGAGGCGACACTGCGCGAGCGCGGCCGGCTGCAGGCGGTCGAGGAGCTGCGCCGCACCACGTCCCTGCCCCCCGGGGCGATCGCGGCGGTGCGCCAGCAGGAACCGCTCGGGCTGGGCCACGCCATCTGGTGCGCGCGCGCCTTCATCGGCGAGGACCCGTTCGCCATCCTGTTGCCCGACGACCTCGTGCTCTCCGAGACCCCGTGCATGGCCCAGCTCGCCGCCGCCTATCGCGAGACCGGCGGCAACGTCGTCGCCGTCTCCGAGGTGCCGCGCGAGCAGACGAACCGCTACGGCATTCTCGACATCATCGCCGACGATGGCCGCCTGGTCGAGGTCAGCGGCCTGGTCGAGAAGCCGGACCCGCTGCTCGCGCCGTCGACGCTGGCGATCATCGGCCGCTACGTGCTGCTGCCCGAGGTTCTGACCCATCTCGCCCGCTTCGAGCGCGGCGCCGGCGGCGAGGTGCAGCTCACCGACGCGATGACGCGCATGATCGGCCAGCACCCGTTCCACGGCCTGCGCTTCGAGGGCCGCCGCTTCGACTGCGGCGACAAGGCCGGCTTCCTGGAAGCCCAGATCGCCTTCGCCCTGCGCCGCCCCGACCTCGCCGACACGGTGCGCGCCTTCCTGCGCCGCTATGTCGAGCCCGCGATCTGATCCCTCGCCAGCCACGGACCCCGCCATGCCCTTCCGCCATGATTTCGATCCCACCACGCTGCGCGAGTACGACATCCGCGGCATCGTCGGCGAGACCCTCCACCCGGCCGACGCCTTCGCCATCGGCCGGGTCTTCGGCACGATCATCGCCGGCGATGGCGGGCGGACCGTCGCCGTGGGCTATGACGGGCGGCTCTCCTCGCCCGCGCTGGAGGCGGCGCTGGTGGACGGGCTGGTCGCCGCCGGCATGGCCGCGGTGCGCATCGGCTGCGGGCCGACGCCGATGCTCTACTACGCCGCCACCACCCTGCCCGCCGATGGCGCGGTCATGGTCACGGGCAGCCACAACCCGCCGAACTACAACGGCTTCAAAATGATGCGCGGGAAGAAGCCGTTCTTCGGCGCCGACATCAAAATGCTCGGCGCGCGCGCCGCGGCGGGCGACGTCGTGGCCGGGACGAAGGGCAGCGCGCGCGCGCTCGACATCGCCGAGGAATATGTCGCCCGCGTCGCCGCGGATTGGGATGGCGGCACGCGCGCGCTCCGCGTCGTCTGGGACTCCGGCAACGGCGCCGCCGGCGAGGTGCTGAAGCGGCTCGTCACCCGCCTGCCGGGAACCCACACGCTGCTCAACGCCGAGATCGACGGCCGGTTCCCGGCGCATCATCCCGATCCGACGGTACCGGCCAATCTGGTCCAGCTCATCGAGCGGGTCCGGGCGCAGAAGGCCGATCTCGGCATCGCCTTCGACGGCGATGCCGACCGGATCGGGCTGGTCGACGACCAGGGCGGCATCCTGTTCGGCGATCAGCTGATGGTGCTGCTCAGCCGCGACGTGCTCGCCCGCCACCCCGGCGCGACCATCATCGCCGATGTCAAGGCGAGCCAGGTGCTGTTCGACGAGATCCAGCGCGCCGGCGGCAAGCCGCTGATGTGGAAGACCGGGCACAGCCTGATCAAGGCAAAGATGGCCGAGACCGGCGCCCCGCTCGCCGGCGAGATGTCCGGCCACCTGTTCTTCGCCGACCATTGGTACGGGTTCGACGATGCTCTCTACGCCGCGGTGCGCATCCTCGGCGTCATCGCGCGCATGGACGGCCCGCTCTCCGCCTGGCGCGAGGCGCTGCCGCACGTGGTCAACACGCCGGAGCTGCGCTTCGATTGCGCCGAGGACCGCAAGTTCGGCGTCATCGCGGAGGTCGCGGCGCGGCTGCGCGCGTCCGGGGCCAAGGTCGCGGACACGGACGGCGTGCGCGTGCAGACCGAGGATGGCTGGTGGCTGCTGCGCGCTTCGAACACGCAGGCGGTGCTGGTGGCGCGGGCGGAATCGTCGGACGCGGCCGGGCTGGAGCGGCTCAAGGCGGCGCTGGCGGCCGAGCTCGCCGCCTCCGGCCTCGCCGCGCCGGATTTCTCCGGCGCCCACGCCGGGCACTGAGAGCCTGTCAGGCGCGGATGGAGGCGCCTGACAGACTCCAGCACTTTTTTTGCGCGTCTGTTTAGCCGGCTACAGGGATTCCACCTCCGCCGGACAGACGCGAGCACGCGGCATCACGCCGGGTCGGACCCGCCCTCGATCGGCGTCCGCCCGCGCGGCGGGCGCCCTGTGCGGACCTGAAGGGCGACCTCGATGATCGCCTCCAGCCGCACCAGCCGCTGCTTTAGC
>JAKAZO010000036.1:27577-31196 GCA_021815825.1 Pseudomonadota bacterium
GAGCACGCGGCATCACGCCGGGTCGGACCCGCCCTCGATCGGCGTCCGCCCGCGCGGCGGGCGCCCTGTGCGGACCTGAAGGGCGACCTCGATGATCGCCTCCAGCCGCACCAGCCGCTGCTTTAGCCCGTCCACCTCGTCGGCGAGCCGCTCGACCTTTCGCGCCTGCGCCTGCACCCGCTCGTCGATCAGGATCACCGAGCGGATGGCGGCGATGGCCTCGCCGTAGAGGCTCACCGCCGGCGCCGCGGCTTGGCGAGGCCAGCCAGCGCGGCGTCGAGTTTGCGGTCGGTGCGGTCGAGCTGGCGCAGTGTCTCGGCGCGGGTGTGTTTGAACAGGTCGAGCAGCGCGCGCAGCTCCTCGGCCTCGCTCTGGTCGGCGAGATCGTAGGCATCGACGGCGCGCCGCACGAGCTCGGCGGTCGAGATCGGGCCGACCCGGCTGGCCTTCGCCTCGAGCGCGGCCTTCTCCTCCGGCGTCATCAGCACCACGACACGGGCGGTCGCCGACATGTCCCAACTCCAACCATGCACATGGACATGTGCATGGTAGCGCCGCCGGCCCGCTCTGCCAAGCGCGCGCTCCAACGCCCGCCGGTCACGCGCCGGCGAGCGCCTGCCACTCGGCTTCGGTGATGGTAAGCACGCCGAGTTCCGCTGCTCGGCGGGCCTTGCTGCCGGCCTCCTCGCCGAGCACGACGAGGTCGGTTTTGCGCGAAACGCTGTCGGTCACCTTCGCGCCGAGCGCCTCGGCGCGCGCCTTCGCCTCCTGGCGCGTCATGGAGCGCAACTGTCCGGTGAACACCACCGTCTTTCCGGCCAGGGCGGTCCCCGCCGCCGCCGGCGCGTCCTCGATGTCCAGCAGCCCGGCCAGCTCGTCGAGTGTGGCGAGGTTGCGCGGTTCGGCAAAGACCTCCGCCAGCTCCTCGGCGATCGCGGGGCCGATGCCGGAGATGCTGCCGAGTTCCTCGCGCGCCTCCGAGCCGATCACCCGCGCCGCCAGCATCGCCGCGCGCCAGGCGGAGAAGCTGCCATAGTGCCGGGCGAGCAGCCGCGCCGTCGCCTCGCCGACGCGGCGGATGCCGAGCGCGTAGAGCAGGCGCGCGAGCGGAATGCGCCGCCGCGCCGCGATCGCCAGCGACAGGTTGCGCGCGGACACCTCGCCCCAGCCCTCGCGCGCGGCAATCTCGGCCTCCCGCTGGGGCAGGCGGAAGATATCGGCGGGGCCGCGGATGAGCCCGTCGGCATGGAACTCGGCGATGGTCTTCTCGCCCAGCCCCTCGATGTCGAAGGCGGCGCGCGAGACGAAGTGGATCAGCCGCTCCACCGCCTGAGCCGGACAGGTCAGCCCGCCGGTGCAGCGCCGCACCACCTCCCCCGGCGGACGGAGCGCCAGCGAGCCGCAGACCGGACAGTGGTCCGGGAACGCGAACGGAACCGTTCCCGCCGGCCGCTTGTCTGCCACCACGGCGACGATCTGCGGAATGACATCCCCGGCGCGCTGGAGGATGACGGTATCGCCGACGCGGACATCCTTGCGCGCGATCTCGTCCTCGTTGTGCAGCGTCGCGTGCCGCACCAGCACGCCGCCGACATTGACCGGGGCGAGGATGGCCACCGGGGTCAGCGCGCCGGTGCGCCCGACCTGAATTCGGATCGCCTCGACCACGCTCTCGGCCTGCTCGGCGGGAAATTTCCACGCCGTCGCCCAGCGCGGCGCCCGGCCGGCGAAGCCGAGCCGGCGCTGCAGCGCGAGGTCGTCGATCTTGTAGACGACGCCGTCGATGTCATAGTCGAGTCCGGCCCTGCGCCCGGCCATCTCCTGCTGGAAGGCGGCCGCCTCGGCCTCCCCTGCGAGCGGGCGGGACAGCGGGTTGACCGCGAAGCCCCAGCCGCGCAGCCGGTCGAGGAACGCGCCGTGCGTTGCCGCGACGCTCTCGCTGGTCTCGCCCATGGCATAGGCGAACAGCGACAGCGGGCGCGCGGCGGTCACCGAAGGATCGAGCTGGCGCAGCGAACCGGCCGCGGCATTGCGCGGATTGGCGAAGATTTTCTCCCCCGCCGCCGCCTGCGTCGCGTTGAGGGCGAGGAAGTCCGCCTTGGCCATGAACACCTCGCCGCGGATCTCGATCAGGGCGGGCGCGTGGCCGTGCAGACGCTGCGGCACGGCGGCAAGGGTGCGCAGATTGGCGGTGACGTCCTCGCCTTCCAGCCCGTCGCCGCGCGTCGCGCCGGCTATGAAGCGCCCGTGCTCGTAGGTCAGCGAGATCGACAGGCCGTCGATCTTCGGCTCGCCCACGAAGGCCAGCGGCGCGGCCTCGTCGAGCCCGAGAAAGCGTCTGACGCTGGAACAGAATCTGGTGAATTCAGCGGGCTCGAAGACATTGTCGAGCGAGAGCATCGGCGCCAGATGGCGCCGCTTGGCGAAGCCGCCGGCGGCCGGGGCGCCGACCCGATGGCTCGGGCTGTCGGGACGAACGAGATCCGGAAACCGCGCCTCGATCGCCGCGTTGCGCCGCCGCAGCGCATCATAGTCCGCATCGCTGACGACCGGCGCGTCCTGTTCGTAATAGGCCCGGTCATGGGCGACGATCTCGGCGGCGAGCCGGGCCAGTTCGGCTTGAGCCTCGGCCGCGCTCAGCGCCGCGACGTCCCGCTCGGCGCTCATATCACCCGGTCCAGCAGGCTCGACGCCGCCGCGCGCGCGGCATCGGTGATGGCCTCGCCGGCGAGCATGCGCGCGATCTCCTCACGCCGCTCCGCCGCCGTCAGCTCGGCGACCTCGGTGACGGTGTGGCCCCGGGCGACGCGCTTGGCGACGCGCAGATGCGCCTGGCCGCGCGCGGCGACCTGCGGCGAATGCGTCACCACCAGCACCTGCAGCCGCTCGGCGACGCGGGCCAGACGCTCGCCGACGGCGGCGGCGGTGGCGCCGCCGATGCCGGCGTCGACCTCATCGAACACCAGCGTCGGCACCGGCGAGCCCGCCGCCAGCACCACTTTCAACGCCAGCATCAGGCGCGACAATTCCCCGCCCGAGGCAACGCGGGCGAGCGGGCCCGGCTCCTGGCCCGGATTGGCGGCGATGAGGAACCGCGCCGCCTCGCGTCCCTGCGCGGCCCAGGCGCTCTCCGCCAGCGGGGTGAGCTCGACGACGAACCGCGCCTTGTCCAGGCGCAAGGGCGGCAGCTCGGCGGCGACCGCCCGCTGCAGCCGCGCCGCCGCCGCCGTCCGCGCCGCGCCGAGCCGCTCGGCGGCGGCGATATAGGCCGAGCGCGCCGAGCGGACCGCGTCCGCCAGCGCGGCGACCTCGGCCTCGCCGCTCTGCAGCGAAGCCAGGCGGGCGCGCAGCACGGCGGCGTGGGCCGGGAGCTCGACGACGGCGACGGCGTACTTGCGCGCCGCCGCGCGCAGGGTGAACAGCCGCTCCTCGGCGGCCTCGAGCCGGCGCGGATCGCCCTCCGCCTCCCCGGCCAGGCGCGACAGCAGGCTCTCGGCCTCGCCCAGGGCCTCCTCGGCCCGCTCGATCGCGGCGAGCACGGCGGTCGCCGGCTCGCCGACGCGCTGCAACGCCCGCGCGGCCGCGCGCAGAGTAGCGCCGGGACCGGGATGGCGACGGT
>JAKAZO010000037.1 GCA_021815825.1 Pseudomonadota bacterium
GCCTGCGTCGTCTCGAGCAACGGCGCATAGCGCCGATTGTCGAGAAAGCTTACCGCACGGGGGCCGGCCCGCTGCAGGGGGGCGACCGAATCGAACTCGGTCTCAGCCTGGGCGCCCTCGGCCAGCGTCGCCCCCGCGGCCGCCGCCAGCGCCGCGAGACGGTGCGGCCCGGTGCGGGCGAAGAACCTTGGGTCACCGGCGATAGGGTCGGCCGCCATCGGTCCGATCAGGGCTTCGGGTTCGCCGGGGCCGCCGGGACCGGCGCCGCCGCCGGCTTGGGTTCCGAGTTGGACGCCGCCGGGGTCGCCGGCGCCGGAGTGGCTGCCGCCGGGGCCGCTGCCGCCGGCGTCGCCGCGGCAGCCTTTTCGGCCGCCTGCTTGGCCAGCTCGGCGGTCGGCTCCTGCCCGTCCGGCGGGATCACGACTTTCGGCAGGACGGCGTTGATCTGCTTGGTCACATCGGCCGTGATATCGAGCTCATTGATGTTGAGCGCGACCTGTGCGCGGTGCAGCACCAGGTTCATGCCATGGGCCTCGGCAACCTGGCGGATCACCGAGACCAGGGTCCGCTCGATCTGCGCCAGCGAGTACTGGGCGCTATCCTGGATGATCTTGCCGCGCTCGCGGAAAGTACGCTGGGCGGTGGTGATGCGCTCCTGCAGCTGGCGTTCGCGGGTGCGGATCTGCTCCGGGCTCAGCTTGGCGCGCTCGTTGACCAGCGACTCCTGCATGTCGCGCCAGGCCGCCTGCTCCTTCTGCGCGTCCTGGTTGAGCTTGTCCCGGCGTTGGCCGAAGACCCGCTCGATTTCCTGCGCCGCGGTGGAGCTGCGCATGACATCCGGCACGGCGAGCACGCCGACCACCACGGCCGGCGGCGGCGCCACCTTGGCCATCGGCGGCAGGGTCGGCGGTGGCGGCAAGGGCACTTGCGGCGGCGGCTGCTGCGCCGCCTCGGCGCCCGGCGCCGCGCCCGGGACCTGGCCGGCGGGGAGCGCGGGCGGGCCTGCGGGTGCGGCCAGGCCCGTCGGCTTGGCCGCGCGCGGTGCTGCGGCCCCGGGCTGCTGGCCCTGGCCGGGCATGAACCAGTCCTCGGCCATGGCCGGTGAGGCCGCAAACAGGATCAGGCCCACAAGGGCGGGAAGGCGGGCGGCAGCCGGAAAGATGCGCACTTAGAACCTCGTGCCAAAGCCGATGCGGAAAATCTCGGTCTGATCGTAGTTCCTTTTGACGATCGGGTCGGCGATGTCCAGGTTGATCAGGCCGAACGGGCTGTTCCAGGTGATGCCGAAGCCGGCGCCGACGCGGATCGAGCCATCGTTGGCGTAGAGCTGGCCATTGTTGCGGTAAAGCGGATTGCCGCGGACCTCTTGCAGGCCCTGCAAGCTGCCGAGATCGGCGAACACCCGCCCCGAGACGCCGAGATCCGGCGGCACCGGCAGCGGGAAGCGCAGTTCGGTCGATTGCGTCCACATCAGGTTGCCGCCAAGGCTGTCACCGGTGAAGGGATCGTGCGGGCCGACGCCGCCATCGAGAAAGCCACGCAGATTATAGCCGCCGAGGAAGAACCGGTCGACGATGTAGGACTGGCCGCTCTGCGCCAGATAGGCGCCACTGCCGGAGATGGCGATGCCCCAGTCGCTGTTGCCGGTCAAGCGGTCGAGCGGGATCAGGTACTGGCCGTCGAGCGAGAAGCGCTCGAAATTGGCGTTGCCGCCGAGCCCGGCATAATCGGTGCCGAGACGGGTGACGAAGCCGGTATGCGGGTTCGTCGCGCTGTCGCGATAGTCGAGCGTGATCACCTGGCCGATCTGCGACAATGTCGAGATGAAGTTCTGGTTCTGGATATAGCTGCTGGCATAGCTCGCGACATTGTAGATCTGGCGCTCGGCGAGCTGGTAGCTCCAGGACTGGCGCAGATGGTTGGAGATCTGATAGCCGACGGTTTCGCTGAAGCCGACGCGGCGCTCGTTGAAGGCGGCGATGAAGTAGTCGTTCAGGTTCGAATAGAAAAGATCACTGCTCGAGACCAGGTTGCGGTCGAACAGGTACGGGTTGGTGAAGTTCAGGTCCACCGACGTTTCGTAGAGTGCGATCACCCCGGTGATGCCGGCATCGTTGCCGCTGCCGAGAATGTTCTTTTCGGTCAGGCCGAGATTGAGCAGCGGGCCGATGTCGGTCGAGTAGCCGCCGCCGAGCTGGAACTGGCCTGTCGCCTTGTCCTCGACGACGGCGTTCACCACCGAGCGGTCCGGCGCCGAGCCGGGCGAGGTGGTGATGTCCACCTTGCCGAAATAGCCGAGATCCTGGAGCGCCTGCTTGGTGCTCTTGATCTGGTCCTGATTGAGCGGATCGCCCTCGGCGAAGGCGAATTGCCGCCGCACGACGCGGTCCTGCGTGCGCGTGTTGCCGGTGATGTCGATCCGCTCGACATAGATCCGCGGTCCGTGCGCGACGACGAAGCGCAGATCGATGAGCTTCTTGGCGGCGTTGCGCTTGATCTCCGGCTTGACATCCACGAACGTCAAGCCGCGATCCATCGCATCCTTCTTGATCGCTTCGATCGAACTCTCGATCAGATCGCCGTTGTAGACGTCGCCCGAACGGATCTTGACGCTGTCGCGCAGTGTCTTGCCCTCGAGCGAGCGGATCTCGGAATCGATCGTGATGCTTCCGACGTGGTAGCGCTCGCCCTCGGAGAGGGTGAAGGTGAGAAAGAACGAACGTCGGTCGGGTGACAGCTCGGCGTTGGCCGAGATCACCTTGAAGTCGGCATAGCCGTTGCGAAGGTAGAACCGGCGCAGCTGCTCCTTGTCGTAGGCGACGCGCGCGGGATCGTAGCTGTCGCTGCTGGTGAGAAAATTCCACCACACTTCCTGCCGGCTCGTGATCACGTCGCGCAGTGCGCTTTCGCTGAACACGTGGTTGCCGACGAAGGCGATGCGGCTGATCAGTGTGTGTTCACCCTCCTTGATGTTGAACACCACATTGACGCGGTTGTCCGCCAGGCGGATCACCTTGGGGGTGATGCTCGCGCCGAAATAGCCGTGGTGCGCATAGACATCGAGCAGATGCTGGCGGTCGGTCTCGGCCTGGGCGGCGGTGTAGACGGCGCGGGCACGCAGCTGCGTTTCCTTGGCCAGATCGTCATCGGAAATCTCGCTGTTGCCCTCGAAGGCGACACGGTCGACGATCGGGTTCTCGGTCACCTGCACCACCAGGTTCTGGCCGTCCCGCTTGAGCGAGACGTCGGAGAACAACCCGGTCGCGTAGAGCGCCTTCAGGCTGCGATCCATCAGCCCCTCGCTGAAGGCATCGCCGGGGCGCAGCAGCATGTAGGACTCGATCGTCCCGGCTTCGATCCGCTTGTTGCCTTCGACGCGGACCGATTCGATGACATCGGCGGGATTGACCGGCGCGACCCGTTCCGGCGCGGCCCGTTCGGGCGCGCGCACCGGGGCGGCCTTGGCTGGTGTCGGCGCTGCGGCGGGGGGCGGCGGCGCGGGGGCTGGTGCCGGCTCAGGCCCGAGATTAGGCGGGCCGGACGGCTCCGGGCCGGGCTGCTGGCCAGACGCCACCTCGGCCACCGCGACCAGGCAGGCCAGCCCAATCATCGCACCACGCAGACGCGCCAAAGACCTTCTCCCACCTCAACCCTGCCGGCCCGAAGCCCGGGCCCATCCCGCACCCGATCAGCGGATCACCCGGTCGCTCGCTCACCCGGTCGCTCGCTCACCCGATCAGTCCGGCGATCCAGCGGAACAGCCCGAAATGGCTGAGATCGTTCCATGTTGCAAACACGAACACCCCAACCAGGACGGCAAATCCGGCGCGCAGCCCGATTTCCTGTGCGCGGGCTGGAATCGGCCGTCCCAGCAAGACCTCGGCCAGATAGAACAGGAGATGCCCGCCGTCCAGGACCGGAACCGGAAAGAGATTGATCAGGCCGAGATTGACCGAGAGAAGGGCGATGAAGGAGACGAGGCTGGGGACGCCCAGGCGCGCGACCTGGCCCGACAATTCGGCAATGCGGAGCGGCCCGCCGAGATCGTCCGCGCCGCGTTGGCCGCGCAGCATCTGCCAGAGACTGACCGCGGTGTCGCGGGCGATCTGCCAGGTCTCCTCGGTCCCTGCCACCAGGGCGGCGGGCGGCGACAGACGCTCGAGGATGGCGGCGCCGCCGCTGATGCCGAGCAGGCCGATGCGGCTGCCGTTCTGTTCGCGGCTGCCGGTCGTCACCGCCAGCGGAATCTCCTTGCCGTCGCGCTGCACGCTCAGGGCCAGCACGGTATCCGGGCGTGCCTGGACGATGCGCTGGATGTCCTGGAAGCGGCTGATCTCGGTGCCGTTGATGGCGAGGATGCGGTCCCCAGGGGCGAGACCGCCGCGCGCGGCGGCCGAGTTGGGGGTCACTTCACCGACGACGGGCAAGGCGACCGGTCGGCCGGCGGTGGCGAAGAGGGCGGCGAACAGCACGATGGCGAGCAGGAAGTTCGCCACCGGCCCGGCGGCGACGACGATGGCACGCGACAGCACCGGCTTGTCGTGGAAGGTGCGGCCGGGCCGCAGCGGCCCGTCGCTCGGGGCCGGTTCCGTTCCCCCGGCGAGCCCCTGGCCGTGCAGTTTGACGAAGCCGCCGAGCGGCAGCCAGCCGAGCTTCCAGACCGTGCCGCGCCGGTCGGTCCAGCGCGCCAGCGGGTGGCCGAAACCGATGGCGAAGGTCTCGACATGCACGCCACGCCAGCGGGCGGCGAGGTAGTGACCGAGTTCGTGCACGAACACCAGAACCCCGAGCACGATGGCAAACGCGATCGCGGTGCGGGCGGCGTCCGGGAAATGCAGCAGCATGGTCTCCGATCCCCTGGGTGGCGGGCGAGTGTCAGGCGGCGAGTATCAGGCGGCGCGAGCGATGATCTGCGCGGCGGTGCGGCGCGCGGCCTGGTCGAGTGCGATCACCGTGTCCAGATCGTCCAGCGCCGGGGCGCCGAGCCGTGCCAGCACGCGCTCGGCGGTGGCGGCGATATCGAGAAAGCCGATGCGCCGGGCGAGGAAGGCCTCGACTGCGACCTCGTTGGCGGCGCTCAGGATGGTGGGGCCGCCGCCGCCTGCCTGCAAGGCCTCGCGGGCGAGACGCAAGGCGGGAAAGCGCACCGCATCCGGCGGCGCGAAGTCGAGCCGCCCGAGCTGCGCCAGGTCGAGCCGCGGCGCCACCGTCGTCATCCGCTCCGGCCAGGCCAGGGTGTGGGCGATCGGCACACGCATATCCGGCGAGCCGAGTTGCGCCAGCACGCTGCCGTCGCGGTAGCAGACCATGCCATGGATCACCGATTGCGGATGGACCAGGATGTCCACCTGCTCCGGCGCCAGCGCGAACAGGCGCACCGCCTCGATCAGCTCCAGGCCCTTGTTCATCAGCGTCGCTGAATCGATGCTGATCTTGGCGCCCATCGACCAGACCGGATGGCGCAGCGCGGCCTCGGGCGTTGCCGCCGCCATCTCCTCGAGACTGGCGTTCCTGAACGGGCCGCCAGACGCGGTCAGGATGATCCGTTCCACTGCGTCGCGGTTGCCGTCGGCGAGGGACTGGAAAATGGCGTTGTGCTCGGAGTCGACCGGCAGCAACTGGGCGCCGGCCGCCTGCACGGCGCGCAGCATCACCTCCCCGGCGGAGACCAGCGCCTCCTTGTTGGCCAGGGCGACGGCGCGGCCGCGGCGGATCGCGGCCAGCGTTGCCGGCAGCCCGGCCGCCCCGGTGATGGCGGCCATGGTCCAGTCCGCGTCCATCGCCGCCGCCGCCACCACGGCGTCGGGTCCGGCGGCGCAGGCGATGCCGCTGCCCGCGAGCGCGTCCCGCAGGGCGGGATAGGCGCCCTCATCGTTGACCACGGCCAGCTCGGCGCCGAGGGCGCGGGCCTGCTCGGCGAGCAGCGCGGCGTTGCGCCCCCCCACCAGGGCCCGGACGCGAAACCGCTCCGGCGCGTGCAGCAGGGAAACGGTCTGGGTGCCGACGCTGCCGGTACTGCCCAGCACGGTGACGCTTCTCAACTCCACAGCAAGGCTCCCCGGCCGGTCCAGAGTGATAGCAAGGCGGCCACCGGCGCGGCCGCCAGCAGCGCGTCCAGCCGATCGAGCAGGCCGCCATGGCCGGGGATCAGCCAGCCCGAGTCCTTCACCCCGACATGACGTTTGATGGCACTTTCGAGAAGATCGCCAGCCTGCGCCACGAGCCCGAGCCCGCCGGCGATCACCGCCGCGTGCGGCAGCGAGGCGCTGGCCGCCGGCAGCGCGGTGCGCGCAAAGCCGGCAAAGGCGAGCCCGAACAGGCAGGTGATGGCCAGCCCGCCGAGCGCGCCGGCCCAGGTCTTGCCCGGCGAGATCGCGGGCGCCAGCTTTGGCCCGCCGATCGCACGTCCGGCGACATAGGCGCCGCTGTCGCTGGCCCAGACCAGCAACACCAGGAACAGCGTGTTCGCCCGCCCGATCGACCCCGCGGCGCCTGGATCGCTGCGCAGCCAGAGCAGGGCCAGCATCGCCGGCCCGATATAGAACGCGCCGGCGGCCAGGCGCAGCGCGTGGGCGCTCGGGCGCGCGAACCACCAGGCCAGCGCCCCGCCCGAGCCGAGCAGCCCGAACGCCAGCCCCTGATGCTCCACTGCCCCTTCCAGCGTGGCCAGGACCAGTCCGCCCACCAGCGCCAGCGCCGCGGCACTGGAGGGACGCTGGCCGGCGAGCACGGCCCATTCGGCGCCGAGCCCCACGGCGCCGAGGCCGATGAGCAGGATCCAGGGGACCGCGCCGAACCACAGGCAGAGCAGCGCCGTCGGGCCGAGAATGGCCGCCGAGAGGAGGCGCAGGCCGAGTTCTGGCAGGACCGGCCTCGCGCCGCTCGGGGACTCAGACGGGCCGGGCGCCAAAACGCCGCTCCCGCCGCGCATAGTCGGCCAGCGCCTCGGCGAAATGCTGGGCGCCGAAATCCGGCCAGAGCACGTCGAGGAAGACCAGTTCCGCATAGGCCGCCTGCCACAGCAGGAAATTCGACAGCCGGCGCTCGCCACTGGTGCGCAGAATGAGATCCGGGTCCGGGGTGCCGGCGGTGAAGAGCTTGTCGGCGAAGCCGGCCTCGTCGAGCCCGGCCGGGTCCAGCGTGCCGGCCAGCGCCGCCTCCGCGACGCGGCGTGCGGCGTCGACGATCTCGCTGCGACCGCCATAGGAGAGCGCGACCGTCACGTTGAGCCGCACATTGCCGGCGGTGAGGCGTTCGGCGTCGACGAAGGCGGCCTGGATGTCGGCGGCGAAGCGGCGGCGCTCGCCGATCACCCTGAGGCGCACGCCGTTGGCGGCCAGCTCGGCGACCTCGTTGCGGAGATAGTGCCGCAGCAGGCCGGTGAGATCGGTGATCTCGCCCTCCGGCCGGCGCCAGTTCTCGCTGCTGAAGGCGTAGAGGGTCAGCCACTGCACGCCGTGCTGCAGCGCCGCCTCGATGGTCCGCCGCACCGCCTGCGCGCCGGCGCGGTGCCCGGCGACGCGCGGCAGGCCGCGCGCCGCGGCCCAGCGGCCGTTGCCATCCATGATGATGGCGACGTGCGCCGGCAGGGTTCCGTCGGGCGAATCGGCGCGAGGCCGCAGATCAGGCGCGCTGGCAATCAGAGGCGACATGTGCTGGGGAACCCCGCTGAACGGCTCAGACCTGGCGGATATCTTTTTCCTTTTCCACCAGCAGCTCATCGACCTTCTTGATATGCTGGTCCGTCAGTTTCTGGATCTCGTCGCCCCAGTCCTTGGCTTCGTCCTCGCTGATCTGATGCTTCTTCTCGACGGCCTTGATCTGCTCCATGCCATCGCGCCGGACCGCGCGCACGGCGACCCGCGCCGCCTCGGCATAGCGGCCGGCCGCCTTGGCGAGTTCAGCACGGCGCTCGGTGGTGAGCTGGGGGATCGGCACGCGCACGAGCTGGCCGTCGGCGGAAGGGTTGAGCCCGAGCCCGGCATCGCGGATCGCCTTCTCCACCGCCGAGACCAGGGCCCGGTCCCAGACCTGCACGGTGATCATCCGCGGTTCGGGCACATTGACGGTGCCGACCTGGCTCAGCGGCATCGATCCGCCATAGGCCTGCACATGCACCGGCTCGAGCAGCGCCGGGCTCGCCCGTCCGGTGCGCAGGCCGCTGAATTCGCGCCTCAGCGCCTCCAGCGCCCCGTCCATGCGGTGCGAGATGTCCTGTTTCAGAGCGTTGAGATCGGCCACCAAAGCGCGTGTCTCCCTTCGTTCAGGGATGCTCGGAAATTCGCGTGAACCGGCCCCGTCCGCGCATCACATCGGCGAAGGCGCCGGCGGCGTGGACGTTGAAGACCAGGATCGGCAGGCCGTTCTCCCGCGCCAAGCTGATCGCGGCCGCATCCATCACCGCGAGCTCGTTGGCCAGGACATCGAGATAGGTCAGCGTCTGGTAGCGCGCGGCGCCATGGACCTTGCGCGGGTCGGCGGAATAGACCCCGTCCACCTGCGTGCCCTTGAGCAGGGCGTCGCATTTCATCTCGGCGGCGCGCAGGGCCGCAGCGGTGTCGGTGGTGAAGAAGGGGTTGCCGGTGCCGGCGGCGAAGATCACCACCCGGCCCTTTTCCATGTGCCGCTCGGCGCGGCGCCGGATATAGGGCTCGCAGACGCTGGACATCGGGATCGCCGACTGCACCCGCGTCGGCACCGCGAGCTTCTCCAACGCGCTCTGCACCGCGAGCGCGTTCATCACCGTCGCCAGCATGCCCATATAGTCGGCCTGGGCGCGGTCCATGCCCGAAGCGGCGGCGGAGACGCCGCGGAAGATGTTGCCGCCGCCGATGACGACGCAGACCTGCACCCCCATGGCCACGACGGCGCCGATATCCGCGGCGATGCGCTGGACCATGTCGTTGTCCAGCCCGTAGTCGCGCTGTCCCATCAGCGCCTCGCCGGAGACCTTCAGCAGCACGCGACGATAGATCGGCTGGTCGGTCATGCGGCTCCTGTGGGCTGGGGCGAAGGCGGCGGAACGAAACTAGCGGGGCGCGGATGGGCGAACAAGCGTCACCCACCCGGGCCGAACGACAGCAGGAACTCGCGTCAACCGGCCAGCCCGGCCGCGGCAGCCACCTCGGCGGCGAAATCCCCGCCCGCCACCTTGTCGATGCCCTCGCCCAGCTGGAAGCGGGCGAACCCGGCAAGCTTGGCGCCCGCCTTCTGCAGCACCGCGCGCACCCGGCTCTCGCCATCATGCACCCAGACCTGCTCCAGCAGCACGACTTCCTCATAGTACTTGCGGATGCGCCCTTCGACCATCTTCTCGATGATCGCCTCGGGCTTGCCCGAGGCCCGGGCCTGTTCGGCCAGGACGCTGCGCTCGCGGGCCAGGGCGGCGGGATCGACGGCGTCGATGTCCAGAGCCTCGGGGCGGGCGGCGGCGACATGCATGCCGACCTGCCGGCCGAGCGTCTCCAGGCTCGCGATCTCGCTGTTGCCCTCGATCGCCACCAGCACGCCGATCTTGCCCAGGCCGGGCTTCAGCGCCGAATGGACGTAGGTCGCCACGGCGCCCTGCGGCACCGAGAGCACGCGGGCACGCCGGATCGCCATGTGCTCGCCGATGGTGGCAACCAGATGGGTCAACTCCTCGGCGACGCTGCGCCCGGTGCCCGGATAGGGGGCGGCGGCGATCGCGTCCAGATTCTCGCCGACATGCAGCGCGACCTGAGCGACGTGCATGACGAAGGCCTGGAACAGCTCGTTGCGGGCGACGAAGTCGGTCTCGGCGTTGACCTCGACCATCGCCGCCTTGGCGGGAGCGGAGAGCACGCCGATCAACCCTTCCGCGGCCACCCGGCCCGACCGTTTGGCCGCGGCCGCGAGGCCCTTCTTGCGCAGCCAGTCGACCGCGGCTTCCAGCTCCCCGCCATTCTCCGACAGGGCGCGCTTGCAGTCCATCATGCCCGCGCCGGTCTTGTCGCGCAGTTCCTTGACCAGTGATGCCGTGATTTCGGCCATCGTCGATCTCCCAGATTGAGGGCCTGGCCTCGGTTGGAGCGGTCAGGCCCCGAGACGTTCAGGCCCTGACATTGCTCAAGCCTCGGGCAGGGCCGCCGCAGGCAGCTCCTCGGCGGCGCCGATATCCTGGCCGGAGGCCGCCATCTCGGCGCTGATGCCATCGAGCACCGCCGCCACCGCGAGGTCGCAATAGAGGGTGATGGCACGGATGGCGTCGTCATTCCCGGGGATCGGGTAGGTGACGCCCTCGGGGTCCGAATTGCTGTCGAGCACGGCGGCGACCGGGATGCCGAGCTTGACCGCCTCGGCGACCGCGAGCTTCTCCTTGTTCGTGTCGATGATGAACAGGATGTCCGGCAGCCCGCCCATCTCCTTGATGCCGCCTAGCGCCTGCTCGAGCTTCTCCTTCTGGCGGCTGAGCTGGAGGACCTCCTTCTTGGTCAGGCCCTGAACCTCGCCGCTGAGCATCTCGTCGATCTGGCGCAGGCGCTTGATGCTGCCGGTGATGGTCTTCCAGTTGGTCAGCGTGCCGCCGAGCCAGCGATGGTTGACGTAGTACTGGCCACAGCGGCGCGCCGCGTCCGCCACCGCGTCCGCTGCCGCGCGCTTGGTGCCGACGAACAGCACCCGGCCGCCGGCCGCGGTGATGTCGCGCAGCGCCCGCAGCGCCCGGTCCAGCAGCGGCATGGTCTGTTCCAGGTCGATGATGTGGACCTGGTTGCGCACGCCGAAGAGGAACGGCGCCATGCGCGGGTTCCAGCGCCGCGTGTGGTGGCCGAAATGCACCCCTGATTCGAGCAGTTGGCGCAGCGAATAGTCGGGCATCGCCATGATGCGTGTCCTTTCCGTCCGTCCGGTTGACCCTCCGCGCGGCCGGCCGCCGATCAGACGGCACCGGACCCGGGGCATCGCCCCAGGAAAGTCGCCACGCGTGTGAATTGGCGCCGGACCCATCCCGGCACCGCGCGGGGATATGACCGAGAGCGCGTTCCGACGCAAGCCTGGATGCGCGTCAAGGGGCTCGCTCGGGGGTGCGGTGCTCGCGGGCCGCACGGGCCTCGGCCAGCAGGCACAGTTCCTCGAACAGCACCGAGGCGCCGTGGAACGCGGTGAGGCCGGAAGGGTCGAAGGGCGGGGCGACCTCGACCAGGTCGGCGCCGACGAAGTCGAGGCCGCGCAGGCCGCGCAGCAGCCTCAGCGCCTCGATCATGGCGATGCCGCCGGCTTCGGGCGTGCCGGTGCCGGGGGCGAAGACCGGGTCCAGCGCGTCGATGTCGAAGCTGAGATAGGCCGGGCCGGCGCCGATGATCCGCCGCGCCTCGGCGAGCGCGAAGCGCCAGCCGCGGTCGTGGAATTCGTCCATATCGAGCACGCGCATCCCGGCCGCGCGGCTGAAGCCCCAGAGGGCCGGGTCGTTGGTGGTGCCGCGGATGCCGATCTGGATCACCCGCGCCGGGTCGAGCAGCCCCTCCTCCACGGCGCGGCGGAAGGGGGCGCCGTGATGGAAGCGCGAGCCCATGTAATCGTCCCCGGTGTCGCAATGCGCGTCGATATGCACCAGGCCGATGGCGCCGCCGGCGGCGACGGCGCGCAGGATCGGCAGCGAGACCGAGTGGTCGCCGCCGACGGCGAGCGGCGTCACGCCGGCGGCGACGACGGCGGCGAAAAATTCGGTGATCTCGCTCTGCGCGGCTTCGAGGACGTAGGGCTGCTCGATCCAGGCGTCGCCGAGGTCGCGCACGCGGGCCAGCGCGAAGGGGTCGACCCCGGTCGCGCCATTAATTCGCCGCAACAATGTGGAGTGTTCGCGCACCGCGCGCGGGCCGTGGCGGGCGCCGGAGCGGTTGGTGACGCCAAGATCGACCGGCACGCCGATGAGCCCGATCTCCGTCTCGGCCAGGTCCTGGGTGGGCGGGGCGCGGAAGAAGCTGGCGATGCCGGTGAAGCGCGGCTGCCGCTGCGGGTCGTCGAGGTCGTGGTAGCGATGGGTCTGCTTGATCGGCAAGGCAACCTCCCACCCGTGGGGCTGGCCTTGTGGCCGGCTTTCCGGTCAATACATCGGAATCAGCGCCTGGAGGGAGTGACCTATCGATGATGCGCGACGTGACGCTGACGGCCCTGTTCGCGCTGGGTCTGGTGACGGCGGGCTGCGCCTCTCACCATACCGGCGAGACGGTCGGGCGGAAGCTCGACCAGATCGAGGGCAATGTCGGCCAGGCGGTCGGGACCGCGGCCGAGAAGACGGGGCAGAAGCTGGACGAGGCGGGCCAGAAGATTCAGCAGAAGCTGGCGCCCTCGAACTGACGCCCGCTTCACCCTCGGAACAGGACGACCGCATGAACCCGACGCAAGGCACCGCCAAGGTGCCGGAGGTGACCCTCGGCTTCTGGATCATCAAGATCCTGGCGACCACGCTGGGCGAGACCGGTGGCGACGCGCTGTCGATGACCATGGACCTGGGCTACGCGCTCAGCAGCGTGATCTTCTTCGCCCTCTTCGCCGTCACCGTCGCCGCGCAGATCGGCGCGCGCTCCTTCAACCGGTTCCTCTACTGGGTGGTGATCGTGACCACGACCACCGTGGGCACGACGATGGCCGATTTCGCCGACCGGTCGCTGGGCATCGGCTATGTCGGCGGCTCGCTGGTGCTGCTCGCCATGCTGCTGGCGGTGCTGGGCCTGTGGTGGTTCACCCAGGGCTCCATCGCCGTCGCCACCGTCTCGACGCCGAAGATCGAGGCCTTCTACTGGGCTACGATCCTGTTCTCGAACACGCTGGGGACCGCGCTCGGCGATTTCTTCGCCGACGATTCCGGGCTCGGCTACGAGGGCGCGGCGGTGGTTTTCGCCCTCGGTCTGGGGCTGGTGGCGCTCGCCTATTACCGGCTCAATCTCCCGGCGGCGCTGGCCTTCTGGGCCGGGTTCATCCTCACCCGCCCGCTGGGCGCGACGGTCGGGGATACGCTGACCAAGCCCTTCGCCGATGGCGGTCTGCATCTCAGCCGGATCACCTCGTCGGCGGTCATCGCCGCCCTTATCGTGCTCGGGGTGCTGTTCAGCGGGCGGCGCGCCGGCAGCCACCCGGCCCGGCGGACGGAGGGGATTTAGCCGCCCTTCGGGGTCTGCCGCGTCCGGTCTTGGCGTTCCAGCGCGATGCGCCGGCCAGCGCCCTCGGGCAGGCTGCGGTCCCGCCACGGCGCGGCGGCGGCATCGAGCACGGCGCCGCGCTCGGGCGGGAAGGGGGCGACGCGGCGGCTGGCCATGTCGACATGCAGCCCCAGCAGCTCGTTGACGGCGATCGGCGCGCCGTCCGCGTCGCGCACCATTTCATGCAGGATATGCAGCCGCTTGGCGTCCGCCCCGAGGAGCCAGCTGCGGACCCGCGCGGCCTCGCCGGCGTGCAGTTCCTGGCGATAGAGGAGATGGGCCTCGGCGGCGAAGATGGTGCCATTGGTCGCGGCGCTGTAGGCCTCGCCGATGCCGAGCGCGTCCAGCAGCGCGTCGGTGCCGTGGTCGAAAATGACCATGTAGTAGGCGAGATTCATGTGCCCGTTGCGGTCGATCCACTCGGCGCGGACGGTCTCGACATGCTCGGCGAGCGGGGCGGGCGGGGCGTCGTCGGTCATGGCCCGTTCCTGAAGGGGCCCCGCGCCGGATGACGCGCGGCCCACTCGGTTGATCGAAGGCCGTGACACATACCGGGGCGGCGAGGCGCGTGCCAGAGCCGTGGCGCCGCGCCAATGGAACGGGGGAGCGCGCCCGGGCGCACTCCCCCGCATTGCAGCCTCGGGCCGGGAGGATCAGCCGAGCTGCTCGCCGTGCAGCACCACGTCCAGCCCCTCGACCTCCTGCTCGGTGGTGACGCGCAGTCCGACGATGAGATCGACCACCTTGAGGATGATCAGGGTCATGATGCCGCTATAGACCAGGGTCACCACCACCGCCTCGGCCTGGATGCCGAGCTGGTGCAGGCCACCCACGGTGCCCTCGGCGGCGGCGTCGGTGGCCGAGAGCGGCCCGTAGGCGAACACGCCGGTGAGCAGCGCGCCGACGATGCCGCCGACGCCGTGCACGCCGAACGCGTCCAGGCTGTCGTCATAGCCCAGCATGTGCTTGAGGCTGGTGGCGGCCCAGAAGCAGATCACGCCGGCGGCGACGCCGATA
Source organism: Pseudomonadota bacterium (assembly GCA_021815825.1). Lineage (GTDB taxonomy): Bacteria > Pseudomonadota > Alphaproteobacteria > Acetobacterales > Acetobacteraceae > JAJZVV01. The sequence goes on from JAKAZO010000037.1 coordinate 14,175, forward strand.
ATGATCGAGGCGCCGGGAAGCACGTAGCCCGAGGCCGGGGTGATGGCGACCAGGCCGGCGACCGCGCCGGAGACCGCGCCGAGCACCGAGGGTTTCCCCTTCGCCGCCCATTCGGCGAACATCCAGCCCAGCGCCGCTGCCGCGGTGGCGATCTGCGTCACCGCCATCGCCATGCCGGCGCGGCCGTTGGCGCCGACCGCGGAGCCGGCGTTGAAGCCGAACCAGCCGACCCACAGCAGCGAGGCGCCGATGACGGCGTAGCCGACATTATAGGGTGCGAGGTTGTCGCGGCCGAAGCCGACGCGCTTGCCCAGCACCAGCGCGCACATCAGCCCGGCGATGCCGGCGTTGATGTGCACCACGGTGCCGCCGGCGAAGTCGATCGCGCCCAGGGCCGCGACCCAGCCGGTGGCGCTCCACACCCAGTGCGCGATCGGGCTGTAGACCAGCAGCGACCACAGCACCATGAAGATGCACATGGCGGAGAATTTCATCCGATCGGCGAAGGCGCCGGCGATCAGCGCCGGGGTGATGATCGCGAACGTCATCTGGAACATCATGTAGACGGTCTCGGGAATGGTGAACGGCGTCGCGCCGTCCGTTCCCGCCCCGAGCACGAAGCCGACATCCGCGCCCTTGACGATGTGCGCCTCGATTCCCTTGAGCAGAAGCCGCGACAGATCGCCGATGTACGGGTTGCCATTGGTGAAGGCGAGGCTGTAGCCGGCCACCATCCAGGTGATGGTCACCAGGCAGGTGATGGTGAAGGACTGCATCATGGTGGCGAGCACGTTCTTCTTGCGCACCATGCCAGCATAGAACAGCGCCAGCCCGGGAATCGTCATCAGCAGCACCAGCGCGGTGCTGGCGAGCATCCAGGCGGTATCGCCGGTGTCGATCTTCGGTGGCGCGGTCTCGGCGGCGAAGGCCGGGCCGGCGGCGAACAGCAGGGCCACGGCGAGCGCGGCGAGGGGCAAGCGACGCGGCAGCATCCGGGCCGCGGAACGGGCAAGCGACATCATTCTGGCTTTCTCTTTTCTGAATCTTCCGGGGATGACGGGAGACGGATGGGCGATCAGATCGCGGCGGCGTCGGCCTCGCCGGTGCGGATGCGCAGCGCGCGCTCGACATCGAGGACGAAAATCTTGCCGTCGCCGATCTTGCCGGTCTGCGCCGCCTTGGCGATCGCCTCCATCACCTGCTCGGCCATGCTCGCCGGGACGACGACCTCGATCTTGACCTTGGGCAGGAAGCTGACCTGGTATTCCGCGCCACGATAGATCTCGGTCTGGCCCTTCTGCCGGCCGAAGCCCTTGACCTCCGTGACCGTCAGCCCCTGAACGCCGAGCGGCGTCAGCGCCTCGCGCACATCATCGAGCTTGAATGGCTTGATGATGGCCATGATGAGTTTCATGACGTGGTCCCTCTGCTCTCTCCGGCGTGCCCGTGACGCCAACGACCGAAATAATCCAAGAACCGTGCCACTCGGGCTGGGCCTGCCCGCCCCGGTCCAGGGACCGCGGGGTGCGCTGGAGGCGCCTTGCGCGGCGGCACGATCTGCTCAATTACTGTGCAACGAAGCAGCCAGGAGTGTGCGACCATGGAACCGGCGGAACTGGAGGTTGCGGTCTGCGTCGTCGGTGCCGGCCCGGTCGGCGGCACGCTGGCGGCGCTGCTCGCCTCGCGCGGGGTGCGCACGGCGCTCGTCGACCGTGCCGCGCTGCCGCCGATGGAGCACCCGGATTTCGACGGGCGCGCCTACGCCATCGCCGCCGGCTCGCGCCGCGTGTTGGAGGCGGCTGGCGTGTGGGCGCGCCTGCCGGACGTGCCCGGCCCGATCACCGCGATCCGGGTCTCGGACGGCAAGCTCGGCCGCCCCGCCTCCCGCCTGCGGCTGCATTTCGATGTCGCGGAGGCCGGGCTGGAGCCGGCGCCTGGGCTGGAGGCGTTCGGGTGGATGGTCGAGGCGCGCAGCCTGCGCCGGGCGCTGAACGCGCACCTGCACGCGCTGCCGGCGCTCAGCGTCTTCGCCCCGGCCGAGGTCGCGGTGCACCGCACGAACGACGAGGCGGTCGTCCAGATCGCTGGCGGCCCGCGCCTGGCCTGCCGCCTGGTCATCGCCGCGGACGGGCGCGAGAGCCGGCTGCGCGCCGAGGCCGGCATCCGCATCACGCGGCTCGGCTATGGCCAGACCGCGCTGGTCGGCGCCATCGCCCATGAGCGGCCGCATCACGGCGTCGCCGTCGAGCATTTCCTGCCCGCCGGCCCCTTCGCCCAGCTGCCGATGAGCCCGACCAACGGCGAGGCCAATGTCTCGGCGATCGTCTGGACCGAGCGCGATGCCGACGCCGCGCGCCTGAAGACGCTCGACGACGACCGCTACGGGCGCGAGATCGCCCGCCGCCTCGGCGCCCATCTCGGCGCCATTCGCCCGATCGGGCGGCGGTGGAGCTACCAGCTCAGCGCCCTCTATGCCCACCGCTTCACCGCCACGCGGCTGGCCCTGGCCGGGGACGCCGCCCATGGTATCCACCCGATCGCCGGCCAGGGGCTCAATCTCGGCTTCCGCGATGTCGCCACCTTGGCCGACGGCATCGCCGATGCCGTGGCGCGCGGCGCCGATCCGGGGGGGGCGGAGGTGCTTGCGCGCTACCAGCGCGCCCGCCGTCCCGATACGATGCTGATGCTCGCCGCGACCGATGCGCTGGACCGGCTGTTCAGCAGCGACAATCCGCTCCTGCGCACGGCGCGCGATCTCGGCATTGCTGCGGTGGACCGGATGCCGCCGCTGAAGCGGCTGTTCGCCCGCCAGGCGATGGGGCTGATGGCGCCGGGACGCTAGAGAGTACGCTCCGTTGCGTCCGGGCCAATTCCCGCTGCTTTCCCCACAGGAGACGCTGATGCGAACCCGCTTCCTTGCCGCCGCGCTGATGCTGAGCGCGATCCCCGCCTTCGCCCAGACCAATCCCGCGCCGGAGGATCAGGGGCGCTCGGTCGGAACTGGCGGGCAAGCCATGAAGCTGTCGCCGACGCCAAGCAATCTGCCCGGCCAGAGCACCACGCCCGAACTGTCGCCGCGCCTGCCGGCGGCGCCGGAGAACGCCGACGCCGCCCAGCTGCTGGCCATCGCCCGCAGCGCGCTGGCCGCCGGCCAGACCGGCGCGGCGCAAGAGGCGCTGGAGCGCGCGGAGACGCGCGTGCTCGACCGCTCGGTGCCGCCGTCCCAGGCGCACACGCCGAGTGCGGATCCGGCGGTGACGGCGCTCGGCGCCGCGCTGGCCGCGCTCGGCGCCGGCGACGTCGCGGCAGCGCAGCGCCAGATCGATGCGGCCGAGAAGCTTCTGGCAGCCCCCGCCACGCGCTGAGGGGCCGGCCTCAGCGCTCGATCGGGCAGGTCGCCGGAGTGGTGAGGAAGCCCGGGCGCGTTTCCGGCAGGGTCAGGAACGCCGCCAGGGTCGCCGCCGCCCCGGCCGCCGCGAGCACGGCGAAGCCGGCGCTGATGCCGAAGGCGTCCGCCACCGTCCCGGCGAGGGTGCTGCTCACCGCTCCGCCGATCCCGCCGGCGAGCCCGATCAGGCCCATGCCGAGATTGAACCGTCCGCTGCCCTCGGTGATGTCGGCGATGATCAGCGGTGCCAGCACGGCGAAGGCTGTGGAGCTGATCCCGTCCAGCACCTGCAGCGGCACGACCACGAACGGATCCCCGACCAGCGCGAACAGCAGCGCGCGCACCGGCAGGGCCAGGAAGCCCAGCGCCAGCAACGGCCGGCGGCCAAAGCGATCGGCGGCGCAGCCATACCAGGGCGACAGCGCGGCGACGACGGCCTGGGGCACCATCAAAGCGGCCGCGATGATCAGCGTCGCGTCCATCCCGACGCGGCGTGTCATCTCGCCGCCGACCAGCTGCAGCATCGCCCCATTCGCCAGCTGATAGAGCGCGGCGCAGGTGGCGATGCCGAGCAGGCGCGGGTCCGCCAGCAGCCGATGCGGCGGTCGGCTGGGTACGCTGGCGGCCTGCGCGACCGGCAGGCGCTGGCGCATCGGGTGGATGCGGTCGATCAGGAACAGGGCCGGCAGCCCGAGCAGGGCGGCGAACAGGAACACCGCGCGGTCGGAGGCGTAGGTGCCGACGATGCCCATCGCGGCCGCCGCGGTGCCGTAGCCGAGCGAGGTCCAGCGCGCGTTGCGCCCCAGCCGCTCGGCAACCTCGTGGCGGCCGACGAGGGCGACGCTGATCGCGGCGATCGCCGGCACCTGCACCGAGCTGGCCAGCGAGTGCAGCACCTGGCCGGTCAGCACCGGCAGCGGCGCCGGCCAGAGCGCCAGCGCCAGCGCGCTCAGGCTGATGGCGGCCACGGCGAGGGCGAGCGGATGCTGCTTGCGCTGAGCATAATCCACGATCGCCCCGCCGGGGACCTGGCTCACCAGCCCGGCGATGGCGCCGACGCTGAGGGCGATGCCGATCTGGCCCTGGGTCCAGCGATGTTCGGTGAGATAGACGGCGATGAAGGGGCCGAACCCCGCCTGCATCGCGGCGATGAAGAAATTCAGCCAGTCCAGCGCCGGAATGGCGACGCTGTGCGTCGGCGCGGCCGGGTCCGCGGCCGGCGCGAGGAGGGGGCGCTTTGGCGAGGCAGTCGCCACGGCGCGACTAGGGCTTGGCCGGTGCGGCGGGCCCAGGCAACGGGGATGCCACGGGCGGCGCTGGTGGCCCCGGCGGTGGGCGCGGCGCCCCCCGCGGCTTGGCGACCGCCGACATGCCGCCGGTTTCGCGATATTCCGGCGCGTCGCGGATCTGGTCGGGTGTCAGGTCGCAATCGATCACCGCCTCGCCATCCTTGCCAGGCTTGAAGTGCAGCGCTTCCCAGACCACCGCGACGCGGCGGTTGCCAACGCCGAGGAAGCCGCCGAAATCGATCACCGCCGCGCGCGGCCGCCCGGACTGGTCGACCACGACATCGACGATTCGGCCCATCTCCTTGCCGTCCGCGCCATGGACGGTCTCGCCGAGCACGCCGGCGACGCTGCCCGCCGGCATCTGCAGCATGCCCGTGCCGGGCGAGGCGGCCGATCCGTCGCCTGCCGGCGGCTCGCCCGCGAAGGCCGGCGGTATCAGCAGCGCCAGGGCGAGAAGCGCGGCTTTCATGGCGGCCCCTCGCGGAGCGCGGCCGGCCTGGCGCCAGTGAGGTCGAGCAGGTGCCGGGCCGAGGTGCGGAACACGTGCGCGGGTGAGCCGGCGGCGGCCCAGAGCGGATCGAGTGCCAACAGGTCTTCGTCCAGCCAGGCCAGCGGCGGCGTGAGATGGCCGATGGGGGCGACGCCACCGATGGCGAATCCGGTCACCGCGCGGACCCAGGCGGCATCCGGCCGCTCGACCGCGGTCCCCGCCAGTGCCGCCAGCTTCACCGGGTCTACCCGGTTGATCCCGGAGGCCAGCACCAGCACTGGCTGCCCGCCGGCCCGGAAGATCAGCGACTTGATGATCTGCGCCACCGTGCACCCCATGGCGGCGGCCGCCTCGGCGGCGGTGCGGGTACTCGCCGGGGCGGCGACGATGGTGTCGGCATGGCCCGCGGCCTGCAACGCCTGTCGCACGCGCTCCACCGATCCTGCCGCGCGTGGCGCGGACGTTTCCGTTTCCCTGGACACGCCCCGATCATGCCGGGTTTCCACGCCTGGATGCAATCACGCCGCCGTGTCGCCTTTGGCGCCGAGCCGCAGCCGGGCGGCGAGCCGGAACGGCGCCGCCGCGCTGCTCTGCGTGAACAGAGCGAGCGTTTCGACCCGGCGCGGCTGCGCCAGGGCGGCGGCGAAATGCGCCTCCGCCGCCGCCTGCCAAGCGCCGCGCTCGGCGCCGCCGAGCCGGCGGGTCAGCGTCATGTGGAAGCGCCAGGTGTCGAACACGTCCGGATAGCCCCAGCGCGTCAGCATCCGCGCCTGCTGGGTGGAGAGGTCGGCGCGATGACGGCGGGCGAGTTCGGCTTCGTCTGGGGGCGCGCGGAAAGCATCGAGTCCCGCCACCGCGGCATCGGCGAACGCGCGCAGCGGTGGCGAGGCCGCGGTCGGGCAGAGCGCGAGGAAGCCGTCGAGATCGGCGACCGCCAGCGTCGGCAGCGGGAACGGCGCGAGCGCAGCGGCCAGCGTCCGGGCAGCCATTTCGAGTGCCGCGGAGCTGATGTCGGGGACCAGGCGCATCGGCGGCTTCAGCGTCGCGTGGAAGCCATAGTGCCGTGGCGCCGCAGTGACCTCGCCGATGCCGGGCAGTGGCGGCTGGACGAGGTCCTGGTCGGTGGCGGGATCACGCCCGAGCCAGCCGCAGCCGGCCTGCCAAAGCGGATCCTCCGGCTCGGGCGCGTAGTAGAGCGCGATGCGGAACGGCACGACTATGCCGCCAGCCCGGCCAGCGTCAGGCGCAGCGCCGCCAGCCCGGCGCCGGTCTCGGCGCTGGTGACGAGAATTTCGGGATGGGCGGCGGCGTGGGCGCGGGCCAGGGCGGTGACCTCGGCCTGCTTGGCGGCAAGGACGTCCGCCTTCGGCGCGTCCGCCTTGGTCAGGACGAGCTGGTAGGTCACCGCCGCCTTGTCGAGCAGGTCCATCACCGCGTGGTCGGAGGGCTTCATCTCGATGCGCGAATCGAGCAGCAGCAGCACGCGGCGCAGGGTCGGGCGGCCGCGTAGATAGTCGAACATCATGCCCTGCCAGTCCGCCTGCAGCGCTTTCGGCGCCTCGGCGTAGCCGTAGCCCGGCATGTCCACGAGGGTGAGGCGGCCGCCGAGATCGAAGAAATTGAGCTGGCGCGTGCGTCCGGGCCGGGTGGAGACGCGGGCGAGGGCGCGCCGGCCGACCAGGGCGTTGAGCAGGGAGGATTTGCCGACGTTGGACCGACCGGCGAAGGCGACCTCGGTGGGGCCGGTCGGCGGCAGCTGCGCCAGCGTCTGGGCGGCGTGGAAGAAGGCGCAGGGTGCCGCGAACAGGCGCTCGGCCGCGCCTGTCTCGGCGCTCACATCTTCCTCGGCGCTCACGTCCTCGCCATGCGCGGCTGGCCGAGCCGGGTGTTGCGCATGATCAGCCATTGCTGCGCGATGGAGAGCATGTTGTTCCAGGTCCAGTAGATCACCAGCCCGGCCGGGAAGCGCGCCAGCATGAAGGTGAAGATCAGCGGCATGAACTGGAACATCCGCGCCTGCACCGGGTCCGGCGGGGCCGGGTTCAGCCGCTGCTGGAGGAACATGCTCACGCCCATCACCAGCGGCCAGATGCCGAGATGGAGGAAGGGCGAAAGCACCGTCGGGTCGAACGGAATGAGGCCGAACAGGTTGAACAGATTGGTCGGGTCCTGCGCCGAGAGATCGCGGATCCAGCCGAAGAACGGCGCCTGGCGCATCTCGATGGTGACAAAGATCACCTTGTAGAGCGAGAAGAATACCGGCACCTGGATCAGCATCGGCAGGCAGCCGGAGGCGGGGTTCACGCCCTCGGCTTTGTAAAGCGCCATCATTTCCTGCTGCTGGCGGGCCGGGTCGTCTTTGAAGCGCTCGCGCAGCGCCTGCATCTTCGGCCCGAGCAGGCGCATCTTGCTCATCGACTTGTAGGACTTGTTGGCGAGCGGAAAGAACAGGCCCTTGGCGAACACGGTGAAGATGAGGATGGCGACGCCAAAATTCCCCGTCATCCAGTAAAGCCAGTCCAGCGCATAAAAGATCGGCTTGGTCAGGAAATAGAACCAGCCGAAATCCACCGCCTTGTCGAAATGCGGGATGGCGTATTCACGCTCGTAGCGGTCGAGCAGATGGACTTCCTTGGCCCCGGCGAACACCCGCGCGCGGCTGCTGGCGTCTGCGCCCGGGGCGATCGTGGTCGCCGTCTCGGGGATGAAGTCGACCTGGTAGCCCTCGCCGGTCGCGAGCTTCACCGAGCGGAAGCTGGCGGTCTCGGCCTGTTTCTGGTCGGGGATCAGCGCCACCAGCCAGTATTTGTCGGTGATGCCGGCCCAGCCGCCGGTGGTCGCGGTGGAGAAGGCGAGGCCGGCGTTCTTGGCGCCTTCGCTCTTGGCGTTGGCGTAGGTCAGCTCCTTGAGCCGTCCGTCGAGCACGCCGAGCAGGCCCTCGTGGAGGATGTAATAGCCCGCGGTGGTCGGCGTGTAGTCGCGGCGGATGCGCGTCCAGGGCGAGAGCGTGACCGCGGCGCCGGAGTCGTTGCGCACGCGCCGCTCGACGCTGAACATGTAGTGCGCGTCGATGCCGAGCACGATCTCGAAGGTCAGGCCGGCGCCGTTGTTCCAGCTCAGCGTTACCGGCGATTGCGGCGTCAGTGTCGCCGCCGAAGCGGTCCACAGCGTGTCGTTGTCCGGCAGTTTCGCGCTGCTCCCGGGCGCCGCGCTCCAGCCGAACTGGACCGCGTAGGGCTCGGCGCCGCCGGCGCGGGCGAGCAGGCGCACGCGCGGGCTGTCGGCGGCGGTGGTCTCGCGGTAGTCGCGCAGCACGAGATCGTCGAGCCGGGCGCCGAGCAGGCTGATGCTGCCGGTCACGCTCGGCGCGTCGATGGCGAGCCTTGGCGCGGCACGTGCGGCCTCGGCTGCGGCCGCCTCCGCCGGCGGGACCGGGGCCGGCGCCGTGGCGGCGGGCTGGGCCGAGGTCTCGGCCAGCGTCTCCGGCGGCGGCGCCGGTGGAACGATGCGCGCCGAGATCAGTTGGAAGCCGATCAGGATCGCGATCGAGATACCGATCGCGAGAAACATCCGTCGCTGGTCCATCAGCCTGCGTTCCGGCCCGGTCTATGGTGAAAAAACGGTCGCGGGACGGTCGGCACCGGGTCGAGGCCGCCGGCGTTCCACGGGTTGCAGCGCAGGATGCGCCAGAAGGCCAGGCCCGTACCACGCAGCGCGCCATGGCGCGCCAACGCCTCCAGGGCATAGTCGCTGCAGCTCGGGTGGAAACGGCATTGCGCGCCGATCAGCGGGCGGATGGCAAGCTGGTAGCCCCGCACCGCGCCGCGCAGCAGGTGCGCGAGCGGGCTCACGGCGGCCCCGCCGCTTGCACCCGCGCCAGCGCGGCACGCAGGTCCTGCATCAGCGCGGCGAAATTCCGCGTCCGCGTCGCGGCCCGGCCGACCAGCACCAGATCGACGTCCGCCGCCGGCATCTCCGCCAGCACCAGCCGCGCCGCCTCGCGCAGACGCCGGCGCGTGCGGTTGCGCACCACCGCGTTGCCAACCTTTTTCGTCACGGTGAAGCCGATCCGCGCCGGCTCGCCGTCGGCGCGGGCAAGCGCCTGCAGCACCAGACCCGGCTGCGCGATCTTGCGGCCTTTTCCCCCGACGCGGAGGAACTCGGCGCGGCGCTTGAGGCGCGCGGGCGCCGCGTTCACGGCGTGGTCCCGCGCTCAGGCCGAGAGCCGCTTGCGCCCCTTGGCACGGCGGGCGGCCAGAACCTTGCGGCCGCCAACCGTCGCCATACGGGCGCGGAAGCCGTGCCGGCGCTTGCGGACAAGCTTCGACGGTTGATAGGTGCGCTTCACACTATTCTCCGAGAGCAGGATAACCGCCCGGTACGGGCCGGCGCATATAGGGGGGAGCAGGCGCCGGCGTCAATTCCGCCGCGCCCGCCAGGGGGGTGCCATGCCGGATTTCGATCTCGCCGTCGTCGGAGCGGGCGCCGCCGGGCTCTCGGTCACCGCCGTCGCCGCCCAGCTCGGGCTGCGTGTGGCGCTGGTCGAGCGCGGGCGGATGGGCGGCGATTGCCTGAACACCGGCTGTGTGCCGAGCAAGGCTCTGCTGGCCGCGGCGCATGCCGCCGCCGCCGCGCGCGCCGCCTCGCCGCTCGGCGTGCTCCTGCCCGAGCCGCGGATCGACTGGGCCGCGGTGCGCGCCCACGTCGCCGGTGCCATCGCCACCATCGCGCCCAATGATTCGGCCGAGCGCTTCACCCGCCTTGGCGCCGAGGTGATCGCCGGGTCGGCCCGCTTCGCCGGCCCCGACACGCTCGCCATCGGCGCGCGGCGCCTCACGGCGCGGCGTATCGTGCTCGCGGTCGGCGGCCGGCCCGCCATCCCGCCGATCCCCGGCTTGGCCGAGGTGCCGTTTCTGACCAATGAGACGATGTTCTCCCTCGCCGAACCGCCGGCGCACCTGCTGATCATCGGCGGCGGGCCGATCGGGCTCGAGATGGCGCAGGCGCACGCGGCGCTCGGCGCGAAGGTGAGCGTCGTCGAGGCCGCCGCCATCGCCGGGCGCGAGGACGCCGAACTTGCCGCCGGCCTGCGCGCCGCGCTCCTCGCCCAGGGCATCGCCCTGTATGAACGGGCGCGCATCGACTCCGTCCAGCCCGGGCCGGTGATCGTCCTGGCCGACGGAACCCGCCTGAGCGGGTCGCATCTGCTCGTCGCCACCGGGCGGCGGCCGAACCTGGAGGGGCTGGATCTCGACCAGGGCGGCGTCCGCGCCGGGCCGCGCGGCATCGCCACCGATGCCGGGCTCCGCAGCCTCTCCAACCGGCGCGTGTTCGCCGCCGGCGACGTGGCCGACCCGGCGGGAATCGGCCCGCGTTTCTTCACCCATGTCGGCAGCTACCATGCCGGCATCATCGTCCGCCGCGCCCTGTTCCGTCTGCCGGCGCGCCTGGACTACCGCGCCCTGCCGCGGGTCACCTATACGGATCCCGAGCTGGCGCAGGTCGGGCTGACCGAGGCCGAGGCGCGCGAAGCGGGCCTGCGGGTCGTCGTCCGGCACGCCGAGCTGGCCGAGAACGACCGCGCCATCGCTGAGGGGCGGCGTGAGGGCATGGTGAAACTGGTGGCCACGCCGCGCGGGCGCGTGCTCGGCGCCGGCATCCTCGCCCCGCACGCGGGCGAGATGATCGGGCTCTGGGCGCTGGCCATCGCCCAGCGGGTGAAGCTCGGCGCGATCGCCGGAATGATCCTGCCCTACCCGACCCGCTCGGAAAGCGGCAAGCGCGCCGCGGCGACCCATTTCGCGCCGCGCCTGTTCGCCGCCGGGCCGCGCCGGCTGGTCCGGCTGCTGGCGCGTCTGTTCTGACCGGACGAGCCCGCTTGTGCGGGCCCGATTGCTCTCCGGGCAAAAGCGCTTCACTTTCGGTTGTATGGGAATGCAGGAGGAATCGTCTGACAGTGTCGCCGCCCGTGTTGGCGACGGCGTGGCGCTGGCGCTGCAGGGCGGTGGCGCGCACGGCGCCTATGCGTGGGGTGTGCTCGACCGGCTGCTGGAGCAGGGGCTGCGCATCGACCGCATCAGCGGCGTCTCCTCCGGCGCGCTGATCGGCGTGATGCTGGCCCAGGGGATGGCGCATGGCGGCGCGGACGGGGCGCGGGCGGAGATGCGCCGGCTGTGGCAGCGGGTCGGCGAGGTGCACCGATTCAGCCCGTTCCGCGCCAGCCCGCTGGAGCGTTGGCTGTGGGGCTGGGACGTCGGTTCGAGCCTGGCCTGGCACGGCTGGGAGACGGCGTTGCGGCTGTTCACCCCGGCTCTGCTCAACCCGTTCGGCCACAACCCGCTGCGCGGCGTGATCGCCGACCTGCTCGACGTCGACGCGCTCGCCGATCCGCGCGCGCCGCGCCTGACCATCGCGGCGACGGACGTCGAAACCGGGCGCGCCGAGCTGTTCGGCAACCGGGAGATCACCGTCGATACCCTGCTCGCCTCGACCTGCCTGCCGTTCGTCTTTCCGGCCGTGCGCATCGGCGGGCGCGCCTACTGGGACGGCGGCTATGCCGGCAATCCGCCGCTCGCGCCGCTGATCGACGCGCCGCTGCCGCGCGAGCTGGTGCTGATCCGCGCCCAGCCGGCGCGCCGCGCCGGTGTGCCGACGACGCCGACGGAGATCATCAACCGGCTCAACGAAATCGCCTGCCATAACGTGCTGGAGGCGGAGCTCGCGGCCCTGCCGGCCTCGATCCGGGTGCGCTCCTTCGCCGCCGACGCCGCCCTGACCGAGCTCCCGATCGCGTCCCGCTTCACCGCCGAACACGCCTTCCTCGGCGAGCTCTTCGCCGCCGGGCGCGCCGCCGCGGCGGGGGGAGGCTAGGCGCGTGCCGGCCCGGCACCGGCTCGGCGGGCTGCCCGTCCGGCTGCTGTGGCCGACGCTGGCGTTGGTCGTGCTGGTCGAGGCCGCGATCGTCCTGCCCGCGCTCGGCATCCAGCGACGGCTGCTGCTCGACGGCTGCCAGCGTGCCGCCGACGTGATCGCCGCCGCCAGCCAGCTCGCCGCGCCCGCCCTGGCGGCGGACGCCTCCTTCGCGGCCCGGCTGCGCAAGCTGGGACCCGACGGCATCTGGATCCGGACCCAGGGCGCCGAGCGGCAGGTGCTGGCGCCGACCGGCGCGCGGATCGCCGCCGAGCCGATCGACCTCACCCATGAGCCGCTGCCGCTCGGCATCGTCCGGGCGCTGCGCGCGAGTGTGGCCGGCGGCGGGACGCCGATCGCGCTGCGCGCGCCGAGCCAGCTCGAGCCGGGCGCGGAGCTCGAACTGACCGTGGCGCGGTCGAAGCTGCGTTCGGCGCTGCGGGACTTTGCCTGGCGCGCCCTGCTTCTCGCCGCCCCGGTCGCCGCCGCGGCCGGCGGCGTCTACTATTGGCTGGTGTTCGCCGGGCTGGTGCGGCCGATCCGGCGCCTGACCGCGGCGATCGCGGCTTTCCATGCCGACCCGGACCGCGCCTGGAGCGCCGGGTTCGATCCCGCCGCGCTGGGGAGAGGCGAGATCGGCGATGCCGGGCGCGACCTCGCCGATCTGCGGCAGGAAATGCGCACGGCCTTGTGGCGCAACGCCCGCCTCGCCGCGCTCGGCACCACCTTCGCCCGCGCCTGCCATGATCTGCGCGGCTCCCTCGCCACCGGGCTGCTGTCGGCCGAACGGCTCAGCGCCCATTCGGATCCCATGGTGGCCCGCATCGGGGCTGCCATGGTGAATGGGATCGAGCACGCCGCGGCGCTTGTGCAGCAATCGCTGGACTATGCGCTGGATGCGCCGCCGGCGGTGGTGCGCAGCCGCTGCGCCCTGCGCGCGCTCGTCGCGGAGGCGGCGCAGCACCAGATGGCGGCACTGGATGGCTGCCAGGTGGAGAATCGCGTCGACCCGCAGCTCGCGGCGGAGGCGGACCGGCTGATGATGGTCCGCATCCTCGGCAACCTGCTGCGCAATGCCGTGGAAGCGGGAGCGAAGAGGGTGCGCGTGACCGCCGGGACGGAGGCGGACGGGCTCGCCGTCCGCATCGCCGATGACGGGCCGGGCCTGACGGAATCGGCGCGGGCGCGCCTGTTTCAGCCGTTCGCCTCCTCCCGCCCCCAGGGCGCCGGGCTCGGGCTGGCGATCGCCCGCGATCTGATGCGCGCCCAGGGCGGGGAGATCACCCTGGCCAAGACCGGGCCCGGCGGCACCACGTTCCGCCTGGTGCTGCCGCGCAGCCCGGGAGGTCAGCCTGATAAGGAGGCCTCAACTTGATCTGAATCAACGCGCCCGGCGGCCGGGTCGCGTGCAATCGCGGTGTCATGACCCAAGTCGATCTTCTCGCCCGCTACGATCAGCGTGTCCCACGCTATACGAGCTATCCCACGGCGCCGCACTTTTCCCCGGCCGTGGATGCTGCGACCTATGCCGGCTGGCTGGCCGCGGTGCCGGAGCAGGCTTCGGTCTCGCTCTACCTGCACGTGCCCTTCTGCGAGCAGCTCTGCCTGTTCTGCGGCTGCCACACCACGGTGGCGCGCCATAACGCGCCGCGCGAGAGCTACGCCGCCCTGCTCGAGACCGAGATCGGGCTGGTCGCCGCGGCGCTCGGGCGGCGCCAGCGCGTGGCGCAGATCCACTGGGGCGGCGGCACGCCGACGGCGCTGCCCGCGGACTCGCTCCGCGCCGTGTTCGCCGCGCTGCGCGCCCATTTCGACCTCGCGCCGGAGGCCGAGATCGCGGTCGAGATCGACCCGCGCAATCTGCCGCCGGATCGGGTGCAGGCGCTCGCCGACATGGGCATCACGCGTGCCAGCCTCGGCGTGCAGGATTTCGATCCCGCCGTGCAGCACGCGGTGCAGCGGCTGCAATCCTTCGCCATGACCCGCGATGCCGCCGAGGCGCTGCGGCGCGTCGGCGTGCGCTCGCTCAACCTCGATCTCCTCTATGGCCTGCCGCATCAGACCGCGGCATCGGTCGCGGCGACGATGCACCAGGCGCTCGAACTCGCGCCCGACCGTGTCGCGGTGTTCGGCTATGCGCACGTGCCGTGGATGAAGCCGCACCAGCGCCTGCTGTCGGAGGCGGACCTGCCGGACGGGCCGGCCCGCTTCGCCCAGCGCCAGGCTGCCGAGGCGGTGCTGGTCGAGGCCGGGTTCCGCCGGATCGGGCTCGACCATTACGCCCGCGCCGGGGATGCCCTGGCCGAGGCCGAGGCGGCGGGGCGCGTGCGGCGCAACTTCCAGGGCTACACCGTGGACGACGCCGAATTGCTGATCGGCCTCGGCGCCTCGGCGATCGGCGCGCTGGCACAGGGCTACGTGCAGAACGCGGCGCGCACCCCCGTCTATGCCGAGGCGTTGCGCGCCGGCGCGCTGCCGGTCGCGCGCGGGGTCGCGCTCTCGGCCGAGGACCGACTGCGGCGCAGCGTCATCGAGGCGCTGATGTGCGAACTCGCCGCCGATCTGCCGGCGCTGGCCCGCGCCCATGGTGCGGAACCGTCCGGGTTGCTGTCCGCCGCGCCGCTTCTGGCGGATCTCGCCGAGGATGGGCTGATCCGCTGGGACGGCACGCGCGTCGAGCTCACCGAGACCGGCCGGCCGTTCGTGCGCAACGTCGCCGCCGTCTTCGATACCTACCTCGCCGCCGGCCCGGAGGCCGGGGTCCGCCGCCACGCCCGCTCGATCTGAAAGTCCGCCGATGTCATCTGTCGAGACCGCCGAGCTCATCGACCTGGCCCGGTTCCGGGCCGCGCCTCTGCTCCGCGCGCCCTTCGATCATCTGGTCCTGGAGCAGTTCGTCCCGCCGGCGCTGGCGGTGGCGGCCGGGGAGGCGTTCCCGGACATCCCCTTCGGCGGCATCGTGCCGGCGCCGGAGGGCAACGGGACCGACGCGCTGGGCCGGCTGCTCACCCGGCTGCGCGAACCGGCGACGACGCGGCTGTTCGGCGAGAAATTCGGCCTGGCGCTGGATCCGGCCGAACTGATGATCACGCTGCGCGCGCATTGCCGGCGTGGTGACGGCAAGATTCATCCGGACAGCGAGACCAAGCTGGTCACGGCGCTGATCTACCTCAACGCCACCTGGCCGCACGCGGGCGGGCGGCTGCGCATCCTGCGCGGCCCGCGCGATCTCGAGGACTACACCGCCGAGGTGACGCCGCTCGCTGGGACGCTGATCACCTTCCGCCGGGCCGATCATTCCTATCACGGCCACCATTCGTTCGAGGGTGAGCGGAAAGTGATCATGCTCAACTGGATGGTCGGCGAGGCGATGGCCAAGCGCGAGCTGTTCCGCCACGCCATCAGCCGCAGCCTCAAGCGTCTGGTGGGGGCGGCATGAGCGCGCTGGCCGAGGCGGCCTTCTCCGCCGCGGCGACGTCGGCGCGCATCGCCCAGTCGCTCGCCGCCGCGGAGCGGTGCGAGCAGCCGTTCCGCCACTGGCTGCTCAGCGGCGTGCTGCCCGAACGGCTGGCGGATGCCGTCCGCGGGCTGCCGTTCGCGGTTCCGAGCATCGCCGACACCGGCGGCAAGCGCGAGACGCACAACGCGCTGCGCCAGTTCTTCGCCGGCGCGCGGCTGGAACAGGGCCCCTGCGCGGCGATCGCCGGCGCCTTCCAGGACGCGGCCACGGTGGCCGCCTTGCAGGAGATGACCGGCGCGGCGCTCGGCGGCGCGTCGCTGCGCATCGAGTATTGCCTGGACACGGACGGATTCTGGCTCGAGCCGCACACCGACATCGGCGCCAAGCTCTTCACCATGCTGATCTATCTCTCCACCGGTCCGGGCAGCGCCGAGTGGGGCACCGACCTGATGAGCCCGGCCGGGGAGGTGCTCGGCCGCGCTCCGGGTTCGGCCAACAGCGGCCTGATCTTCGTCCCCGCGGCCGATACCTGGCACGGTTTTGCCCGCCGCCCGATCAGCGGCGTGCGCCGGTCGCTGATCATCAACTATGTCCGTCCCGAGTGGCGCGCGCGCCATGAGCTCGCCTTCCCGAACCAGCCGGTGACGGGCCGCGCGGCCTGACCGGCGCCGGCTCGTCCCGGCCAGCCAGGCTGCCGTGGCGCGCCGGCGTTCGGGACCCTCAGGTGCCGCGTGCGTCGCGGAGCGAGGCGAAATGGCGCGCCATGCGGTCGAGGTCCGCGGCGCGGCCGCTGAACAGACGGAACGCCTCGGCCGCCTGCGCGACCGCCATGCCGCCACCATCGAGCGTGCGGCAGCCCTGGGCCCGGGCGGCAGCGAGCAGCTTGGTCTCGATCGGGACATAGACGATGTCGGCGACGAACAGCGCCGGGCGCAGCGCGGCCGGGTCCAGCGGCAGGGCGGGAAACCTGGCCATGCCGATGGGCGTGGTGTTGACCAGCCCGTCGGCGGTGGCCAGCGCCGCGGCCGGATCGGCGATGGCCGTGGCCCGCCCGGCGCCGAAGCGGGCGGTGAGGTCGGCGGCCAGGCGCTCGGCGCGGGCGGCGTCGATGTCGAACAGCGCGAG
>JAKAZO010000116.1 GCA_021815825.1 Pseudomonadota bacterium
GCGCGATGCGTTCGGCGCGCATCACCGTCCGCTTCCCGCGCCGCGCGCCAGCCTCTACGACCATGTCTGCCGCTTGGCCGCGAGCGAATCGGGCCTGGTTGCGGCGGTGACGGAGGTCTGAATGCACGATACGTCCGCCGGACAGCTCGAAGATGTAGGCCTCGCCAGCGCGCTGAGCGAGCGCTATCTCGCCTACGCGCTGTCCACGATCATGTCCCGCTCGCTGCCCGATGTGCGCGACGGGCTCAAGCCGGTGCACCGTCGGCTGGTCTACGCCATGCACCAGTTGAAGCTCGACCCCAGCGCGGGTTTCAAGAAATGCGCCCGCGTGGTCGGTGATGTGATCGGCAAGTATCACCCGCACGGAGACGCTGCGGTCTACGAGGCGCTGGTGCGGCTGGCGCAGGATTTCGCCGCCCGCTATCCGCTGGTCGAGGGCCAGGGCAATTTTGGCAACATCGACGGCGATAATGCCGCCGCGATGCGCTACACCGAGGCCAGGCTGACCGCGGTCGCGCAGGCGATGCTCCAGGGGATCGATGAGGACGCGGTCGATTTCCGCGCCACCTACGACAACGAAGAGCACGAGCCGGTGGTGCTGCCGGCGGCCTTTCCCAATCTGCTCGCCAACGGCGCCGCGGGGATCGCCGTCGGCATGGCGACCTCGATCCCGCCGCACAACGCGGCCGAGGTCTGCGCTGCGGCACTGCACCTCATCCGCAATCCGGACGCCGATACCGCTTCCCTGGTGGCGATCATGAAGGGGCCGGATTTCCCGACCGGCGGCCTGCTGATCGAGCCGCCCGAGGCCATCGTCGCCGCCTATGCGAGCGGGCGTGGCAGCTTTCGGTTGCGCGCGAACTGGACGGTCGAGCGCGGCAAGCACGGCACCTGGCAGATCGTCGTCACCGAGATTCCGTATCAGGTCGCCAAGGCACGGCTGATCGAGCAGATCGCCCAGCTCCTCGAGGAGCGCAAACTGCCCCTGCTCGGTGACGTGCGCGACGAGAGCACCGAGCAGGTCCGCCTGGTGCTGGAGCCGAAGACCCGCGCCGTCGAGCCGGCGGTGCTGATGGAGACGCTGTTCCGGACGACGGCGCTGGAGAGCCGCATTCCCCTCAACATGAACGTGCTGGATGCGACGCGAACCCCGCGCGTGATGGGGCTTGGGGACATTCTCCGCGCCTGGCTCGACCATCGCCACGAGGTGCTGGAGCGCCGCTCGCGCCACCGCCTCGCCGCGATCCTCCGCCGCTTGGAAATTCTCGACGGCTATCTGCTCGTGTTCCTCAATCTCGACGAGGTGATCCGCATCATCCGTGAGGAGGATGCCCCGCGCGAGGCGCTGATGGCGCGGTTCGCCCTCACCGAGACCCAGGCCGAGGCGATCCTGAACATGCGGCTGCGGTCGCTGCGGCGGCTGGAGGAGGCGGAACTGCGACGCGAGCATGCTGGGCTCACCGACGAGCGGGCGGCGCTGGAGGCGCTGCTGGCCGATGGCGCCCGGCGCTGGACGCGCATCGCCGAGGAGATTGCGGCGACCCAGGCGCGCTTCGCCGCCGCCCCGCTTGGCACCCGACGCACCGCCATCGGCGCCGCGCCGGAGGCCGTCACGGTTGCCGAGGAGGCCCTGGTCGAGCGTGAGCCGATCACGGTGGTGCTCTCGGAGCGAGGCTGGATCCGCGCTCTGCGCGGGCATCTCGCCGGGAACGCGGAGCTGCGCTTCAAGGAGGGGGATCGGCTGCGGACGCTGCTGGTCTGCGAGACCACGGATCGGCTGGTGCTGTTCGCCACCAACGGCCGGGCCTACACGCTTTCCGCGGCCGATCTGCCGCGCGGGCGGGGCGATGGCCAGCCGGTGCGGCTGCTCGCCGGGCTCGCCAACGAGGACGATGTCGCGGCGCTCTTCGTCTGGCGCGCGGGCGGGCGCTTTCTCGTCGCCTCCACCGGCGGCCGCGGCTTCCTCGTCGCTGCCGACCTGCTGCTGGCCGAGAAGCGGACGGGCAAGCAGGTGCTCAATCTGCGTCCGGGCGAGGAGGCGCTTCTGTGCGTCCCGGCCGCCGGCGACCACCTCGCGGTCGTCGGCACCAACCGCAAGCTGCTGATCTTCCCGCTCGATCAGGTTCCCGAGATGACCCGCGGAGCCGGTGTGATCCTGCAGAAATACCGCGACGGTGGTCTGGCCGACGCGCGGATCTTCCGTCGCCAGGACGGGCTCACCTGGCGGCTGGGCGAGAAGACTCGCACCGAGACGGATCTCGCCGGCTGGCTCGGCCAGCGCGGCCAGATCGGGCACGCGCCGCCGGCCGGCTTCCCACGATCGAACCGCTTCGGCCCGTCGGACCCGTTGTGTTAAGCTCCGCTTCACGGTCGCCGTCGGATAATCTGCCGTGGTGCGCTCTTTGGGCTGACGCCGTTCCCTGGCTGGCGACGACCGGTTGCGCGTGAAGGAGTGGTCCGTGACGCCGATTGCGGAGACGACCGTCGCGCTGTTGGATTCTGATCGCTGCGATGACAGGCCCGCTCCGGATCGGCACGCGATCGCCGTCCGGCGCGGCCCGGCGGACGGGGTGCCGTCGGAGGTTACCGCTGACGACGTGCTGGCGGCGCTGCTGCGCCTGGATGCGGCGCAGCTTGCCGCCCAGCCCCGGCAGGCGCTGTGCGAACAGGTCGTGGCGATCATCGGCGAGGTTCCGGGCATCGCCGCGGTCTGGCTCTGGCGACCCGACGGCACCGGCAGGCTGGCGGCTGAGGAAACCAGCGGCCTCTACGCCGCAGAGTATGCCGCGTCGGTCGAGGTCCGGATCGATCACGGCCCGCTGGCCGAGGGCCCCGCCGGACGCGCCTGGCGCAGCGGCATGGTCGAAATCTCCGACGACTGGCTGACCGAGCCGACGGTCTCGCCGTGGCGCCGCCTGGCGCTGGAGTATGGCTGGAGGTCCAGCGCCGTGGTGCCGCTGCGCGGGCGCGACGGGCTCTATCGGCTGTTGGCCTTGCGCAGCCACGAGCCCGGATTCTTCTCGGCGGGGCCGATGCCCGCCTTCATCCGCCATCTCGCCACCGTGCTCGGCCTCGCGCTCGAGCAGGCGGAGATCGGCGAGCGCGACCGCGTCCATCATGAGAATCTGGATCGGCTGCGCGGCCTTTACCGGGCCTTGCTCGGGCAGGCGAAGCTGCTGCTCAAGGCCCGCAGCGAGGCCGAGGTTCTGCGCGCGACCTGCCGGCGGCTGGTCGATAGCGGTCTGTTCGTCATGGCCTGGATCGGCCGGCCGGCGGCCGACGGCCAGTTGCAGGTCCATACCGGTGCCGGCCCCGGCATCGCCGAGACTGACCGCCTGCTCGCCGAGCAGCATGCGACAGCCGGGCGCGTCCTGCCTTTGAAAGCCTGGAGCAGCGGCAAGCTCCAGTTCAGCAACGACCGCGCCGGCGACCCGGATCTCGATCCGTTGGATGGGTTTTTTGGCCGCAATCGCCTGGCCGCGACCGCGGCGCTGCCGATCCGCCGGGGCGGCGCGGCCTGGGGTGTCCTGGCCATCGCCTCCGCCCACAAGGGCGTCTTCACACAGGAGATGCTGCAGCTCCTCGCCCGCGTCGGCGATCTGATCGGCCGGGCGCTGGACGAATGCGACCTCAAGGAGCAGTTGCGCGCCGAGCGCGCAGCGCAGAGCCGGATGGCGCGCCACGATCCGCTGACATCGCTGCCGAACCGGCTCGCCCTCTCCGAGCATTTGCCGCAGGCGATGGCGAGGGCGCGCCGGCAGGAGCGGATCCTGGCCGTCGCCATGATGGACCTCGACAATTTCAAGCCGATCAATGACCAGTTCGGCCATGCGGCGGGCGACTTCCTGCTCCGCGAGATCGCCGCCCGGCTGCGCCAGGCCGTGCGCGCCACGGATTTCGTGGCGCGGCTGGGCGGCGACGAGTTCGCGCTCGTGCTCGAGGGGTTGGCCCAGACCGAGGATGCCGAGGTCGCGGCGGAACGCATCCGCGCGGCGATCGAGGCGCCGATCATGCTGCCGGAGGGGGCCAGCGTCACGGTCGGCGGCAGCCTCGGCATGACCCTGTTCCCGCTCGATGACGCTGATGGCGAGGTGTTGCTCCGTCACGCCGACGTCGCGCTCTACGGCATCAAGGAGCGCAAGGGGCCGCGCGGGCGGTGCTGGGACGTCTATCGCCCGTCGCAGGAGAAGGCCGCTACCACCACGGTGCTGCGCGGGTTGCTCGCGCGCGGTCAGGTGCGCGTCCACTACCAGCCCATCATCGACCTGCAAGCCGGCACCGTCGTCGGCGTGGAGGCGCTGGCGCGGATCGAGAAGGGCTCCCGCCTGGTCTACCCCGGTGAGTTCCTCCCGCATCTGTCCGTCGAAGAGCGGAAGGATCTCAGTCGGCAGGTGTTGGAGCAGGGCCTCAGTGACCTGAGCCGGTGGGACGCGGCGGGGATCCGCCTCGATATCTCCTTCAATGCGGAGCCCGACGTGCTGATGCGCGCCGATGCCCTGCCGTGCCTGGATGCAACCGTTTGCGCCTCAGGCATCGAACCCTCGCGGATCACGGTCGAACTGCTGGAAAGCGGGGAGTTCCTGTCCCTCGACCGGGCGCTGGTCCGCGTGCAGGAAATCCGCGCGCGGGGCGTGGGCATCGCGCTCGATGACGTCGGTAGTGCCTATTCCTCGCTGCTGCGGTTGCGAAGCCTGCCGGTGGACAAGATCAAGCTGGACCAGGCCTTCGGGCGCGAACTGCATGGCCGCCCCGACGATCTGCTGTTCGTGTTGACGGTCCAGGCCCTGGCTCGCGGGCTCGATTGTGCTCTCGTCGTGGAGGGAGTGGAGACGGCCGACATTCTCGATGCGCTCAGCGTCCTCGGGGTCAAGGAGGCGCAAGGCTACGCCATCGCGCGCCCGATGCCGGTTGAGGCGCTGGCGGCTTGGGTGGGCGACTGGGTGGCCAAACCGGCGACACGCCACCCGCGCACCCTTCTCGGGGCCTATGCCTCTCATCTCGAATGGACGCAGACGCTGCGCACGCTGCCAAGCCCGACCCTGCTCGCCGACAGCGCCGGCGATGCGCATGCGTGCCCGATCGGCTGTTTCCTCGATCAGGTCGGCCTGCACGACACCGCGCTCGGCGACGCGCATAAGCGCTTTCATGATGCGGTGTTGCGCTGGTCTCGACGCGGCGACTCCTATTGGCCCGCGGCGGCGACGCTGCGGCAGCGGCTGCTGGAGGCGATCACGGCGAGCCGGCGCCAGGCCGTGGCCGTCATGGCGGGTTGAGCGCCGAGCCACCGGGCCTCCAGGCCTCCAGGCCGGACGAAATGGTCAACCGCGACCGCGGTACGCGGGCACGTCCTGGGCCGGAATCCACGCATCCGCTGGCGGCGCGCCGGTCTGCCAGAAGACGTCGATCGGCATGCCGCCGCGCGGATACCAGTAGCCGCCGATAC
Organism: Pseudomonadota bacterium; assembly: GCA_021815825.1. Classification (GTDB taxonomy): domain Bacteria; phylum Pseudomonadota; class Alphaproteobacteria; order Acetobacterales; family Acetobacteraceae; genus JAJZVV01. Next base: position 5,444 of record JAKAZO010000116.1, read on the forward strand.
GCAGCCAGGCAGGGCTCAGCGTCGCTACCAGGCGGCTCGCGATCGCCAGCGTGCAGTCCTCGTGGAAGGCGCCGTGGTTGCGGTAGGCGCCAAGATAGAGCTTCAGCGACTTGCTCTCCACGATCCAGTCCCGTGGAATATAGTCGATCACCAGATGCGCGAAATCCGGCTGCCCCGTGATCGGGCACAGCGAGGTGAATTCCGGGCAGGTGAAGCGCACCACGTAGTTCCGGCCGGGAGCAGGATTGGCAACGCGCTCCAGCAGGGCCGATTCAGGATTGTCTGGCAGCCGGCTCGGGTGGCCGAGCTGGGTCAGAGCGGCGGGGTCGGGCTCCGTCATGCCTCCTCCATGGTCGATATGCGAGCGGAACGGCTTAAACCATGAGCGCGTCGAGAAGGCGCTGCGCCGTGGCGGCGAAGTCTCCGGCCACGATCGCCGCCCGCAACTGCCGCATCAACTGCTGATAATAGTGCAGATTGTGCCAGGTGAGCAGCATCGGCCCGAGCATCTCGCCGACGCGGAACAAATGGTGGAGATAGGCGCGGCTGTGACGGGCGCAGGCCGGACAGGTGCAATCCGCGTCCAATGGGCTGGCATCGTCGGCGTGGCGCGCATTGCGCAGGTTGAGCACGCCGGCCGCGGTATAGGCGCGGGCCATGCGGCCGGAGCGGGTCGGGATCACGCAGTCGAACATATCGATTCCGCGTGCGATCGCGCCGATCATGTCCGCGGGCGTGCCGACACCCATGAGATAGCGCGGCCGGCTCGGATCGAGCAGCGGCACGGTCGCGTCGAGGACCGAGAACATCGCGGCCTGGCCCTCGCCGACCGCGAGCCCGCCGATCGCGTGGCCCTCGAAGCCGAGCGCTGCGATCGCCGAAGCGGACAGGGCCCGCAGATCGGGATAGACACCGCCCTGGACGATGCCGAACTGCCCGTATCCGGCCCGCGCGACGAAGGCGCGGCGCGAGCGGTCGGCCCAGCGCATCGACAGCTCCATCGAGGCGCGCGCCTCGGCATGCGTGGCCGGGAACGGCGTGCATTCGTCGAACGCCATGGTGATCGTGGCATCGAGTTGATGCTGGATCTCGGTGGCGTGCTCGGGGGTGAGAAGATGCGCGGATCCATCGATATGGGAGCGAAAGGTGACGCCCTGCTCGTCGATGCGGCGCAGC
>JAKAZO010000038.1 GCA_021815825.1 Pseudomonadota bacterium
AGCGCGATTGCAGGTCCAGAATCACCGCGATTCCGTCCTCGCCAGCGCGCAGCCGGTAATCGCAGAGAATCGCATCCGGGCGCCGCGGCTCCGCGGCCAGCAGCGCCGAAGCCTCGGCTCCCGATCCGGCGACGACGACGCGGTGGCCCCAGGATTCCAGCAATCGGCGCATCGCCTCGCGGATGGGCAGTTCGTCGTCGACCACGACGATCAGTCCAGGGGTATGAGCGGCCGCGCTTGACGTCAGCGGACTTGCCGCCGCCACACTGGGGAGTGGCGCAGCGCGCGCCCGTGGCACGCCGACGCGAAACACCGAGCCCCGCCCGGGTGCGGAGTCGAGCGTGATATCCAGCCCCAGTGTCGCACCGAGGCGCCGGACGATGGCGAGCCCGAGCCCCAGCCCCTTGGCGCGATCGCGCTCGGCATTCCCGATCTGGTAGAACTCATCGAAGATCATGCTCTGTGCAGCGGGCTCGATACCGCGCCCGGTGTCCCATACTTCGATGCGGATGGCGCCATCGCGATGCCGGCAGTCGAGAAGGATGCGCCCGCGATCGGTATAGCGGACGGCGTTCGACAATAGATTCCGCAAAATCCGCTCGAGCAGCACCGGATCCGTCTCGACGAGCACGTTGCAGCGGACCGCGCGCAGAACAAGGCCTTTCGCCGCCGCTTCGGTGTCGTATTCGCGGGCCAGGCGTGTCAGCAGACGGCCGATCGGGAATATCTCCCGCGGCACCTCGACGACGCCTGCATCCAGCCGGGAAATATCCAGCAAGGCGCTGAAGAGTTCGTCGAGTGCGGCGGTCGATGCGGTGATGTGGCCGACGAGCTCGGCGGTTTCATGGTTCATCTGGCGCCCGGCCAGGGCGCCGGCGAGCAGGCTGAGTGCATGCCCCGGTTGGCGGAGATCGTGGCTGGCTGCGGCGAGGAAGCGGGCGCGCGCGTGGATGGCGCGCTCGGCGGTCTCCTTCTGCTCGCGCAGTGTTTCGGCGAGCTCGGCAAGGGCGAAGCGCAGTCGCTGAGAGTCCGCGAAGCTGGCGGCGGCGTGGCGGGCCAGCAGCGGTATGGCGACGCTGAAGACCACATCGAGTGGGACGATCGTCGCATCCGCCTCGGTCCCGGCGACCAAGCCCCAGATGATGTAGGGCGGCATCGCCGGCAGGAATAGCGCCAGAAATGCGGGCAGGAAGGTGCCGAAGGCTCAGACCGCGCCCGTGGTGATCACGCAGACGACGAGGATCGCGATCAGTCGCTGCTGGGGGTGTGCCGGATCCACCAGCCAGAGCGCCGCGTAGCCCCAGCACAGACCCTCGGCGAAAGCGAGCAGGGTGAACGGCAACGCCCAGCGCCGCCAATCGGCCGCGGCTGGCTCGCGCCGCCGGTACGCGGCGGCGAGGGCCTTTGGCCTGCCCAGCGTGCCGCTGGCCGCCAGCGACACGACGAGCGCCCAGCCACCGAATAGCGCGCCTGAGACACCCATCGGTGCATTGCTGAACACGTCGGCGACCCGCTCGGCACGCAGGCGCGTGACGAGATCATTGGCGGCAACCGGGGCGTCGTTCTCCATCCGGCGACCTCCCCGGCGTTATCGGCGTTCGTCTCAGCAAGACTCAGTACCCGTTTTCGGGTCAACGGGACCAGGGTCGGGAGCAAACTAAGACTTGCGGCCAATAGACCGTGCAATTCGAATGATGAGACGGTTAACGCATTATGAAATATTCCCGTAGCGGCGCAGGCGGCGCGGCGGGCGGTGCAGGGGGAAGGAATAGACAATGGCATGCTGGATGCGAGAGCAATCCGCTGGCGCGCGTCGCCCATCGCACTCGCGGTTGCATTGGCAGCGGGCGTTTCGCCCAGGGCAGCCGCGGCGGCGAACTTCACCTGCAGTTTCACCGGCGCGGTCACCAGCGACTGGATAACGGCTGGCAACTGGGCTGGTTGCAACCATGCCTACCCCAATGATGGCGGCGGGAACACATACGACGTTTCGGTGACCGCCGGCCCAACGGCGACGCTTTCGACCGGGCCGGCGATTACGGTTGGCAATGGCACGGTCACGAACTCCACGCTCAATGTGGTCTCCGGCGCAAATGCAAGCTTCACGGGGAGCGTCGCGGTCACCAGCGGATATGGCCAGTTTGCCGTGGATTCGTTCAACGGCGGCGGCAGCTCGGTCAATATCGGCGGCAACCTGGTCAACGCATCTGGCGGTCCGTTCGGGAGCGGCGGTGTGGTTGTCGGGAACGCGGGAATGGTCCAGGCGAGCACGCTTGCGATCGGTGGCACGCGGGCCAATACCGGGGGCACGACCGACGTGACCGGTGGAAACACGGCCGGGGCGACGGGTCAGATCAAAGTGACGGGGGCGGTGCCCTCGACGCTGACCGGGCAATACAACATCGTCGGCAATGCTGGCGGGGCCAATATCACTGGGGCAGCGGGGCGATCACGCAGATCGGGGACGGGGCGAGCAATTTGGGCGGGCTCTATATTGACGGCGCCAACGCCTTTGCGCAGATCGCCGGCAAGACCGGGCAGAACAGCGCGCTGTCGACGCTCTCGACGATTGCCTCGAACGGGCTCCTGGACCTGCGCGACGGCGCCAGCGTCACGACCAGCAACGGGCTGACGATCAGTGGCGGCTCGGCGCGGCTGAAGGTGGATGCCTATGGCGGGCAGGGCGGCAGCAACGTCTCGATCGGCGGCAATGTCGTGAACACCTCTGCCGGCTCGTTCGGCGATGGCGGCATCGCGGTCGGCGGTGGCGGCATGGTCAACGCGGATCAGCTCACCATCAACGGCACGCTGAACAACGCCGGCGTCGTCGCTGTCACGGGCAATGGTTCGAACCTGGCCGGGCAGGCGAACCTCACCACCACCGGTGGCACGACCACGTCCGGTACGGTGAATATCGGCACCAACGCGGTCTTCACCGTCGGTGGCGGCAATGCCTACACGCAGACCGCCGGCACGACGAGCGTCGGCGGCACGCTCACCGCGTCCACGGTGAACAACAATGGCGGGACGATCCAGGGGCCCAGCACCATTAACGGCGCGGTGACCAATGGCGCCACGATCGGCGGCGGGTTCTTCACGAGTAACCAGACCGGCACGCTGACCGTGAACGGCAGCCTGAAGAACCAGGCCAGTGGCACGGTTGATACCCTCATTCAGGGCACCGGCGCCGGGCAGTCCAGCGTGATCGCCGTGACCGCCGGCAACGAGGTCAACCTCAAGGGCGGCACGCTCGCGCCGTTGACGACCAACGGCTTCAATTTCGCGGCCGGCCAGAGCTTTACCGCGGCGACCTTCGGCTCGCGTGATCCGTATGGGCTGTTCGGGGCGGTCTCCTGCAATGGCCAGACCGGCAACGGCACCTCGGTCGATCTCGGCAATGGCCTCACCCTGCAAGCCTCCTACAACGACACCGCCGGGAATGTGCAGCTCCAGGTCGTCAATACGCCAATCCGACCTTGAACACGACGCAGCCGATCAATCTGGGCAACTTCCATGTCGGCACTGCACCGGCCCAGGTGGCACTGTCGATCAGCAACATCACCATCACCAACGCGGTCTTCCAGGAGGGTCTGGATGCCAGCGTCGCCGGCACCACCGGCGCGGCGACCTCCAATGGCGGCGCGATCAACCTGCTCGCCGCCGGTAACACCAGCAACGCGGCGATCGCGGTTGGGCTGAACGGGAGCACGGCTGGTCTGGAGACCGGCAAAGTGACGCTCAACCTCGTCTCCGATGGTCAGGGAACGAGCGGGCTCGGCAAGACCAGTCTCGCGTCACAGAGCGTGACGGTGACCGGAACCGGCTACAATCTCGCCCAGTCGAACGTCATCGCGCCGATCAATCTCGGCGTGCTGCACGCCGGGTCCGGCATCGTCAGCCAGGCGATCAGCATCAGCAACGTTGCGCCCACAGGGGCGTTCACGGAAGGGCTGGACAGTGCATTCGGTGCCTATACGAATAGCGGCGGGACGATCAATCCGACCTTCTCGGGCTCGATCACCAATCTGGCCGCCGGCGCGACCGACAGCACCAGCATGAAAATTGCCGTGAACACCGCGAACGTCGGCACGGTCAGCGGCAATATCGCCATCCTGCAGAATTCGAACGGCAGCATCGACCGGCTCGGCAACACCAAGCTTGCGACGCAGAACCCCGCCGTGAGCGGCTCGGTGACCGCGACCATCACCAATCTCGCGGTGGCGCAGATCAACAACGCGCAGCCGATCGATTTGGGCAATGTCCGCATCGGCACCACGCCGAGCTCGGCCGCCCTGAGCGTCACCAACGCCGCCCCGGTGAGTGCCTTCTCCAAAGGGCTGATCGGCAGCGTCGTCGGCACCACCGGCACCGGCACCGGCATCACCGCCGCCGGGAGCTTCGGCTCGCCTGGCAACTCGCTCGCGGCCGGCCAGACGAACACAAGCGGCATCCAGGTCGGCATCGACACGACGACGGCCGGCGCCAAGAGCGGCAATGCGGTGGTGGATTTCAAGTCCGACGGCACGGCGTTCGCGGGCGGCACGGTGACCGATCTCGGCAACACCAATGTCGCCGTGCAGGGCAATGTTTATCGTCTCGCCTCCGGCTCTGCGTCTTCGCCGACCTCGCTGGGGGCTGCGCGCGTCGGCGGCACGCTGGCCGGCGCGCTGAGCGTGACGAATACGGCCGCCGCCGATGGGTTCTCCGAGAATCTCGACGGGTCGATCACGGCGACGACCCCAGCGGTGACGAGCGGCAGCGGCGCCATCAGCAAACTCGCTGCCGGTCAAACGGACTCCTCGAGCCTCAAAGTTGCCTTGTCGACGGCAAACGCCGGCGTCATCAGCGGTACCGCGACCGTTGGCTTCGCCTCCAACGGCCAGGGCATCGATGGCGGCGCGCCCGTCTCGGTGGGGGCGCAGGTGGTCACCGTCACCGGCAAGGTCTACACGCTGGCGCTGAACAGCGCCGCGCAGTCCTCCTCGCTCTACGCCTATAACGCGTCCAGCGGCCTTTCGGACCTGCTCAAGGGCAGCTTCAGCCTGGTCAGCGGCAGTGGGTTCTCGCTGCCCTGGCTGTCCGACAGTTTCAACGGCCTGGGCGCCGGGCCGCAATCGCAGGCATTCTCGATCGGCTTCGACCCGACGCAGATCGGCAGCTACGCGGAGACTGTGCAACTGGCGGCAGTCGGCTATAATAGCAGCGGTTACAGCGAGGCCTTGCCTGTGTTCCTGACGATCGATGCGACGGTGTCCGGCGGCGGCACCAATGTTCCTGAGCCCGCCGCCCTGGCGATCCTGGGCACGGGCCTTGTCGGGCTTGGCTTCGCCCGCCGGCGGCGCGCCGCTTGAGCGAGAGCCGCAACCCTCGCGGCCAGACCACGGCGGAGGCAACCTCCGGCGTGGTCTGGGTCGCAACCGCGCTGGCGGCGGCGAGCCTGGTGCTTGTGGTCGTGAACATGGTGCTCGCGCTCGGCAACGAGCAGGCGCGCACGGCGGTGAATGCGCGCCAGCAATTCATCAACCAGAACGCCCAGGCCGGGAGCCTCGACAGCGCCCTGATCCGGGCGCTCGTGGGTGAGGCCGTGAACAACGGCAATGCCGAAATTCAGGCGCTGTTGACCCGGGCCGGGGTGAACTATGCGCCAAACGCGCCCGCGGCGGCGGGGGCTGGCGAGGCTCCAAGCCCGACAGCGCCGGCGCCGGCGGAGCCCTCGGCCACCGCCGCTCCGGCCGCACCGCCCGCTGGGAAGCCCTGAGAATGTCGCGTATTCGCCTTGGTCTCGAGTTCCCCGTTCTGCTGATCTGCCTCGCGTTCTTCGTCATCACGGCGTTCCAGGCGCAGCAGATGCTGCGCGAACGCTCGAACCTCGCCGCCATCCAAGCGGCCCAAACGCCGGCGATGGAGCAAGGTCAAAAGCTGCGCGCCCAGCTCGATCTGCTGGCTGGCGAGACGGTACGGCTCGCCGAAGCGGGCAATCCGGGCGCTAAAATGGTCGTCGAGCAGATGCAGAAGATCGGCGTGACGATGCGGCGCAAGTAAACGCGTCGCGAGTCCACACACCGTGCAAGGTCGACACGAAAATCCCGGCACCGCCGCATGGCGATGCCGGGATCGGGTCGGCGCAGGGGATGCGTAGCGCACCCTTCGATCTGACCGAGCCGTTTCGGCTCGGGCAAATCGGAGATAACGCTACTAGACCGCGCGGAGATTGGTCGCGGAGACCTTCCCCTGCTGGCCGCGCTCGAGATCGTAGGACAGCTTCTGTCCATCGTTGAGGCGGCCAATGCCCGAACGCTCCACGGCGGAGATGTGCACGAACACATCCTTGGAGCCATCATCCGGCTGGATGAAGCCATAACCCTTCTGGGCGTTGAACCATTTGACGGTACCGGTCGACATATGTCGGTCTCCAGCAAAACTCGGCGAGCCGCGGAATTACGACCCGAAATGCTTTTCTAGGCTTGGGGACCGAGCAGACACGTTTGTGCGTGACAGATAACGGTAAGCCCAACACGAAAAGTGCCGTCTGATACGTATGCGCCGGTCGCCGGAGGAAATCAAGGATCGATTCGGGCCCGCGGCGGCGTCGAGCGTGAGCCCCCCGTGGGGGCGCCGCATGGGGGCGCCGCATGGGGGGCGATGCGGGTCTTGCCGGGACCGGCGGCGCAATATAATTTCGCCGCTACGTCAAGGGAGGAAACGCGACCGGCCGGTGCCGGCGCAATCATGGCCATGCCGGATCTGACCTTCGCCGAACTGGACGAGATCGACCGCCGCATCCTGGCCGAATTGCAGGCGGACGGACGCATCACGAATGTCGAGCTCGCCCAGCGCGCCGGCATTTCGCCCCCGCCCTGCCTGCGGCGGGTGCGCCGGCTCGAACAGGCTGGCATCATCCACGGCTATCACGCCGAGACCGACCCACAGAAGCTCGGCTGGGAGATCACGTTTTTCGCGATCGTCGGGCTCGATAGCCAGAAGGAGAGCGTGCTGGCTGAGTTCGAGCGCATGGTCGCGGCTTGGCCCGAGGTTCGGGAGTGCCACATGATCCGCGGCGGTGGCGATTTTCTGCTGCGGCTGGTCGCGCGCGATACCGCGCACGAGAATCAGCTTACCCAAAGGCTGACGGGCGCGGAGCGGGTGAGCCGGGTGCAGACGCTGCAGACCATCCGCACCAGCCGGAACCTGGCAGGCGTGCCGCTATAGGCGCGGAGCGCGCGCCGGAGAGGAGCAGACGATGCTGGGAGCAGGCACGGAGAACGGCAATGCGGTCGAGTTCTTTCTCGACCGGCACCTGCGCGAGGACCGTGCCCGGCGTCTTGCCTTCGCCGATCCCTGGCGCAGTCTGACCTATGGCGGCCTCGCCGAGGCCAGCTGCCGGTTTGCCGGGGCTCTGACCGCGGCGGGCATCGGCCGGGAGCGCCGGGTGGGGCTCCTGCTGCTCGACACCATCGATTTTCCGGCCGCCTTCTGGGGGGCGATCCGCGCCGGGGTGGTGCCGGTGCCGATCAACACGCTGCTCACCCCCGAACAGATCGGCTATATCCTTGCCGACTGCCGCGCCGAGGCCCTGGTGGTCTCCGCGCCGCTGCTGCCGGCCCTGAGTCCGGTCTTCGGTCTGCTGGCCGATCTGCGCCGCATCATCGTTGCCGCCCCCGATGGCGGCCCCGCCGACCTGGGCGGGGATGCGCGGGCAATCGGCTGGAGCGCGTTTCTCGCCGGCGGGCCGGCGTCGCTGGCGCCGGTCTTTGCCGCCACCGATGAGGTCGCGTTCTGGCTCTATTCCTCCGGCTCGACCGGGGCGCCAAAAGGCGCGAAGCACGTCCATTCCAGCCTGCGCGCAACCGCGGATACCTATGCGCGACAGGTGCTGGGGATCGTGCCGGACGATGTCATGTTCTCGGCCGCCAAGCTGTTCTTCGCCTATGGGCTCGGCAATGGCATGACCTTTCCGATGTCGGTCGGTGCCCAGGCGGTGCTGCTGCCGGAGCGCCCGACGCCGGAGGCGGTGCTGGCCACGATGCGCCGCCATCGCCCGAGCATTTTCGGCGGCGTGCCGACCCTCTATGCCGCGCTGCTCGCCCATCCGGGGCTAGGGCCCGGTGCGGGCTCGGACCGGCTGCGCCGCTGCATCTCCGCTGGCGAGGCGCTGCCCGAGACGGTCGGGCGGCGCTGGAGCGAGACGGTCGGAGTGGACATTCTCGATGGCATCGGCTCGACCGAATTGCTGCATATTTTCATCAGCAACCGGCCGGGCGAGGTGCGCTACGGCACGTCGGGCCGGGCGGTACCCGGTTACGAGCTCAAGATCATCGACGAGAGCGGCGCCGAGGCGGCGGACGGGCAGGAAGGTGAGCTCATCGTCCGTGGCGACTCGGCTGCGGACGGCTACTGGAACCAGCGGGCGAAGAGCCGGCGGACCTTCCGTGGCGAGTGGACCTATACCGGCGACACCTATCTGCGCGACGCCGAGGGCTTCTATCACTATCGCGGCCGCTCCGACGACATGATCAAGGTGAGCGGCATCTGGGTCTCGCCCTTCGAGGTCGAGGCCGCGCTGATCTCGCATCCTTCGGTGCTGGAAGCCGCGGTGATCGGCCATGCCGATGCCGACGGGCTGATCAAGCCCAAGGCCTTCGTCGTATTGAGGGAGGACAGCCCGATCGACCCCGCGACCCTGCGCGAACTGCTCAAGGAGCATGTCAAGGAGCGCATCGGCCCGTGGAAATATCCGCGCTGGATCGAACTGGTGGAAAGCCTGCCGAAGACGGCGACCGGCAAGATTCAGCGTTTCAAGCTGCGAGCAGGGGCGCAGGAATGAGCGCGTCGCCGATGCGGCCGTTGACGCTCATCGTGGATGGCGCCCGCCTTGAGGCGGCTTGGTGGGGGGAGCGGCAGGGGGCGCCGGCGCTGGTGCTGCTGCATGAGGGGCTGGGCTCGGTGGGGCTGTGGCGCGATTTCCCCGCCCGGCTCGCGGCGGCCACCGGCCGCGCCGTGTTCGCATACTCGCGTTTCGGCTATGGCGGCTCGGATCCCCGGCCGCTGCCGTGGCCGCTCACCTACATGCATGAGGAGGCGCTGGAGGTCCTGCCCAGGGTGCTGGACGCGGCCGGCATCGGCCCGCACGTGCTGCTCGGCCATTCGGACGGCGCCTCGATCGCGGCCATCGCGGCGGGCCGGCAAGGGGGGGCGGATCCGCGCCTGGCCGGGCTGGTGCTGATCGCGCCGCATTTCTTTGTCGAGGATGTCTGCCTGGCGGCGATCGCGGCGGCGCGGGTGGCGTACGAGCGCGGCGATCTGCGCGCACGCCTTGCCCGCTACCACGCCCACCCCGATATCGCTTTCCGCGGCTGGAACGAGTCCTGGCTCGCGCCCGGCTTCCGCGCCTTCGACCTCCGCGACGAGGTCGCGCGCTGGTCGGTGCCGGCGCTGATCCTCCAGGGAGGGCAGGATCCCTATGGCACTGTGGCGCAGCCGCGCTTCGCCGAACGCGTGGCGCGCGTGCCGGTGCGCACGCGGCTTCTGGACGAGGCCCGGCACGCGCCGCATCTGGAGACGCCAGAGCTGGCGTTGGCAGCGGTCGCAGGCTTTCTCGAACCCGGCAGCGATTCGGCCGGGGCCATGAAAATGCACTATAACGCATAATCCTCTCAGGGGGACCCTTGCGCTTCCCGCGGAAAAGGTATTATAGTGCGTTTTCGCAGGGGGTGATATGACAGGCCAGTTCATTGATTTCCAAACCGATCCGTCGCGCTACCGTCATTGGCGGCTCGCCTTCGACGGCCCGGTCGCGCACCTCATCATGGACGTCGACGCCAAGGGCGGCCTGGTCGAGGGCTACGAGCTGAAGCTCAATTCCTATGATCTGGGGGTCGATATCGAGCTCGCCGACGCGGTGCAGCGGTTGCGCTTCGAGCATCCCGAGGTCCATGCCGTGGTCCTGCGCTCGGCCAAGGACGGGGTGTTCTGCGCCGGCGCCAATATCCGTATGCTGGGCCAGTCGAGCCACGCCCATAAGGTGAATTTCTGCAAATTCACCAATGAGACGCGCCTGTCGATCGAGGATGCCAGCGCGGCCTCCGGCCAGATCTACCTCGCCGCCGTCAACGGCACCGCCGCCGGTGGCGGCTACGAGCTGGCCGAGACCACCGAGCACATCATGCTCGTGGACGACCGGCGCAGCGCCGTCTCTCTGCCCGAACTGCCGCTGCTCGCGGTGCTGCCCGGCACCGGCGGGCTGACCCGGCTGACCGACAAGCGCCGCGTGCGCCGCGATCTCGCCGATCTGTTCTGCACCACCGAGGAAGGCGTGCGCGGCGCCCGCGCCGTGGCCTGGAGGCTCGTCGACGAGGTGGTGCCGCCGTCGGGCTGGGAGGATGCAGTGGCGGCGCGTGCGCGCGCGATGGCCGCGCGTTCGGACCGCCCGGCTGCGGCGCAGGGGATAGCGCTCACACCACTCGATCGGCGCATCGCCGCCGACAGCCTCACCTACCCGCACCTGACGGTGGCCCTGGAGCGCGCCGCGCGCCGCGCCGTGGTCACGCTGCATGGCCCGCGGCCGGGCACGCTGGCGGCCGATCTCGCATCCATCCACGCCCAGGGCGCGGATTTCTGGCCGCTGGCGCTGGCGCGCGAGCTGGATGACGCGATCCTGCATCTACGGCTGAACGAGCCGGAGCTCGGTCTGCTGGTCTTCCGTAGCGAGGGCGATGCCGCCGCCGTGCTCGCGGCCGACGCGCTGCTCCAATCCCATGCCGCTGACTGGCTGGTGCGCGAGATCCGCCTCTACTGGAAGCGGGTGCACAAGCGCATCGACATGACCGCGCGCAGCCTCGTCGCTTTGATCGAGCCCGGCTCCTGCTTTGCCGGCACACTGGCGGAGATCGCCTTCGCCGCCGATCGGGCCGTGATGCTGTCCGGCAGCCGCGCCGGCGACAATCGTCCCCCGGCGACACTGACCCTGACGGCGCTCAATTTCGGCGCCTATCCGATGGGCAACGGCCTGACGCGCCTGGCCAACCGCTTCTATGGCGAGCCCGACAGCATCGGGCGCGCCGAGGCTGCGATCGGCACGCCGCTGGAGGCCGAGGATGCGGCGGCCATGGGCCTGATCACCGTGGCGCATGACGACATCGACTGGGATGACGAGGTGCGGGTGATGCTCGAGGAGCGCGCCAGTTTCTCGCCCGACGCGCTCACCGGGATGGAGGCCAATCTCCGCTTCGCGGGTCCCGAGACCATGGAGACGCGCATCTTCGGCCGGCTCACCGCCTGGCAGAACTGGATCTTCCAGCGTCCCAACGCAGTTGGCGAGAGCGGCGCGCTGAAGCGCTATGGCAGCGGCGTGAAGCCGGAATTCAATCCGCAGCGGGTCTGATCCGCGCGCAGGAAGGAGACGTACGATGCCCGATGGCATGATGGTCGATTATGATGGCCTGATCCCGAACAATGTCGGCCTCAACCAGGACGCACGTCTGCGCAAGGCGCTGGAGACGTGGCATCCCGGCTATATCGATTGGTGGAAGCAGATGGGGCCGGAAGGGTTCCAGGAGAATCTGGTCTATCTCCGCACCGCAGTCGGGGTCGACCCCAAGGGCTGGGCCAAGTTCGATTACGTGCGCATGCCCGAATATAAATGGGGCATCCTGCTCGCGCCCGCCATCGAGGATCGCCGCATCGGCTTCGGCGCGCACAAGGGCGAGCCGGCCTGGCAGGACGTGCCCGGTGAGTATCGCGCCATGCTACGCCGGATCATCGTCATCCAGGGCGATACGGAGCCCGCCTCGGTCGAGCAGCAACGCCATCTCGGCGCCACCGCGCCGTCGCTCTACGACATGCGCAACCTGTTCCAGGTGAATGTGGAGGAGGGGCGACATCTCTGGGCGATGGTCTATTTGCTGCAGAAATATTTCGGCCGGGACGGGCGTGAGGAAGCCGAGGATCTGCTCCGCCGTCGCTCCGGCAGCCAGGATTCGCCGCGTATGCTCGGCGCCTTCAACGAGGCGACGCCGGACTGGCTTTCCTTCTACATGTTCACCTTCTTCACCGACCGCGATGGCAAGATGCAGCTCGAAGCGCTGGCACAGTCCGGCTTCGACCCGCTCTCGCGCACCTGCCGCTTCATGCTCACCGAGGAAGCGCATCACATGTTCGTCGGCGAGACCGGGGTTGCGCGCATCATCGAGCGAACCTGCCAGGCGATGCGTGCGGCAGGAATCGAGGACCCGACCGACAGTGAGCGCGTGCGCGCCCTTGGCGTGATCGACCTGCCCGCCGTGCAGCGCAAGATGAACCTGCATTTCTCGCTCACCCTCGATCTCTTCGGCGCCGAAATCTCCACCAATGCCGCCAATCTGTTCAATGCCGGACTGAAGGGCCGCTATCGGGAGGACAAGCTCACCGACGACCATGTCCTGCGCGACGCGACCTATCCCGTGCTGCGCTGCATTGACGGCGCCATCGTGTCGGAGGAGGCGCCGGCGCTGTCGGCGCTGAACATGCGCCTGCGCGACGATTACGTGGCCGACTGCCAGGGCGGTGTGGGGCGGTGGAACAAGATCATCGAGAAGGCTGGCTACGATTTCCGCCTGACCCTGCCGCACGTTGCCTTCAACCGCCATATCGGGGAGTTCACCGGGCTGCCCGTCGATACCGAAGGGCGGTTGCTGGAACCCGCCATGTGGGCGGCGCGACGCGACGCCATGCTTCCGAACGCCGATGATGCCGCGTACGTGGCGTCGCTGATGCGCCCGGTCTCCGCCCGCGGCGCCTATGCCAACTGGATCGCATCGCCGAAGGTCGGCATCGACAACAAGCCGGGCGATTTCGAGTATGTTCGCATCGAAAGCTGAAGCGGGGCCGATCGGGGCCCGGCGGGCAGGGGCAGGGTGATGGACGGCGTACCAAAGGGGGGCGGGGCGGAAGGGGGTGCTGCGGTCAAGCAGCATCTCATCGATCCGGAGATCTGCATCCGCTGCAACACCTGCGAGGCAACCTGTCCGGTCGGGGCGATCACCCACGATGACAGCAACTATGTCGTCGATCCCGGCACGTGCAATTTCTGCATGGACTGCGTCGCGCCCTGCCCCACGGGCGCGATCGATCACTGGTTGCTCGTGAGCGCGCCATTCCCGGTGACCGAACAGTTCACCTGGACCGAACTGCCGCCGCCGGGCGCGGAGAGCGAGGACGGCGCGCGCGCCGACGCGCTCGACGAGGAGGCGGCGGCACTGATCGCCGAGGCCCACGCGCGCGGCGGTCATGCGCGTGCTCCCCGTTCCGCCTCGCAGCCGCGCATCAACCTGTTCACGCGCGATGCGCCGGCCATCGCCACGCTGACCGGCAACTACCGCATCACCGCCCGCGATGCCGAGTCCGATGTGCGTCACCTCATCCTCGATTTCGGCACCACGCCCTTTCCCGTTCTCGAAGGGCAGAGCATCGGCCTGCTGCCGCCGGGCACGGACGCGGCCGGCCGCCCGCATCTCATGCGCCTCTATTCGGTCGCCTCGGCGCGAGACGGCGAGCGGCCGAACACCAACAATCTGGCACTGACCGTCAAGCGGGTTGCCGAGCCTCGGCCGGACGGCAGCATGTTCCGCGGCGTCGCCTCCAACTGGCTGTGCGATCTGGAGCGCGGCGCTGAACTCCGCGTCGTCGGCCCGTTCGGCGCCACATTCCTGATGCCGGACGACACCGATGCCGATATCGTGATGATCTGCACCGGCACCGGATCGGCCCCGTTCCGCGCCTTCACCGAGCATCGCCGGCGCAGCGCGCCGCACGCCAAGGGACGCTTGCATCTGTTCTTCGGCGCGCGCACGCCGCAGGAACTGCCCTATTTCGGGCCGCTGCAGAAAGTGCCGCGGACCATTCTCGAGCAGGAACTCGTCTTTTCGCGGCTGCCGGGGAAGCCGCGCGAATATGTCCAGGACCGCATGCGCGCTCGCGCCGACACGCTCGGCGAGCTGTTGCACCGCCCTGCCACCCACCTTTTTGTCTGCGGGCTGCGTGGGCTGGAGGCTGGTGTCGAGTCTGCTTTAGCCGAAATCACCGCCGCGCGGGGGATGGACTGGCCCGCGCTGCGCGAGGTGATGCGCGCCGACGGCCGGCTGCATATCGAGACCTACTGAACGAGCCTGGACAGCGTCTTCAGACTTTCGGCCGGGCTTTGCGCCGAGGTGTCGATCGTGGCGTCGGCTTTGCCGTAAAGCGCCTCGCGGCTGGCGAGGATGGCGCGCAGATCGTCCATCGCCTGGCGCGTGTCCTGCATCGGCCGAAGATCGCCCTGGTTCTGCACCCGCTGCATATGCTGCTCGGGCGAGGCGCGGATCCAGACGACGAAGCAGGTGCTGAGCAGCAATTCGTAGGTCGCCGGTTCGGCCACGATACTGCCGCCGGCGGCGATCACGGCGTCCGGCGCCTCGGCAAACAGGCGCAGCAGCGCCGCGCGCTCGAAGCCGCGGAAGCCGCGCTGGCCATGCAGTTCGAAAATCTCGCGCAGCTCCATCCCCGCCTCGCGTTCGACCTCGCGATCGAGTTCAAAGAAGCGCACCCCGCGCTCCTCGGCCAGCATCCGGCCGAGCGTGGACTTACCCGCACCGCGCAAGCCGATCAGCGCAATGCGCCGCCGCCGTGCATCAACCGGCGTGCCGCCGAAGCGCGCCACGAGCAACGCGCGCGCCGCCTGCAGGTCTGCCTCCCCGAGACGATCGAGCAGGCCCTCGATGAGGGCTCTCTCGGCCGGGCGTGTGGCAGCATCTGGCAGCAGGTCCGGTGTGCGCACGCCGAGCGCATGGGCGAGGTCGCGCAGCAGCAGCACCGAGCCGTTGCCGCGCCCGGACTCGAGCTGGGCGAGGAATCGCTCCGAGACCCTGGACTGGCGGGCAAGGTCGCGCCTGGTCATGCCGCGCCGGGCGCGAAGGGTGCGCAACTGCAGGCCGAGCGCCTGCAGGAAGGCGGCATCCTCGGCCGCGCCGTGACGCGGCGCTGGCAGTGTCCGGTGCAGCGCCTGGGGTTGCGCGGCGGCGTCGTCCACGCCGGTCACGCGATGTGGCCATCCGGCTCGCGGAAGCGGGCCAGCCGCACCGCGGTGTGTCCGCGGCTGGGACGGAGGCTCGGCATGACCAGCAGGCAATCGTCGTACGGACTGCGGATTTCGACCTCGCCGTCGCGGGCAACCAGCTCGCCCCGCCGCGCCAGCACCTCGCCGCCGCGGAACGGGCGGACGAAGGCGAACTCGGCGCTGGCGGCGGAGATGCAGGCGGTGACCTCGGCGAAGCGCGGGGCCGCCGCGGGCACGCGCGGCGGCAGCGCCGGCTCGGTCTCGCGCGCGAGACCGGTGGCCCGTAGCAGCCCGCCGATCGCGGCGAGGGTCATCGCCACGGATGGTGCCTCCCAGTGCTGTCCGGCCTCGACCAGCACGGCCGCGCGCTCACTCTTGGGATCGATGAAAGGGGCATAGTCGATCAGCCGCGGCCCGGTGGCATGGCCCCGGTCGGCGACGGCGAGGGCGGGCTGGCCGATCGCAATCGCCAGCGCCTGCCCGCGCGCCGTTCTGCCGCAGAGGATCAGCGGCTCCGATGGCCACAGCATCGAATGCAGGTCGAGCAGTACATCGACCTCGTCGATCAGCGGGCGCATCTCTCGGGCGCGGTCGAGCTCGCTGCTGCGCCGCGGTCCGTCCAGCACCGCTGCGTCCCAGATGCGGTTGAGATCCTCGTCGACATAGCGCGATGCCGTCGGCTGCCGCGGATCGAAGCGGGCGAAGGCGGCGAGATTGGCGAAACCGAAGGTCAACCGGCCCCGGCGCGGGCGCAGCCCGGCGCGCAGGAGCCGGTCGAGTGCGATGGCGCCGGCGATCTCGTTGCCATGCATCAATGCCACCAGCGCCACGTGCGGGCCCGGCCGGCCGCTGTCGCGCGTCGTGAACCCCGGCACACCGGCATTGCCGGGAATCCAGGCATCGAGATCAGGCGCCGCGATCTCCACCGGGAACTGCGGCAGCGGTTGGAGCGCCGTCATGGAGGTCACCCCGCGCTCAGCCGCGCGTACACATCCGCACCGGCACGCCGCGCGCGGCAACGCTGAGCGCGAGAGAAGGTCGCCGGATGCCCATCGGGCCGCATTCTATCGCGATCGTCCCAGAGGGCAAACAGGCGGCGGCAAACAGGCGGCGCGCGGGGGCGAACCGGGTGCTTGCCGGCCCCGCCGAAGCGGAGGAAGAGAGCGCCATGGGCACGCATCGGTTTGACATCATCGTGATCGGCGCCGGCATCGCCGGGGCCAGCGCCGCCGCCGAGTTGGCCGCGGAGCACCGCGTCGTCGTGCTGGAGGCGGAGGCGGCCGCAGGCATGCACAGCACCGGCCGCTCGGCCGCGATGTGGATCCTGAATTACGGTACGCCGGACGCGCGCGTGCTGACCGGCCTCTCGCGCCACTTCCTGATGACGCCACCCGCCGGCTTCTGCGACACGCCGCTGGTGCGCCATCGCAGCATCCTGTTCGTCGCCCCACACGGGCAGGAGACCGAGTTCGAGGCGATGCTGGCCGAGGGGAGCGGTTTGCGCGTGGCCTCACCCGCCGAGGCGATGGCGCGGGTGCCGGCGCTGCGGCCGGGCTACGCTGTCGCCTGCGCCTTCGAGGATGATGCCTACGACATCGACGTCGCCGCCCTGCACCAAGGTTTCCTCCGGCAGTTCCGCCGCCGCGGTGGCACGTTGGCGCTCGGCCAGCGGGCGCGGACGTTTGCGCGTCGCGACGCCGTCTGGCGGGTCGGCTGCGAGAGTGGCGAGACCTTCACGGCACCGGTCATCGTCAATGCTGCCGGCGCCTGGGGTGACGCGGTGGCGGTCGCGGCCGGGCTGCCTCCCCTCGGCCTGACGCCCTGCCGGCGCACCGGCGTGATCATCGATCCGGCGCCCTGGGCCGTCGCCGACTGGCCCGTCGTGCACGATGTCGCGCATACGTGGTATGCGCGGGCCGAGGCGCGCACCCGGCTGATGGTCACCCCGGCCGACGAAACGCCGATGCCGCCGCACGACGTTCAGCCCGATGAGCTCGATATCGCGCTGGCCATCGACCGCATGCAGCAGGCGCTGGCGATCGAGGTGCGGCGGGTCGAGCGGGCCTGGGCGGGGCTGCGGACCTTCACGCCCGATCGTGGCCTGGCGATCGGCTGGGATGCCTCGGAGCCTGGTTTCTTCTGGTGCGTCGGCCAGGGTGGCTATGGCATCCAGACCTCGCCGGCGGCCGGCCGCCTGGTTGCAGACCTGATCGCCGGGCGTGACCCCGGCGCCGCGGGCGCGGCGATCGCGCGGCTCGATCCTGGCCGCTTCGCCGCGCGCGCGGTCCCGGGTGGCGGATTAGCCGGGGATTAAGCAAGCCCTGCCACTCTAGGCCCGAGGCAAGGAGCACAACCGGGTCGATGAGCAAGAAGGGCGGCGCGCGCGGCAACGACAAGCCAACGATCGTCATCCGCAAGGAGGAGGTGGTCGAGGGCGGGCACCATGGCGGCGCCTGGAAGGTCGCCTATGCCGATTTCGTGACCGCGATGATGGCTTTCTTCCTGCTGATGTGGCTGATCAACGCCACCACCGAGGCGCAGCGCCGTGGGCTCGCCGATTATTTCAGCAAATCCAATATCTTCAGCCACCAGATGTCGGGTTCCGGCAAGCCGTTCGGCGGCAAGACGCCGTTCGAGGATGGAGCCCTCGTCTCCGATCGTGGCGCCGCCAAGGTGACCACGGGCACCGCCCAGGTGACGCCCGAGCCCGAGGACAATGATTCGGATACCGAAGCGCAGGCCCGGCCGCCGCACCTCCCCGGCGATGAGGTTGCCCCCGACGAGGATGCGTCGGGGCCTGGCAGCGGACGGGTCGGGGCGGCGCAGTCGCGTCTCGATGCAACCGGGACGGGGGTGGCCGAGGTCCGCATCGACGAGCGTCCATCGAGTCAGGCGGCAGCGCAGGACAAAGCGCAGGACAAGGCGTCTGCGGACAGGGCGGAGGCCATGGCCCCCTTCGGGGCCAGCGAAGCCAAGGCGGCGCAACTCATGGCGGAGCAGCAGGCGCGAGCAGCCGCGCGTGCCGAACACGCTGCCTTCGAGCACGCTGCCCAGGCGATTCGGGACGCCGTGCGCAGTGACCCCGGTCTGGCCAGCCTTGCTCGCCAGCTTGCGATCGACGAGACGCCGGACGGTCTGAGGATTCAGATTCTCGACGAGGACAAGAAGCCGATGTTCGCCTCAGGGTCTGCCGATCCCAACGACAGCGCCCGGCACCTGCTGGAGAAGATCGCGCCGGTTCTCGCCGGACTGCATGAGGGTATATCGGTTGCCGGCTATACCGACGCGGCGCCTTATCGTGGCACCGGCAAGTCCAACTGGGATCTGTCCACGGAACGGGCCAACGCGACCCGCCGCCAGCTTGAGGAATTCGGGCTCGAGGAGGCGCGGTTCCGAAGCGTGACGGGCCATGCCGACCGCGATCCGTTGTTGCCGGGCGATCCGCTCGCCGCTGCGAACCGCCGCATCGCCATCGTCGTGCTGCGCGAGGCCCGCGGCGGGCCGCGACGCCCGACGGCCACCCACCCGGATGGCCCGGCCGCGTCGGCGAAGTCAGCCCCGTCGGGCGCCCCCACCACGACACGCTGAGCGCCGCACCATGCTCACCATCGGTGGCTTCGGCTTCCTGCTGGCCTGCGTCTTCGGTAGCTACATGCTGTCCGGCGGCAGCTTCGGCCCGCTGATCGAGGCGGTCCCATTCGAGCTGCTGACCATCGGCGGCGCCGCGCTCGGCACGCTGGTGATGGCCAACTCCATGCACGACGTGAAGCACACGGCGGCCGGGTTTGGCAAAATCATGAAGGGAGCGGTCTTCAAGAAGGGTGACTACATCGAGTTGCTCAGCCTGCTCTTCTACTTCACTCGGTTGGCCACCAGCAAAGGGGCGATGGCGCTCGAGCCGCATATCGAGAACCCGGAGCAGAGCGAGGCATTCAAGAAATACCCAAAAATCCTGGCCAATCATCATGCGACGGCGCTGATCTGCGACTATCTGCGTATGGTCGGGATGAACGCTGATGATCCCAACCAGATCGAAGACGTCATGGCGCGGGAGCTGAAGAAGACACTGAACGAGGAATTGCACAGCGCGCACGCGCTGCAGACCATCGCCGACGCGTTGCCAGCGCTCGGCATCGTCGCGGCCGTGCTCGGTGTGGTCAAAACGATGTCGCACATCAACGATCCGCCGGCGGTCCTCGGGCAGATGATCGGCGGCGCGCTGGTTGGCACCTTCATGGGCGTGCTGCTCGCCTATGGCCTCGTTGGCCCGATCGCCACGCGGATCCGAGCCATCATCGAGGAGGAGGCCAAGTTCTACGAAGTCGTTCGCGCAGTGCTGGTGACGCACCTGCACGGCAACGCCCCGCAGGTCAGCATCGAGACCGGGCGCAAGATGGCTCCCAGCGAGCATATGCCGAGCTTCCAGGAGTTGGAGGAGGCCGTGCAGTCCGTGCGGGTCTAGGACTTTCCCGACCTGCGGGCGTGATCAGATCGGAGCTCAGTGCTCCGATGCGGCGCGTCGCAAGCGATGGGTTGGAGGCACTCGCTCCTTTTTGCAGTGCCCTGGTGCCAGCGTCCGGCGCGGCGGGCTGAACCGACCCACAAGATCAACCCCATTCGCGGCGCAGGCTGCTGCTCTGATGGGGCGGGGGCCGCAGGTGCGCGCCGCGTCGGTTGCCTTTGCTGTCGGGACGGTTAACGCTGCGGAGCGGCAAACGGCCGTGCCCGGGATGGAGGGGAGGTGCCCTATGACCCACCACTATGAGACCCTCCAGGTCGAGGCGATCGACGCGGCGATCCTGCGGGTCACGCTGAACCGGCCCGCGGTCGGGAACGCGATGAACACGCAGATGGGGCGCGATCTGCTCGATTTCTGGACATCCCTGGTGGCAGATCCGGATGCCGCACGCTGCGTGATCCTGACCGGAGCCGGAACACGCGCGTTCTGCGCCGGCGGCGACCTCAAGCAGCGCCAGGGCATGAGCGACGCGGATTGGCGGGCCCAGCACCTGGTGTTCGAGCGTGGCCGGGATGCGCTGGTCGCGTGTCCGGTTCCGGTGATCGCCGCGGTCAATGGTGCGGCCTATGGCGGCGGGCTGGAGCTCGCGCTCACCTGTGACTTCGCCTACGCCGCCGCCACCGCGCGGTTCGCACTCACCGAGGTCACTCTCGGCATCATGCCCGGCGCTGGTGGCACCCAGTTCCTGCCCCGCGCCGCTGGGGAGCGGCGGGCGAAGGAGATCATCCTGACCGGACAAGCTTTTGGCGCCGAGGAGGCGCTGGCCTGGGGCGTCGTCAACCGTGTGTGCGCGCCGGAGGTGCTGGTGGATGCGGCGCTCGCCACGGCGCGGGTGATCGCCGCCAACGCGCCCCTGTCGGTTCGCCAGGCGAAGAAGTCGATTCATCATGGGTTGCAGATGGACCTCACCCGCGGCACCCAGTTCGAGATCGAAGCCTACGACCGTCTGATCGGGACCGAGGACCGACGCGAGGGCGTGCGGGCATTCAACGAGAAGCGCAAGCCGCGCTACCAGGGGAGGTGAGCCGGCGGGTTGACCCGACGGCTTTGCGCGCCATAACGTCCGCGCGCTGGAACCAGACACGCTGGCAGCAGGTAAAGGGGAGGGGCGCGATGCTCCGTCGGGTCGTCGTCTGCTTGCTCGCTATTGCGTGCATGGCCGGTGCGCGCGGTGCTTGGGCCCAGCAATCCCGGCCGGCCGATGAAAGGCTGGGCGGCTGCTTCGATGGTTATCTCGACAAAGCCCAGACTGAGCAGGCGTCGGCTCCGCAACCCGGCCAGCCGGGCGCACCGGCGGAGATCCGAATCGGCCATCTCCACGCCAGCTCCGGCCCCTACGCGTCGATCTCGATGCCCGTCTATCTAGGCCTCAAGCTCTGGGTCGAACAGATGAATGCCGGGGGCGGGGCCATGGTGAAGCCGTTCGGCAGGAAGCTGCCGTTGCGGCTGATCTCATATGACGACCAGAGTAATCCCGGCACCGCCGCGACGCTCACCAACCAACTCATCACGCAGGACAAGGTCGATCTGCTGATTGCCGACTCCGGGTCGGTACTCACCGCGGTTTCGGTGCCGATCGCGCGCGAGCACAAGATGTTCCTTTTTGATCCGACGGGGACGGGGGCCGCGTTCTTCAGCAAGGACAATCCCTACATCGCGCTGCTGGCGGATCCGGTCTCGACGGTCTGGCCCCGATTCCTCTGGGAGTTTCTCAAGAGCGATGTCGCCGCCGCGGGTCTTACGCGCGTCGCCATCCTTTATTCGACCAATGATTTCACCGGCACCCAGGCGGCCTCGATCCGCGCGGCGCTGAAGGCGCCAGGCTCGCCGGTGCAGATCGTTTTCGACCAGGGCGTGCCGACCAGCACCTCCAATTACGCGGTGCTGATCGACAATATCGCCGCCGCCAACCCCGATGTGGTGCTCGAACTCGGCTATGTCGGCAACGACATCGCCTTCCTGCGCAACCTGCAGGAATCGGGCAAGAATTTCCGGATGGTGTTCACGCTCTACCCCGGCATCGAGACATCGACGCTGCTCAAGAATGTCGGCCAGAGCGGGCTCGCTGGGGTCTTCTCCTACGTCACGGCGTTGGCCTACAGCTATCCGCCCGAGGTTGGCATGACGCTCGAACAGTTCCGCGGCAGCTGGGAGAAGGCCTACGCCAAGAGCGGGGTCGAGTTTGGCTGGAACGCCATCGCGGGCTATGTCACCGGGCTCGTGCTCGGCCAGACGCTCGCCTGTACCGACAGCCTGGCGCAGCTCGACGTGCGGAAATCGGTCTTCTCGCTCTCGGGCAAGCTGAAGACCTTGATCGGCACCTTCGAATTGAATGAGCAGGGTGCGCAGATCGGCGAACTGACGCCGATCGGTCAAATTGCGCCGGAGGGCAAGGACGGCATCCACTTCACCGTCGTCTATCCCCCGGCCATGGCCAGCGGCAAGCCGATCTTCGGCGCCAAGTAGCAATCGACGCCGCGTAAGCGCCATGCTGGCCCACGCGATCCTCTCCGGGCTGGTGTTCGGCTGCTATTTCACGTTGGTGGGACTCGGGCTGAACCTGATTTTCGGCGTCATGCGCATCGTCAATCTCGCGCATGGCGATGTTGTCATGCTTGGCGCATTCGCCGCATTCTGGTTGTTTGCGTTGATCGGCCTGCACCCGCTGATCTCATCGCTGATCGTGCTGGCAATTTTCGCACTGCTCGGGCTGCCGGTCTATTATCTCGTCGTGCCGCGGTTGCTGGCAGCGCGCGATTCGGAGATGCTCTCGATCATCCTGTTCTTCGGCGTGCAGCAGATCATCGAGGCGATAGCCACCATCGCGTTCGGCACCTCCGAGCGGTCGATTCCTGGGCGCGTGCTCGGCAGTGGACCACTGCATCTTCTGGGCCAGGCGCTGCCAGTGGCCTGGGTTGTGTCCGCGGCCGTCAGCCTCCTGGCCGTCGCCTTGGTCTATCTCTATCTCTACCGCTCCCGCGTCGGGACGCTGACGCGCGCGGTCATGGTCAACCGGGACGAGGCGCTGGCGAGTGGCATCGATGTGCATCGTGTCTCGGCGCTCGCATTCGGCATTGGCGTGGCACTCGCCGGGCTGGCCGGCGTTTTCTCGCCGTTCATGCTCGGCAGCGCTACCCCGGCGATGGGCGGCGACGTGAACCTCGCCGCGTTCGCCGTGATCGTGATCGGCAGTCTCGGCGACCCGCGCGGCACCATGCTGGGTGGGCTGATCTATGGTGTGGCGCTGATGCTGATGCAAACCTATATGAGCGCATGGGCCAATCTCCTGCCCAATCTGCTTCTCATCGCCGTTCTGCTGGTCCGCCCGACCGGGCTCCTTGGCCGACAGGTGCGCCGTGCGTAGAGGGGTGCGCGAATTCGTCACCGTGGCACTGCCACTGCTCGCGGCATTGGCGCTGGCCCCTCTGTTCTACAGCAACGAGCTGTTGCTGTTCAATTTCATCATGTTCCTGATCCTGGCGCAGGGATTGAACGCGATCTATGGCTTCACGGGCTATCTGCCGTTTGGCTATGTCGGGTTCTTCGGAGCCGGTGCCTACGGGTTTGCCTTGGCCGTGATGCATCTCAATGCCTCGCCGCTGCTGGCGATGGCCTGCGCCGGCGTGGCGGCCTTGGTGCTCGGGGTTGTGCTGACACCGCTGCTGCGCCTTTCGGGAGCCTATTTCGCGATCGCCAATCTCGCGGCCGCGCAGGCGGTGTATCAGGTCATCTCCAATCCGGCGCTGCAGGACGTTACCAAGGGGCCCTACGGCGTGACGCTATCCTCGGTGTTCGCGCCAGCGCTGAGCTATGGCGTGGCGCTGATCATTCTGGCCGCGACGCTGGCCCTCATCGCCTGGTTGCGAAACGCGCGCTTCGGCTTGGCTTTGCAGGCGATCCGCGAAGACCCGGTGAGCGCGGCGATGGCCGGAGTCGCCGTGGTCCGCGGGCGGACGATTGCCTGGCTGCTCTCCGCTCTCATCGCCGGGCTCGCTGGCGGCGTTTTCGCCTGGCATATCTCGGTGTTCTATCCGGAGACGGCGTTCGACCTGAGCTTCAGCATCTTCGCCATCGTCTTCACGCTGTTCGGCGGCGCCGCGACGCAGCTTGGACCGATCCTCGGCGTGCTGTTGCTCTACGGGCTGTATAACGTCATCGGCATCACCGTGCCGCAGTATTTTCAGCTCATCTATGGCGTACTCATCGTGCTCCTGGTGCTGTTCCTGCCCGATGGGCTTGCATCGCTGGCCACGCGGCGGGGGTTCCGTGTCCCCTGAACCGTTGCTTCGCGTCGAACGCCTCGGCAAGCGCTTTGGCGGTTTCCGCGCGCTCGACGGTGTCAGCTTCCATATCAATCGCGGTGAGGTGCTCGGGCTTGTCGGTCCCAACGGCTCGGGCAAGACGACCTGCATCAACGTCATCTCGGGTCTCTACGCGCCTGACGCGGGGCGTGTGCTGTTCGCCGGGCGGAGCATCGGCGGGCGTGCGCCGCATCTGCTGGCGCGCAGCGGGATCAACCGGACCTTCCAGTCGCCACGGCCTTTCTTGTCCCTCACCGTGCGCGAGAATGTCGAGATCGCGGCGACCTATGGCGGCGGAGGCACTGCGGCGCCCGCGGTCGATGTCGTGCTCGAGCGGCTCGGCCTGGCGGCGGAGGCGTCGCGCCGGGCGGAAGATCTCAACAGCGCCCATCAGAAGCTGCTGGATCTCGCACGGGCGCTGGCCACGGGGCCGCGTCTGCTCCTGGTCGACGAGATCGCCGCCGGGCTCAATCCGGCCGAGTTGCTCCTCATGGCCGACCGGCTTCGGGCGCTCGCGGCCGATGGCATGGCGCTGCTGGTCGTAGAGCATCTCATGGGGTTTCTCGAACGGGTCACTGACCGGGTGATCGTGATGAATGCCGGCCGTGAGATTTTCGACGGCAGGCTCGCCGAAGCCGTGCGGGATACCGAGGTCGTGCGCGTGTTTCTAGGCGGGGCGGGGCATGGCAACTGAACTGCTCCGTGCGGACGATCTATCGTCCGGCTATGGCAAAGTGCGGGTCCTGTGGGGCACCGGGCTGGCCGTGGAGGCGGCGGAGACGGTGGTGCTGCTGGGGGCCAATGGCGCCGGCAAGACGACCTTGCTGAAGGTGCTGATCGGGCTGCTGCCGGCCTGGAGCGGACGGATCGAGTTCGGGCACGAGGACATAACGCGACTACGGCCCGATCAGCGGGTGCGCCGGCGCATGGCCTACATGTCCGAGTTGGGCGTGTTTCCTGGCCTCACCATCGAGGAGAATCTGCGGATCGGCGGGCAGTTCGTGCCGCCGGCGCAGTTGCGGGCGCGGATGGCTGAGCTGTTCGAGACCTTTCCGGCCCTCGCCGGCAAACGCCATGCGCTTGCCTCCAGCCTCTCGGGCGGCCAGCGCAAGATGCTGGGCATCGCCAAGGCGCTCGCCGCGGATCCGCTGCTGCTGGTGATGGACGAGCCATCCGCCGGATTGTCGCCGCTGTTCGTCGCTGAGGTGATCGCGGTACTTCGTCGCTTCCGTGGCACCGGCCTGGCGCTGCTGATTGCCGAGCAGAACGTGGCTTTTCTCGATTTGGCCGACCGCGTCTATACGCTCGATGGCGGACGCATCGGTTTTTCCGGTACTGTCGCGGCGCTGCACCAGGAGGATGCGCTGCACCGGGCCTATTTCGGACTGGGATGACCGATGACCAAACCGCATCGCGGCCGGCGCGCCGAGTATCGCGTCTTCCACGCCATCACCACGCGCTGGAAGGACAACGACATCTACGGCCATGTCAATAACGTCGAGTATACTTCGTATTTTGACACTGCCGCCAACCATTTCCTGATCACCAACGGAGTGTTGGACATCGTCCGCAGCGCGACGATCGGTATCGTCGTCGAGACCGGATGTCGCTACCACGAGTCCGTTGCGTTTCCAGACCGGCTCGAGGTCGGTCTCAGGGTCGCGAAGATCGGGCGGAGCTCGGTTCGCTATGAGCTCGCCGTGTTCCGGGAAGGCGCGGAGCTCGCCGCCGCGGAAGGGCATTTCGTGCATGTTTATGTCGATCGCGCTAGCATGCGCCCGGTGTCGATCCCGGACGCGGTGCGGGAACTGCTGGCGACGGTCGAGGTCAGCGCTTAGAAGAATAATGGGGGACGTCATGGATCTTGGGCTAAAGGGCAAGAGCGCGATCGTCTGTGCGGCCAGCAAAGGGCTGGGCCGCGCCTGTGCCATGGCATTGGCGCGCGAGGGCGTGTCGGTGGTGATCACGGCGCGGAACGCGACGACGCTCGAACAGACCGCGGCCGAGATTCGGGCCGCCACCGGTGCCAAGGTGACACCTGTCGCCGGTGACATCACCACCGAGGCCGGGCGCGCGGCGGCGCTCGCCGCCTGTCCGGCGCCGGATATCCTGGTCAACAATGCCGGCGGCCCGCCGCCGGGTGATTTCCTCGGCTTCGGCCATGACGACTGGATCCGGGCGCTGGAATCGAACATGCTGACACCGCTGGCTTTGATCCGCGCCGTGCTCGACGGCATGTGCGCGCGCCGCTTCGGACGCATCGTCAACATCACCTCGGCGGCGGTGAAATCGCCGATCGCGACGCTCGGCCTGTCGAATGGCGCGCGGGCCGGCCTCACCGGCGCGGTCGCCGGGCTGGCCCGCCAGGTGGCGAAGCACAACGTCACCATCAACAATCTCCTCCCTGGTCCCTTCCTCACCGACAGGCTGCGTGCCAACTCGGCCGAGGCGGCGGCGAAAGCCGGCCGCAGTGTCGATGAGGTGATCGCCGAGCGGGCGAAATCCTCGCCCGCCGGCCGCGTCGGTGATCCAGGTGAATTCGGTGAGGCGTGCGCGTTCCTCTGCGCCGCTTCATCGGGCTTCATCGTCGGACAGAATCTGCTGCTCGATGGTGGTGCCTTCAACGCCACTATGGCGTGACAGGGCGATGAGCTGGCAGCCCGAACTCGAGGAACTGCGCGCCCGCGAGCGGCTGGCGCGGGCGATGGGCGGGGCGGAGAAGGTGCGCCGCCAGCACGAGGCCGGGCGGCTGACCGTGCGCGAGCGGATCGCACGCCTGCTCGATCCGGGCAGCTTCCATGAGATCGGTGCCCTCGCCGGACGCGCGACCTATGGCGAGGACGGTGCGTTGGCCGAGTTCGTGCCGGCCAACTGCGTGATCGGCCGCGGCCGCATCGAGGGGCGGCCGGTGGTCGTCACGGGCGACGATTTCACCGTGCGCGGCGGCTCGGCGGACGCCACCATTCCTGAGAAGACGTTGCTCGCCGAGCAGATGGCCGCGGAAATGCGCGTGCCGATCCTGCGCGTCATCGAGGGCTCCGGGGGCGGTGGCTCGGTGAAGACGATCGAGACCACGGGGCGGGCCAATCTGCCTGGCGGGCTCGGCCGCAGCACGCTCGTGTTCCACTACACGACGGCGAATCTCGCGGCGGTTCCGGTGGTCGCACTTGGCCTCGGCTCGGTCGCCGGGCTCGGCGCGGCACGGCTGGCGGCCAGCCATTTCTCGGTGATGACGAAATCCTCCGCTGTGTTCGTCGCCGGTCCGCCGGTGGTCGCACGGCTCGGCGGCTCGCACGAGCGCGAGACGCTGGACAAGGAGGTGCTGGGCGGGTGGGAGATCCAGACCGGCTGCGGCGCGGTCGATCATGTGGTGGAGAGCGAGGAGGCGGCCTTCGCGGCGGCGCGGCGCTTTCTCTCCTACCTCCCGGCCTCGGTGCATGAGTTGCCGCCGCGCGCGGTGCCGCACGACGATCCGGCACGGCGTGAGGAGATGCTGCTGGCCGCGATCCCCCGCGATCGCCGCGCCGCCTACATGATGCGCCCGATCCTGGACGCGGTTTTCGATCGCGGCTCGGTGTTCGAAATCGGCAAACTCTTCGGTCGGTCCGTGATCACCGCCCTGGCGCGGCTGGACGGCTTTCCGGTTGCGGTGCTGGCCAGCGATCCCTGCTTTCATGCCGGCTGCTGGACGGCCGATGCGTGCCAGAAGGTGGTGCGTTTCGTCGATCTGGCTGAAACATTCCATCTGCCGGTGGTCTATCTGGTCGATTGTCCCGGCTTTCAGATTGGCCCCGAGGCGGAGCGGACGGCGACCATCCGCCACGGGGTGCGGGCCATGGCGGCGGTGAACCAGAGCACCGTGCCGTGGTGCTCGGTGATCGTGCGCAACGCGTTCGGCGTCGCCGGTGCGGTGCATCAGCCGGCCGGGCGTTTCTCCCAGCGCCATGCCTGGCTCTCCGCGTTCTGGGGATCGCTGCCGCTCGAAGGCGGTATCGAGGCAGCCTATCGGGCCGATCTCGACGCGGCAGAGGACCGGGTGGCCAAGCTGGCGGAGATCGAGGCGAGGCTCGAGCGGCTGCGGTCGCCCATGCGCACGGCCGAGGCATTCTGGGTGGAGGAGCTGATCGACCCGCGGGATACGCGCCGGCTGCTGTGCGACTTCGCGGCGCAGACGCGGACGCGGCTGCGGCCCGAACCGGCGCGGCTGGAGATGCGGCCGTGAATCCGCTTCGGATCAGTCCAGCGGTTCCAGGCTGAACTGCTCCTCTTCCTCGTCGTAGCTGTAGAGTTCGGCGTAGCGCCCCCAGGAGACGACGGTGCGCAGCGTGTCGGCGGCGTAGGCCACGGACATGTGTGATTCCATCTCCTCCAGAAACGGGGCCGCCGAGACGCGCCGGGAGGGTGCGGCGTCGAGTGCCTTGCGGATCTCGGCAGCGAGTGGGACGTGCGCGAGCAGGGCGTTGGTGAACAGCGTCTTGCGCGTCTCGCGCTCGGCGTCCGCGAAGCGGCGGCCGGAATCGGTGAGCTTGAGGTCGCCCTCCGCCAGTTCGGCGAAGCCGAGCACGTGCAGCGCTTCGCCCAGCGCCAGCAACTCATCCACCTCCATCTGCAGCACCGCGGCCAACATGGGCAGATCGGCCTGCCCGTCATAGGGTGGGCGGGCGAGCGCCTCCATGAGGCCGGAGAGCAGATTGGTGGAGACCGGATGCAGCACCTGGCCCAGCGCCGGGGCCGGTGCCGGCGCCGGCGGTCCTCGGCGGGTCATCAGCGCGTAGATATCGTCGACCAGGGCGCGGAAATCGGCGGCATGGCGATCGCGCGGATGGGGGAAGCCGATGCGGAGCTCATGGGCGATCCGCCCGGGGTTGGCGGAGAAGACGAGGATGCGGTCGCACATCAGTACCGCCTCCTCGATATTGTGCGTCACCATCAGCATCGCCTTCACCGGCAGGCGGCCTTCGGACCACAGCTCGATGAGGTCGGTGCGCAGCGTCTCGGCCGTGAGCACGTCGAGCGCGCTGAACGGCTCGTCCAGGAGCAGCAGGTCCGGATGCACGACCAGCGCCCGCGCCAGTCCGACACGCTGGCGCATGCCGCCGGAAAGCTCCTTCGGATAGGCGCTCTCGAAGCCGCCCAAGCCGATGAGGTCGATCGCTTCCTCGGCCCGCCGCTCACGCTCGGCGCGGCCGACCCCCTGCGCCTCCAGCCCGAGCTCGACATTGCCTTGCACCGTGAGCCAGGGAAAAAGCGCGAAATTCTGGAACACCATGGCGATCCCTGCCGCGGGGCCGGCCAGCGGTGCGCCGCGCCACAGCACCTCGCCGGCGCTCGGTTCGAGCAGTCCGGCAACGATGCGCAGCAAGGTCGATTTCCCCGAGCCGGAGCGGCCGAGCAGGCCGACGATCTCGCCGGCGTGCAGCGCGAGCTCGACATTGTCCAGCACGAGCAGATCGGTGCCGCTGTCCTTGTGGTAGCTCTGCCGACACTGGCGGACGGCGAGCAGCGGGTCGGTGGCGGCATCCATCGGGCGCTTCCTCAGAACGTGGCGCGGCGGGAGGTGTAGTCGTAGAGCGGACGCCACAGGGCGCGGTTGAACAGGACCACGAACGCCGACATCACGGCGATGCCGAGAACGAGCTTGCGCATGTCGCCGGCGTCGGATGCCGCCGCGATGTAGGCGCCAAGCCCGTGCGCGACCAGCTTCGTCGTGCCCCAGGAGGCTACCTCGGTAACGATCGAGGCATTCCACGCGGCCCCGGAGGCGGTGATGGTGCCGGTGATGAGATAGGGCAGGATGCCCGGCAGGATGAGCCGGCGCCACCACAGCAGCCCGCGCAGGCCGAAATTCGCGGCCACCTCCTTGAGTTCGGCAGGAAGCGCGGCGGCACCGGCAATGACGTTGAACAGGATGTACCACTGGGTGCCGAGCAGCATCAGTGGTGTCAGCCAGACATCGGCGAGCAGATCGAATCGCACGATCAGCATCACCACCAGCGGGAACAGCAGATTGGCCGGGAACGCCGCCATGAACTGCGCCGCCGGCTGGACCCGTCGCGCCCATCTCGGGTGCAGACCGATACGGACGCCGATCGGCACCCAAAGCAGGCAGGAGACCGCGACCACCACGAGAACGCGTGCCAGGGTCAGCAGACCGAGTTCGACACAGGTCGCGATCTCGGCCGGGGACAGGATCGGGCGGAGAAATCGTCCGGTCCATCCGAGCCCGATGATCACGGCGAGAAGCGAAGCGACCAGCCAGAGCGTGTCCTTTGCAGCGCCGCCGCGCCGGCGTGCGCGCACGGGCAGAAGCCGCAACCCGCCGAGACGTGCGAACGCCGCGCCGAGGGCTTCGCCGGCGACGCGCAGCACGCGCGTCTGGCGCAGCAATACCAGCAGCCAGGGATCTTCGGCTTCGGCCGAGGCGACCGCGGTCTCGTAGCGGAACTTGCCCGACCAGGCGACGAGCGGGCGGAACAGAAGCTGATCGTAGGCCAGAATGACCAGGCCCATGGCCAGGATCGCCCACAGCACCGCGGCGATATCCCGCTTCTCCAGGGCCAGCGCGACATAGGAACCGATGCCAGGAAGCTTCCACGTGGTGTCGCCGACCGACACCGCCTCCGAGGCGACGACGAAGAACCAGCCGCCCGACATCGAGAGCATCGTGTTCCAGACCAATCCGGGCACGGCGAACGGCACTTCCAGCCGCCAGAATC
>JAKAZO010000117.1 GCA_021815825.1 Pseudomonadota bacterium
AGCACGAACAGCAGGGCGACGAGGAACATGCGGTCGAGATAGGCGAACTGCTCGGAATAGACGATGATGTAGCCGAGGCCGGACTGCGCGCCGAGATATTCCGCGCCGAGCGCCGCCGCCCAGGCGGTGCCGAGGCTGAGCAGGATCGAGGCCCGCAATTCGGGAAAGATCGCCGGCAGGATCACGCTGCGATAGAGCTCCAGCCGCGTCGCGCCGAGCATGCGCGCATTGTCGATGTAGATCTGAGGCACGTTGCCCACCGCGTTGACGATGCCGGCGAAGATGATGACGCCGGTGCCGTAGGCGACGAACGCGACCTTGCCGATGAAATCGATGCCGAACCAGATCTGGAACAGCGGCACCATCGCCAGCAGCGGCAGGGTGCGCAGGAATTCCACCGGCCGCGCCAGCAACCGGCGCGTCAGGCGCGAGAACGAGACCGACAGCCCCAGCACGCCACCCAGCACGACGCCGAGCGCCAGGCCGGTATAGAGCCGCACCATCGTATCCAGCGAGTTGCTGATCACGGCCAGGAACGCCGCGAGATAGCTCGGCGGCGCGCCGCCGGCGACGGAGGGCACGCCGAGCCCGCCGGCCCAGTAATCGGCGAGCAGCAGGAAGGTGTGGGTGACGAGCACCTGCCAGCCCGGCACCATCGGCTCGCCGGGCAGCGCCTCGGCGGGGAAGGCGATGGAGAGAATCTGCCAGCAGCCGGCCAGCGCCAGCAGCACCGCGACGCCGATCAGCCGCCGCGCCCGCGGCGCCAGAACGCGCCCGCTCATGGCGCCGTCCCGGGACGGGCCAGCCGCTCCAGGCCGAGATGGCGCAGCAGCAGGTGCTTGTGCGCCACCATCTCCGGGCGCAGCAGCGCATCGGTATCGCGCGGGCGCGGCGCGCGCACGGCGATGTCCTCGACGACACGGCCCGCATTCATCACCACGATGCGGTCGGCCAGCGTCAGCGCCTCGTCCACGTCGTGGGTGACGAACATCACCGTCCGCCGCGCCCCCGTCCCGCCCTCCGCCCACAGCGCCAGCAGCACCTCGTGCAGTTGCCGCTTGGTGACGTAGTCGAGCGCGCCGAACGGCTCGTCCAGCAGCAGCACGCGCGCGCCGTTGGCGAACACGGTGGCCACGGCGACGCGTTTGAGCATGCCGCCCGAGAGTTCCCGCGGCCAGGCCTCGGCGACGTGGCCGAGCCCGACGGCATCGAGATAGCGCGCCGCCACCGCCCGCCGCTCGGCCCGGCCGACGCCGCGGCAGCGCAGCCCGTAGGCGACATTGTCGATGGCGCGCATCCAGGGAAACACGCTGTCCTTCTGGAACACCACGCCGCGATCCGGCCCCGGCCCGGCCACCGGCGCACCGCCGACGCTGAGCAGACCCGCCGTCGGCGCCAGCAGCCCGGCGATCATCTGCAGCAGCGTGCTCTTGCCGCAGCCGGACGGGCCGACGACGCAGACGAACTCGCCCTCCGCCACCGCCAGCGACACCTCCTGCACCGCCACCACGCGCCCGCCATCGGCGCGGTGGAACACGCGCCCCGCACCTTCGAGCGCGATCATCGCCGGCGTTGCCACCATGTTCATGCCGCCCCCCCGATGCGCGCACGCTGGTTCCAGACCGAGAGCCGGGCGAAAGCCGCGCCGGCCAGCGCGTCGAACCCGACCGCGACGAAGCCGAGCAGCAGCAGGCAGGCGAGAATGCCGCGCACCTCGGTGGCGCCGGCCAGGACCTCGATCACCTTGCCGATGCCGCGCTGCGCGCCGAGCAGCTCCGCGATCGCCTCCAGCCCCCAGGCGCCGGCGAGCGCGATGCGCAGGCCGCCGAGGATCTCGGGCACGGTCCCGGGCAGCACCACGTCGCGCAGCACCGCCCAGTCCCGCGCGCCGAGCGTCCGCGCCGCGTCCTCGTAGATCGGCTCGAGATTGTCGCTCGCCCGCTGCGCCGCGAGATAGAGGATGACGGCGACATAGAACGTCACCAGCAGCACCGAGCTCGCGCGCCCGACGCCGAACCAGATCAGCAGGAACGGCGCCGCAACGAGGATCGGCACCGTGCCCGCCGTCATCATCACCGGATCGAGCAGCGCGCGCAGCACCGCCGAACGTCCGGTGACCAGCCCCGCCAGCGCGCCGAGCGTGCCACCGACCACCACCGCGACGAGCACGTTCTCGCCGGTATAGATCATGGAATTGAACAGGCTGGCATTGTCGAGACCGTAGAAGGCGAGATCGGGCGCGGCGAAGAAATCCTCCCGCAGCCGCGCCAGCACGGAGAGCGGCGACGGCAGCGAGAAGGCCGGCACCACCAGGCTCAGCCCCTGCCAGATCAGCAGCAGCAGCGCATAGCCCGCCGGCGCCAGCGGATCGATCCGCCACCACGCCGCGCCCGCGCCGCCCCGTGACGGCGCGGTGCCTGCCTCATTCGGCGGCGGCACTGGCCAACCGATAGGCATCGAGGAAGTCGTACCAGCCGTAGAGCTCCTTGGCGCGGGCCAGCAGCGCCTGCTTCGGCGCGTCGAGGGTCTTGCCTTCGAGGCCCTTGAACAGCGCGTCCGTCCGGCCGCGGTACTCCGCCATCTGCTTCCAGATCGGCGCCGCCCAGACGAAGCTGTCCGCGGTGACGGCGCCCTTCGGCATGATGCCGTGCGCCTCGTAGTCGCCGATGATCGCCGACCAGGCGTTCCTGTAGTAGAGCACGCCGTCGGTCTTGGCGAAGTAGGTGGCGTCGTAGTCGAAGCTGGAGAACGGATCCAGCGTCTTCACCGTGCTCTCGACGCCCTTGCCGTCGAGGCTGGTGCCGGCGACGGAGTTCAGATACGGCGCCTGCAGATCGAACAGCGACGGATCCTTGTCCACCGCCTCGATGGTGCGCCAGACCACGGAGAGGAAGCGCAGCACCGTGTTCTGATGGCCGTTCACATAGTCCGCGTTGGCGCCGATGCCGACGATGGCGACGAGATGCTCGATCGGCGAATCCACGCCGGAGGGGCCGTACTTGTAGAGATCGCCGTTGTCGATCAGCACCGTCCAGCCGGCCTGCTTCAGCGTATAGACGATGGGCGCGCCCTCGGGATTGACGAAATCCTCGCGTCCCGCCTTGGCCAGGACGAGGGATTTGGAATCGTCCAGCACCTGCAGATTCCACTTCACCTTGGCGAAGCCCTGCACCGCCTCCTCGAACGGACGATCCGACAGCTCCGGCGCGCCGACCAGCGTCTTGCCGGCGAGCGGGGCGACGGCGGCATGGATCGCCTCCTCGAAGCTCTTGCCCTCGGCGATGTAGTCCTTGAACGATTTCAGATGCAGCGCCGGATTGGCCAGGATCGTGTTGGCGAGGAAATTGTCGGTGAAGGCGATGCATTTGAGCAGTTTCGAGGTCTTGTAGGTGGGCAGCATCAGCGGGCAGAACTCGGTGGAGATGTCCACCTGCCCGTTGAGCAGCAGCGCGGTCGCGTTGGTATCCGTCACCTTCAGCCCGAGCGGTTCGGGCGTGATGGTGATGCCGACATCCTTGAACCAGCCCTTCTTCAGCGCGATGACGTAGAACGTGTTGTCGGCGTAGGGCCGCATCGCGAAATTGATGCTCGCCGACGGGATCGCGGTGCCCGCCTCGGCCGGCACCGGACGATAGAGATCATTGTCCGCGGCATGCGCGGGAGCCGCGAACAGGCCGAGCGCCGCCAGCGCGGCAGCGCCGACCTGGCAGGCGAGCGAGCGCCGGAACGAGCCAGACGGTCCGGTCGGATGCGGGTTCGGCATCGGTGGTCTTCCTCCTCGTGCGGTGGATGAGCGGCGCGGACAGCACCGCAGCATGCGGCGAATCAGGCAAAGCAACAAGCGTGCCGCGCCAACGGGATTTTTCAATCTGGTCTTGCGGCTCCGCGCCCAGAACCGCCGCGTCGCGCGCCGTCACTCCCGCGCGCCGTCACTCCCGCGCGGCGGTGCTCCCCGGCGGCGCGCGAAGGCTGAGCGAGGCGAAGAATTCGTCGGCGAGGCGGCGGATGCCCGCCCCGCGCCGGTCGGCGTCCGGGTCGCCCTTCACGAAGGCCTCCGTCACCTCCAGTTCCACCACCGCGACGCCGGGATCGAGACAAAAGCGCGAGGTCGTGGCGCGAACCGTCATCACCGGCGGCACGGCCTCTGCGACCGGGCCTTCCACCTCGCTGCGCAGCGGCACGCAAGTCGTCCCGGCGATGGGCTCGCCGGCGCTGGCCGTGACCACGGTGAGCGGCGGTCCGTCCGGCCGCCGCACGGTGCGCGCGGCGAGCAGCGCGCGGGCATCCGCCGCCACGCGCTGGCGCAGCGTCTCAAGGGTTTGCGGCGCGGCGCCGAAATACGCCCCGGCGCGGAACACGCGGATGCTGAATAGCGCCGAGTGCAGGCGTTCGGCCACGCTCAGCGTCCCGTTCGGCGGCGGCGGCGCGCCCGGCTCCGCTACCTCGTGCATGGCGACGAAGCCGGTGTCGTCGCTCGCGATGATGCACCAGCGCGGACCAGGCAGCATGACCGAGCCCGCATCGGGGAGGCGCACGCGCACCGGCGACATGACGTAGGAGCCATGGACCGAAGCGCAGTTCTCCGGCGAACCGCTGCGCACGCCGCCCGCGGCGATCGGCGGCAGGATCCTGGTCGCGGCTGGCGGTGCCTGGCTGCACGCGGCGAGCACGGTCAGCGCCAGCAGCAGCGCACGGACCGCGCCATGCGTCCGGCGGCGCGGCGGAGGTGTGGCGGCCACGTGAGACCTCCCTCGTTCAGGGCGGCGGACACACCGCAGCATGGCACGGACAGCCGCCCGCTCGCCACCCTGGCGTCGCCGCGGAGGCGTGTCATTGATCCGGGTCAAGCGGCCGGCGCATTTCCCCTGCCCCGCCCGCCGCCTTCCGTGCCATGCTCGCGC
This sequence comes from Pseudomonadota bacterium, assembly GCA_021815825.1. GTDB lineage: Bacteria > Pseudomonadota > Alphaproteobacteria > Acetobacterales > Acetobacteraceae > JAJZVV01. Next base: position 4,902 of record JAKAZO010000117.1, read on the forward strand.
CCATGGCGGGCAACGCCAACAAAAGAACCGGGGGGAAAAACCATGTCGATGACACGCCGCCTGCTGCTCGGCGCCGCCGCCGCCGCGCCGTTGCACCGCGCCCACGCCGCCAGCCCCGAGCCGATCCGCATCGGCGTGCTCACCGATCTCTCCGGCCCCTATCGCGACGTCACCGGGCCGACCAGCGTCCTCTGCGCGCGCCAGGCGGTGGCCGAATTCACCGCCGCCAACCCCTCCATTCCGGTCGAGCTCATCGCTGCCGATCATCAGAACAAGCCGGACGTCGCGGTCGGCATCGCGCGGCAATGGTTCGACCGCGGCGGCGTGGACGTCATCACCGATGTCGGCAACAGCGCCGCCGCCATCGCGCTCAACGCCGTGGTCGAGGAGAAGGACCGGGTCCATCTCAACACCGCCGCCGGCACCTCCGAACTCACCGGACGGCACTGCAGCCCGAACCTGATCCACTGGTCCTACGATACCTGGTGCCTCGCCCACTCCACCGGCACCGCCCTCACCAAGGCCGGCGGCGAGACCTGGTTCTTCGTCGTCGCCGACTACACGTTCGGCCATTCCATCCAGCGCGACACCACTCAGTTCATCACGGAGGCCGGCGGCAAGGTCCTCGGGGCCGTGGTCTATCCGTTCCCCGGCACCACCGATTTCTCCGCCTATCTGCTGCAGGCGCAGGCGAGTGGCGCGCGCGTGATCGGCTTCGCCAACGCCGGCGACGATCTGGTGAACTGCGTGAAGCAGGCACAGGAATTCGGCATCACCCGGAACGGCACGCGGCTCGCGGCGATGGTCGGCGCCATCACCGGCGTCGTCGCCATGGGCCTGCAGGCGAGCCAGGGGCTGGTGCTGACGGAGACGTTCTACTGGGACATGAACGAGCGCACGCGCAGCTTCTACGGCCGCGTGAAGCCCGCCCTGCCCGCCGGCGTGTTCCCCAACAACGTGCACGCCGGCGCCTACGCGGCGGTGCGGCACTATCTCAAAAACGTGCGCGCGATGGGCCCGACGGCGGCGAAGGCGTCCGGCCGGGCGATGGTGGCGGCGATGAAGGCGATGCCGACCGACGATGATTGCTTCGGCCCCGGCCTGATCCGCCCCGACGGGCGCAAAATCCACCCCGCCTATCTGTTCCAGGCCAAGACGCCGGCCGAGAGCCACTATCCCGGCGATGTCTTCACCCTGCTCGCCACCACCCCGGCCGAGGAGGCCTTCCGCCCGATGTCGGAGGGCGGCTGCCCACTCGTGCCCGCGTGAGGCCCCGCCCGGTTGCCCACCGCCCGCCGCCGTGGTGGGATGGCTGGATCGAGAGGACCACAGAGGGGCGGGGCGACGATGGCAACCAGCGTGAAACTCCTTCTCCAGGCCGCCAACGCGGCGGTGCCGCGCATCACCGCCGCCGAGGCGCAGGCGATGATGGCGGCCGGCAACGCACTGCTCGTCGATGTGCGGGATGCGCCGGAGGTGGAGACCAGCGGCAAGGCGGAGGGCGCGGTGCATGTCTCGCGCGGCATGCTCGAATTCCGCGCCGATCCGGAATCGCCTTTCCACGACAAA
>JAKAZO010000001.1 GCA_021815825.1 Pseudomonadota bacterium
CGCGGGCCGATGGGCTACGTGCTGCGCGGCATCGACGCGGTGCGCGACGGCTATGCCGCCATCGTTCGCCGCCTGCTGCGCGTGTCCATACTGGCGCTCGTGATGGTCGGCGTGTTCGGCGCCGGCATCTGGCAGATCGCCGGGCACACGCCGACGGGGTTCCTGCCCGAGGAGGATCAGGGCGCCTTCTTCACCATGGTCCAGCTTCCCGACGGCGCTTCACTGCCGCGCACCGCCGCCGCGGTGCGTGAGGTCGAGGCGATGTACAAGCGCATGCCGCAGGTTTCGGACGTGCTCTCGATCCTCGGCTTCTCGCTGCTGGATTCCGCCTATGAAGCGAACGCCGCCTTCATGGTGATCCGTCTCAAGCCCTTCGCCGAGCGCACCGGGCAAGGCGATTCCGCGCAGGCGCTGATCCGTCAGGCCTTCGGCCAAGCGCAGCAGATCCGCTCCGCCGTGGTCTTCCCCTTCAATCTTCCACCGATCATCGGCCTCTCCACATCCGGCGGGTTCGAATACGACCTCGAAGGGCTGGAGGGTCAGGATCCGGCGGCCATCGGGGCGGTGATGCGCGGCCTCGTCGCGGCGGCCAACCAGGATCCGCGCCTGGCCCGCGTCTTCTCCACCTTCTCCGCGTCGACCCCTTCGCTCTATCTCGACATCGACCGCGAGAAGGCGCAGGCGCTCGGCCTTGCCATGAACGATGTCTTCGTCGCGCTGCAGGCCACGCTGGGGGGCATCTATGTCAACGACTTCAACATGCTCGGCCGCGTCTGGCAGGTCAATCTCGAGGGCGAGGCGAAGAATCGCGCCGATATCGAGAACATCTGGCAGATCTATGTGCGCAACAATCAGGGCCAGATGGTGCCGCTGCGCTCCATCGCCAGCCTGCGCGTCGTGCAGGGGCCGCAGGTCATCGTGCGCTACAACAACTACCGCGCCATCGCCATCAATGGCAGTCCGGCGCCGGGAGTCTCGTCCGGCACGGCGATCGCCGCGATGGCCGAACTCTCCGCCAAGACCCTTCCCACCACCGGCTACGGCTACGAGTGGACCGGCACGGCCTTCCAGGAACAGCTCGCGGCCGGGCAGACACTGGGCATTCTGGCGCTGGCGGTACTCTTCGCCTACCTGTTCCTGGTCGCGCTCTATGAGAGCTGGATGATTCCGATCCCTGTGCTGCTCTCGGTCAGCGTCGGTGTGCTCGGATCCTTCGCCGCCATCATGATCGGCGCGCTCTCTCTCGATCTCTACGGCCAGATTGGCATGGTGGTGCTGATCGCCCTGGCCGCCAAGAACGGCATCCTCATCGTCGAGTTCGCCAAGGAGCAGCGTGAGGGCGGGATGTCCATCCGCGACGCCGCGGCGCTCGGCGCAAAAATGCGGTTCCGTGCCGTGATGATGACCTCGATCGCCTTCATTCTTGGTCTGGTGCCGTTGGTTTTCGCTGAGGGGGCGGCGATGCTCAGCCGGCGTGGTGTCGGCACGGCGGTGTTCGGTGGTATGATCGGAGCGAGCGCGATTGGTGTGTTTCTGATCCCCATGCTTTATGTGACATTCCAGAGTGTGCGCGAACGGCTCCGGGGCCGCGGGCATGCGCAGCACCTGCACGCGCCCGGCGAGTAGAGTTCCGATTGAGCGACATCGGCCCAGGAGACTGGTGGCAAGGAAACGGCGGCTCAGAAAATTGCGGCGCACGAGAGTGCGGCCACAGGAACATCGGTAGGAAGGGAGAATGCCATGACCAAGTTCGGTCTCGCCCAGCCAGTGCCCCGCGTCGAGGATCCGCGCCTGCTGCGCGGCAACGGCCGTTACACGGACGATTACGCGCCGGCGGGGATGCTGCGCGCGGTGGTCCTGCGCAGCCCGCACGCCAACGCCCGAATCCGCGGCATCGACACCAGCGCGGCCCGTGCCATCCCCGGGGTCGTCGCCGTCTACACCGCCGCCGACCTTGCCGCCGATGATATTGGCACGCTGCCCTGCGCGGTACCGCTGAAGAACCGCAACGGCTCCGCCGCTCCCCTGCCCCCACACCCGGTGCTGGCCGATGGCGCCGCGCGCCATGTCGGCGATCCGGTCGCGCTGATCGTCGCCGAATCGGTCGCGGCCGCGCGCGACGGCGCGGAGGCGGTGATGGTGGATTACGACGTGCTGCCCTCGGCAACGGACCTGGCCGCAGCGACGCAGTCCGGTCAGCCGCAGGTCTGGCCGGAGGCGCCGAACAATATCGCGTTCGACTGGGAAATCGGCGACAAGCAGCGCGTCGATGCGCTGTTCGCCGGCGCCGCCCATGTCACCAGGCTCACCATCGACAACAACCGCGTCGTCGTCGCCAGCATGGAGGCGCGCGCAGCGGTCGCCGAATTCGACGCGGCGGGTGGCCGCTGGACACTGACCACCAACACCCAGGGCGGCTGGCTGCTGAAGGACATCCTCTCCAAGGCCGTCTTCAAGACCGACGCGGAGAAATTCCGCATCATCACTCCGGATGTCGGTGGTGGGTTCGGCATGAAGATATTCGTCTACGCCGAGCACGCGCTGACGTGCTACGCTGCGCGCAAGCTCGGCCGCCCGGTCAAATGGTCGTCGGAGCGGTCGGAAGCATTTCTCTCCGACACTCAGGGCCGCGCCAACGTCACCGACATCGAGCTGGCGCTGGACAAGGACGGAAAGTTCCTCGCCCTGCGCACGCGCAACTATGCCGACATGGGCGCCTATCTCTCGACATTCGCGCCTTTCATCCCGACCATGGCCGGCACGAAGGTGCTCGCCAGCGTCTATGGTTTCCAGGCGATCTACGCCAACGTCATCGGCGTCTTCACCAACACCGTACCGGTCGATGCCTATCGCGGTGCCGGACGCCCGGAGAGCAACTACGTCGTCGAACGCGTGATCGACCAGGCTGCACGCGAGCTGGGCATCGACCGCGCCGAGCTGCGCCGGCGCAACATGGTTCCATCCTCGGCCATGCCGTGGACATCGGCGATGGGCCAGATCTATGACAGCGGCGATTTCGCCCATGTCTTCGACGCCGCGCTGGCGAAGATGGATTACGCCGGCTTCCCCGCCCGCCGCGCCGCCGCCGCCCGCGCCGGGCGCCGGCGCGGCATCGGCATGGCCTATTATCTGGAGGCGACCGGCGGCGCTCCGTCCGAGCGCGCCGAGATCCGCTTCGCCGAGGACGGATTCGTCGATGTCTATGTCGGCACGCAATCGACCGGCCAGGGCCACGAAACCGCCTATGTCATGCTGACGTCGGTCGAGCTCGGCATCGACGCCGAAAAGATTCGCATCCGGCAGGGCGACACCGACACCATCCCGACCGGCGGCGGCACCGGCGGCGCGCGCAGCCTCTACTCCGAGGGCCAGGCGATCCTGCTGACAGCCGAAACGGTGATCGAGAAGGGCAAGAAGGCCGCTTCCGAGGCCCTCGAAGCCGCCGTCCCGGACATCGTGTTTGCCGATGGACGATTCAGCATCGTCGGCACCGACCGCGGCATCGACATTCTGGCGCTGGCCGCGGCGCAGCGTCAGCGCGCAGCCGCAGGCCAGGCGGCGACGCTGCTCGACGCCGCCGAGGTCGCCACGATCGACCGGCACACCTTCCCGAATGGCTGCCACATCGCGGAAGTGGAAGTCGATCCCGACACCGGTGCCGTGACCATCGCCCGCTACGTGGTTTGCGACGATGTCGGCAAGGCGGTGAACCCCCTGATCGTGCGTGGCCAGGTTCATGGCGGCGTCACCCAGGGCATCGGCCAGGCGGTGATGGAACGCACCGTCTATGATTCGGATTCGGGCCAGCTCGTCACCGGTTCGTTCATGGATTACGCCATTCCCCGCGCCGCAGACCTGCCGGATATCGAGGTCGAGCTGCTCGAGGTGCCGTGCACGTCCAATCCGCTCGGCGTGAAGGGCGCGGGCGAGGCCGGCGCGGTCGGCTCGCCACCGGCGGTGATCAACGCCATCATCGATGCGCTGGCGTCCGATGGGGTGACGCGGATCGACATGCCGGCAACCCCGGAGCGGGTCTGGCGGGCGCTGCACGCGGCGTAATCCGGAAAAACGGGATCGCCGTCCCCTACCCCTTGCGAGGCGAGCCGGGACTCCTTGGATCGGCTCGCCGCAGGGGACCGGCTCGCCTCAGGGCGGCTTCGATATCCGCGAAGAGCCGTTGCAGCGCCTGGCGCAGCGCGGCAACCGCGTCCGCGGCGTCGGTTCCAGACGCGGGCGCCGTCGCGGCAAAGGTCTGCTGCAGCACGAGGCGCTGCTGTTCGCCGCCGGCGAGCACGACGAGGCCGAGTCCCGCATGGGCAAGTCCATCGCGCTCGTCGATCCAGAGCGCGGTGAGCTCGCCTTCCAGGATCTGATCGGCGATCACCCGGCTGCCCGGCGCGAGCACGGCCGAATAGAGACCGCTGGCGGCGAGCCAGCGCCGCAGCGCGTCCTCGACCCCTTCGCCTGGTGGCACCAGCCATTCCTCGTAGGAGGCGCGGGTCAGGCTGCCGTCGCGCTCGAGTGTCGGCAGGCCGCGCACTTCCAGCCCCGGCGCCGCGCGCAGGCTGCGGACCGCCAGCACCGGGGCGTCCGGCGGCGGCGGTGAAACACTCGGGCGAGTGACCAGCAGCGGCCATTCGCGCGTCGGCACATAGGCGCGTTCGGAGAGGAATCCGCCGCAGCCGGAGAGCACGAGCGGCAGGGTGAGCCAGGTCCGGCGCCTCATCGCGTCGGCCTTGGCGGCGGCGGCGCGCCGAAGAGAATCTGCCCAGGGTCACGCCGCAGCGCCTCGGATGTATCCCGCAGGTTGGCTGCCGCGGCACGGATGTCGCGCAGCGTCGGCGCCAGCGCCTGTTGCACGTCGGCCGCCGTGGCGTCGGTGCGTTGCGCAGTGCGGGTCAGCGCCGCGACCAGCGGCGGCAGCCGATCTGCGGTCGCTGCCAGGCGATTCGCCGCCGACGCCGTCGCGGCCAGGAGCGCCCGGGTCTGCTGGCCCTGGGCGAGATCTCGCACCGCACTGGAGGAGGCGCGGAGGTCGGCCGCGAGCCCAGGCAGGTCGGCGGCCGCTATTGCGATCTGGACCGTGCGCAGCGTGGCCGTGGTCTGTGCCAGTGCCTGCTGGGCGTCGCCGGAGTGGAACTCGTCCCGAAGCTCGCCGAGCAAGGCCTGGAGCCCGGCGGACATGGCGACGAGGTCGATCTGGTCGAGCCGGGCCAAAAAGCGCTGCGCCGCATCCTGAACCTGCGCGATCGTGCTCGGCACGGAGGGAATGTAGAGATCGCGTGGCCGCCACGGCACCTGCATCGGCGGGTTCTGCGTTGGATCGACGAAGTCGAGCTCCAGATAGGTCAGCCCGGTCAGCCCCTGCGAGGACAGCTTGGCGCGCAGGCCGAGCGGGACCGCCTTGGGCACATTCGCCGCGATGCCGCCGATCTGTTCCGGATCCAGCCGGTATCGCACCATCACCAGCCGGGAGCTGGCAAGGCGGAGGTCGAACGGGCTCTGCCCGGAATAGGCCGAGCGCGCGAGCAGGATCGCGCTCACCCGGCCAATGGAAACGCCGCGAAATCGGACCTGCGCGCCGATTTCGAGCCCCTGGACGGATTCGGCGAAATAGGTCTCGGCGACGACATGGGGGGCGAAGCGGTTGCCACCGAAAAACAGCACCAGGCCGATCAGCGCCGCCGCGGCGCCGAGCAGCAAAAGGCCAACCCGCAGGGAGCTGCCTCGGCTGGTCTCGAGCCCGGCGCCACTCATGGGGCTTGCCGATGGAAAAAGGCACGCACCGTCGGCTCTGTGCTGTCGTCGCGCAGACGGCGCGGATCACCGGTGGCGATGACGCCACCGGCAGCCGCGTCGAGCATGATGCAGCGATCGGCGACCGCGAGAATCGACTCGAGCTCGTGCGTGACCACTACGAAAGTGATGCCGAGATCGCGCCGAAGATCCAGGATCAGGCGGTCGAGCCCGGCCGACGTGATCGGATCGAGCCCGGCCGAGGGCTCGTCAAGGAACAGCAGCGGCGGATCGAGCGCCAGCGCACGGGCGATCGCGGCCCGTTTGACCATGCCGCCCGAAATCTCCGCCGGCAGCCGCAAGGCCGCATCCCGCAGCCCGACCAGGCCGAGCTTCACCCGCGCCACCGCGGCCCGGCCCTCGGGCGGAAGATCGGTGTGCATCTCCAGCGGCAGCATCACGTTCTCCAGCAGAGTCATCGACCCGAACAGCGCGCCGGATTGGAACATGACGCCGATCGCCGAACGCACCAAGCCGCGCTCGCGCGGCATGGCGCGCCCAAGCACCGTGATGGCCCCGGCGCTGGGCACCTGCAGGCCGACGATCTGGCGCAGCAGCGTCGATTTGCCGCAGCCCGACCCTCCGAGGATGGCAAACACCTCGCCGCGCCGGACACTCAGCGAGACGTTCTCGAAGATCCTCCGCCCATCGAAGCGTTGCGCCACGCCCATGACGTCGACCACGATCTCTTCGCCCGCGCCATTCATGAGCGCAACCGGTAGAGGATCAACGCAAACAGCCCGTCGATCACGATGGTGGCGACGATGCCCCCGACCACCGCCCGCGTCGCCGCCTCGCCGACCGCGCGCGGACCGCTGCCGGCGGCGAGCCCGGCAGCACAGCCGATGGCGCCGTTGGCGGCGGCAAACACCAGCGCCTTGCCGAGACCGTCGAGCGCGTCCCGAAGGGTCGCGAACTGCGCCACCTCGTGCAGCACCGCAGCCAGCGGAAACCCGAAGGCCCGCATCGCGACCGTCATCCCGGCGAGCGCCGCGAGATCGAGCGCCAACGTCAGCGCCGGCATGACCAGCACCACCGCGATCACCCGCGGCAGCACCAGGAAGGTCATCGCGTCGAGCCCCATGGTGAAGAGCGCGTCCAGCTCCTGATTGACTTTCATCGTGCCGATCTCGGCCGCGTAGGCCGACCCGGTGCGGCCGGCGACGATCACCGCGGCCAGCAATGCGCCGAGTTCGCGCAACACGGAAATCGACACCAGGTCGGCGACGAAAATATCGGCGCCGAAGCGGCGCAACGGGATCACCGACTGGAAGGCGAGGATCAGCCCGAGCAGGAAGCCAAGCAGCAGGGCGAGCGGCAGCGCTCCTACCCCGGCGGCGTCGGCCATGCGCAGCAGGTCGCGCGGCCGCAGCATCCGCGCCCGCCGCGGCAGCGCCAGCACGGCCAGGGCCGCCTCGCCCAGGAATGCGACAGCATCGACGGCGTCAGCGATGAGACGCGCCTGCCACCGGCCAGGCGTTGGAGGCGAGGCCGGCGGCGCCGTGGCAGGCGCAAGCGGGCGAAGCCGCAGCAGCAGCGCGGCCGCCGACTCGGAGAGGCCATCGAACTGCGCCGTTCCGCCGTGCGTGGCCTCGGCGGCGAGCAGCAGCGTCGCTCCGGCCGTATCACACAGGCTCACCGCGCTGAGATCGAAGCGCAGCGTCCGGCCGCGCGCCCGGCCAGCCGCAACCAGCGTCGCGCGCCAGATCGCTCCGGCGCCCGCGGCATCGAGCCTGCCGGAGATGGCCAGCCCAACCTCGCCCGCACCCGCCGTCACGTCCAGCCGCGCCGTCGGCATGGCGGCTCAGCCAGGCCCGATGGGGTCGCCGCCGCGCGCGGTCATTTCTTCAGCCACGCCTCGAAGCGCGGCTTGAGCTTGGCCAGATTATCGCGCCAGAAGCCAGGGTCGAGTGCCAGAGCATCGTGCAGGTTGGCCGGCAGGCTCGGAGAAAGAGCCTGCTCGGCCGGTGGCACTTTGTCGTTCGCGCCTTTTGCCGTGCCGCCATAGCCGGTCTGGACAGCGAGCTGCCCCTGGCGGACGGGGTCGCCGTAGAAGGCCAGAAACCGGTTGGCTTCGGCGAGGTTCGGGCTGCCGGGGACAATCGCCCAGCTGTCCACGACGAAGAGGCTGCCGGCCCATTGAATGGCGAAGCTGCGCTGCCCGTCGCGGTCGGCCGCGACCACCTGCTCGTTCGGCGCACTGGTCATCAGCACCTCGCCCGAGCCCAGCAGTTCGACGGACTGCGCGTCGTCCTGCCACCAGACGAGATAGGGACGGAGCTGGTCGAGCTTGCGGAAAGCGCGGCGCACCCCGTCTTCGGTCCGCAACGCGGCGTAGACCTCCCCAGGAGCGAGCCCATCGGCCATCAGCGCGATCTCGAGATTGCCGACGACATCGGCCTTCAGCCCCCGCTTGCCGGGATATTTGGCGACATCCCAGAAATCCGCCCAGCTCGGCGTACCCTGCAGCTTGCCGCGGTCCCAGCTGAGCACCGTCGATTGCAGATACGCCCCGAGCCCGCACTCGCTCACCGCCACCGGCAGGTAGCGATCCTTGCCGCCGACCGCGTTCCAATCGAGCTTCTGCAGGAGCCCGCGCTCGCAACCCGCGCGCAAGACATCGGCGGTGACCAGCACTACGTCCCAACGCGTCTCCGCTCCGGCCTGCGCGGCGATGGCGGCGAGGCCGCCCGGCCAGTTCAGGGCATCGACAACGACCCCGGTCGCGGCGGTGAAAGGCGCCAGGAAAACGGTCTGCAGCGGCTCCGTAAATGGCCCCGCACGCGTCGCCACGGAGAGGTCTCGCGCCAGCGCGGCACTGCCGAAGCTCGTCGCCAGGGTGGCCGCCGCCAGCCCTGCGCGCGCCGTCGCCCGCGTCGTCACGCGGCAAAAGTTGCGCAGAAGCAGGAAACGCTGGATCGTCTGCATCGCGGAAGAGGGGGTCCGATTCGATTACGCAACGTGGAGACCTGCTAGTGCAGCACGTCCCCGCCCCGACGGAAACCCTGCGAGAAAGGAGACCGCTCGATGAGCACCGCCGCCAGCGAGAATGCGCGCCAGAAGGACGCCAGCGAGGAGATTGCACAGCTGCGCCGCCAGGTCGAGCAACTGATCGGCGAGCGGGGCGCAGCGCTTGCCAAGGAGGCCGCGGCCGCGGCCCGCACCGAGGTGGAAGCGCTGGCCGAACACGTGCGCAACCGACCGATAGCCGCCCTGATGATCGCGCTCGGCCTCGGCGTGCTGCTCGGGCGCGTGCTGCGGCACTAGCACGGGATCGTGCGCAGCCTCCGCCTGGCACGGATGGCCGCGGCGGCGGAAGGCGTGCGCCTGCGGCTGGCGCTGCGCCGCCTGCTGCTGCGTGCCATTCTGGGCTTGATCGCCGCTGGCTTCGCCCTGGCCGGCCTCGCCCTCGCCCATCTCGCCGGCGTCCTGGCGCTCACGCCCGTGCTGGGCGCGCTGCGGGCCGTGCTGGTGGTCCTCGCCGTGGACGTCGTTCTCGCCATGCTCCTTCTGATGATGGCGGCGCGGCTGCAACCAGGGGCCACGGAACGTGACGCAGCGCGCGTGAGGGATATGGCGGGCCGAGAGCTGACCGAGGAAGCGAGGCTGCTGCGTGTGCTGTTGACGCTGGCGCGCTGGCGCCGCTAGGGCGCGATCCGCGTCCTGTCGGCGTGCGAGGTATGTCGCCGCGGCCAGGCCGGATGGGGCGGCCCCTTGCTCTTTCGCTCTGCCGTGCTTCTCTCAGCCATGGACCTTGCCGCAGAACCGCCCGGTCTCACCGACGACGACGCCTCCGCCCGCTTGACGGCGTCCGGGCCGAATGAATTGCCACAGGAAGCGCCTCGCGGCGTCGCTCGCATCGCCCGCGAGGCCCTGCGCGAGCCGATGCTGCAACTCCTGGTGGCCTCGGCGCTGCTCTACCTGCTGTTCGGCGAACTGACCGAGGCGCTGTTCCTGTGCGGCTTCGCGGTGGCCGACGTGGCTCTCGTGGTGATCGAGGAGGCACGCAGCGAGCGGGCTCTGCAGGCCTTGCGGGCTCTGGCCGCACCGCACGCGGTGGTGATCCGTTCCGGGCGGCGGCAATCCGTGGCTGCGCGGGATCTCGTCGTCGGGGATCTGCTCGTGCTTGCCGAGGGCGGGCGCGTGCCGGCCGATGCCCGGGTGGCGACGGCCGAAGATGTCGCCGTTGACGAATCGCTCCTGACCGGCGAGTCGGTACCCGTCACCAAGCGGGCGGATGGGCCCGCCACGGCGGAACCGGGAGGCGAAGGCACAGCCCGGCTCTGGTCGGGCACGCTGCTCGTACGCGGCCATGCTCTCGCCGAGGTCGTCGCAACCGGCCGGGCGACAGCGATCGGGCGGATCGGACTCGCGCTCGGCACCGTCGAGAGCGCACCCACGCCGCTGCAGACGCAGACCAGGCGGCTGACCCGCCAATTCGCCGTATTCGGCCTCGTCGCCTCGGTCCTGATCGCGGTGATGTATGGCCTGAGGCACGGGGCCTGGCTGGAGGGGTTGCTGGCGGCCGTGACCCTGGCGATGGCGGCGCTGCCGGAAGAGTTCCCCGTGGTGCTGACCGTGTTCCTCGCCCTCGGCGCACGGCGGCTGTCCGGGCGGCGAGTGCTGACGCGCCGGGTCGCCGCGATCGAGGCGCTCGGGGCTGCGACGGTGCTGTGCACCGACAAGACCGGGACGCTGACCGAGAACCGGATGCGTCTGGCCGAAGCCGTGGCGCCGGACCGGGCGGAGCTGACGCGGCTGGCGGCGCTGGCGTCGGCACCGGCTTCGGCAGATCCCATGGAGCGCGCGCTGCACGAGGCCGCACCGACGGCCGCTGCCGGGCTTGCCCTGGCCCGGACCTGGCCGCTGCGGGCAGAGCGGCTGGTGATGGCGCAGCTCTGGCGCGGTCCGGCCGAAACAATGGTGGCCGCCAAGGGCGCGCCCGAGGCGGTCGCGACGCTCTGCCGACTCGATCCACCGATGCAAGCGGCGTTGCGTGAGCAGGTGGCAGCCCTGGCCGGCCGCGGGCTGCGCGTGCTGGCGGTGGCGCGGGCCCCCGTCGCGGCGCCCGTGCCGGAAACGCTGGAGGGGCTCCGGTTCGACCTGGTCGGACTGGTCGGGCTGGCGGATCCGCTGCGCGCCGGCGTGCCGGCGGCGGTCGCGATTTGCCGACAGGCCGGCATCGCGGTCGCGATGATCACCGGCGACCATCCGGCCACGGCGAAGGCGATCGCGGCCCAGGCAGGGATCGATCACGATTTGGTACTGACCGGCCCGGAGCTCGCGCGCCTCGACGACGCGGCTCTTGCCTTGCGTGTGCGCCATACGCGCGTGTTCGCCCGCATTACACCAGATCAGAAATTACGGCTGGTCAGGGCGTTCATCGCCGATGGCGAGATCGTGACGATGACCGGAGACGGCGTCAACGACGCCCCGGCGCTGAAGGCGGCGCATATCGGGGTGGCGATGGGGCGGCGCGGCACCGACGTGGCCCGCGAGGCGGCCTCGCTGGTGCTTCTGGACGATGATTTCGAGAGTCTGGTCGAGGGGATGCGCATGGGGCGGCGCATCGCCGACAATCTGCGCAAGGCGATCACCTACGTCACCGCCGTCCATGTCCCGGCGATCGGCCTGGCGCTGCTTCCCGTGCTGTTCGGCTGGCCGATGGTGCTCGGGCCGCTGCACGTGGTGATGCTGGAGATGATCATCGATCCGATGTCGGCGATCGGTTTCGAGGCCGAGCCCGAAGCGCGGGGAGCGATGACGCGGCCACCGCGCCGGCCGGACACGCCGCTGTTCGATCTGCGGCTGTTGGTGCTCGGCGTCGCGCAGGGCACGGTGGTCCTCGTCGCGGCGCTCGCGGCCTTCCTCGCGACGCTGCAGGCGGGCGCCGGGTCCGCCCGGGCCGTGGCCTTCATCGCGCTCGTGCTGGGGAATCTCGGCCTGGTCCTGACCAGCCGCGGCCGCGACGCGGGCCGCCCCAGCGGCCTGATGCTGGCGATGCTTGCGACCGCGGCCGCCGCACTGGCGGCAATTCTTGCCATCCCCTGGCTGCGCGGGGTGTTCGCCTTCACGCTGCCGAACCTGGCAGGTGTCGCCACCGGCCTCGCCGCCGCTTTCGGCAGCCTGGCAGTGAACGCCGGAGTGGTCGCGGTCTGCTCGACGCCGGCCTCAGCCCGCCGCTGACGGGTCGATCCAGCCGATATTCCCGTCCCCGCGCCGGTAGACGACGTTGAGTTGGCCGGACGAGCGGTTGCGGAACATCAGCATCGGCTGATCGGCGAGATCCATGCGCATCACCGCCTCGCCGACGGACAGCAGGCTGATCTCCGCGGGCACCTCCGCGACCACGGTGGCGAAGGTGGCATGGTCCATCACCTCGGCCCCCTCGGCGGCCTCTTCGCCCGTCTCGCGCAGGATATATTGGCGCGCCGCCTCCGGCCTCGCCCGGTTGGCGAGGTCGCGCGCGTGCTCGTTCACCCGCCGGCGATAGCGGCGAAGGCGCTTGGCGACGTGTTCGGCGGCATCGTCGAAGGCGCCATTGGCATCCGCCGCCTCACCCTCGCCGCGCAGCGTCAGCCCGCGTCCGGCATGCATGTTGATATCGCACGTGAAAAAGCTTCGGGCACGGCTGAAGGTGACATGCGCCTCCAGCGCGTGATCGAAATATTTGGCCGCGATCGCCTCCAGATGCTCGGCCACGCGGGTGCGCAACGCATCCGACAGGTCTAGCTGCTTGCCGGAAACCGTGATCTGCATCGACCTCATTCTCCTATCATAACAGTGCCGTGGGCCAGAAGACCCAGACTGGCGCCGCCCAGTGCCATGCGTCCGCTGCATCGGTTCCGCTACACGAGTACCGCCTTTTCCCGCCGCCGCTGTACCGAGCCCGGGATTCCCAGGGCCTCGCGGTATTTGGCCACGGTCCGGCGGGCGATGTCCACGCCTTCCTGGCGCAGCGCCACCACGATTGCGTCGTCGGAGAGCACGGCGTCGCCCTCCTCGGCGGCGACGAGCGCGCGGATGCGCTGGCGGACCGATTCGGCGCTGTGCGTCTCGCCCGACGTGCCGGTGATGGCCGTGGTGAAGAAATATTTGAGTTCGAAAATCCCGCGCGGCGTGGCGATGGATTTGTTCGCCGTCACCCGGCTCACGGTGCTCTCGTGCAGCGCCACCTCGCCGGCGACGTCGCGCAGGGTCAGCGGGCGGAGATGTCCGACCCCTTGGCGAAAGAAGGCTTCCTGGCGGCTGACGATTTCGGCCGCGACCTTGAGGATGGTCTGAGCGCGCTGCTGCAGCGAGCGCACCAGCCAGTTGGCCGCGGCCAGGTTCTCGGCGAGGAAGGCGCGATCCTCGCGGCTGGCGCGCGGCCCGACGCGAACGTGGAAGTCCTGATTGACCAGCACCCGCGGCAGGGTCTGCGGGTTCAGCTCCAGCCGCCACGCGCCGCCCGGGGCCGGACGCATCAGGATGTCGGCGATCCGGCTCTGCGGCGCCGCTGCCTCGAATCCGGCGCCCGGTTTGGGATCGAGCCGGCGCAGTTCGGCGATCATGTCGCGCAGATCCTCCCCGTCCACGCCGCAGACCGCCATCAGTCCGCGCATGTCACGCCGGGCGAGCAGCGGCAGGTTGTCGAGCAGCGCCGCCATCGCTGGATCGAGGCGGTTGCGCTCGGCGAGCTGGACCGCGAGGCACTCGCGCAGGTCACGGCAGAACAGGCCGACCGGATCGAAACGCTGCATGCGCGCGCGCACCGCCTCGACGCGCTCGTAGGTCGTGCCGAGAGCGGCGGCGACGGCTTCGGGGGCAGCGGTGAGACGCCCGGCGCCGTCGAGCAGGGCGATCAGATGCGCGCCGATCAGACGCTCGGCCGGATCGGCGATCTCCAGCCGCAGCTGCTCCCCGAGGTGCTCGGCGAGCGAGCGCGGCGCCGCCAGCGTTTCTTCCAGGCCGCGATCATCGTCGGCGAAATCGGCACGGCCCCCGGCGCCCAGCGCGGAGGGTGTCCACGGGCCGCCGTCCGCGGCACCGCCTGGATCGTAGTCCTCGGCATGCTCGGCATCGAGCGGCGCGCTCGCGCTGTCGGGCAGGGTTTCGGCCCGTGTCAGGTCCGCGGTATCCAGCGCGGCCGCCGACGCGGATGGCTGTTGATCCAACCTCGGCCCCTCTTCGAGGACGGTCTCGGGCCGCTCGTCCCGCTCCAGCAGCGGGTTGCGCTCGAGCTCCTCGGCAACGAAGGCGGACAGTTCGAGATTGGAGTATTGTAGAAGCTGGATCGCCTGGCGCAGTTGCGGCGTCATCACCAGGGAGGTGGAATGACGCAGCTCCAGGCGCGGGCCGAGTGCCATAGGGCCGACTTACAAGCTGAATCTTTCTCCCAGGTAGACGCGCCGCACATCCTCGTGCGCCACGACCTCCTCGGGGCGGCCCTGCATCAGCACCTGGCCGGCATGCATGATATAGGCGCGATCGACGATCTCGAGCATCTCGCGGACGTTGTGGTCGGTGATCAGAACGCCGATGCCGCGATCCTTGAGATGGGAGACGAGTTCGCGGATTTCGTTCACGGCGATCGGGTCGATGCCGGCCAGCGGCTCGTCGAGAAGGATGTAGCTCGGCTGGCCGGCCAGCGCGCGAGCAATTTCGAGCCGCCGCCGTTCCCCGCCCGAAAGGGCCAGCGCCGGGGTCCGGCGCAAATGGGAAATGCCGAATTCCGCCAGCAGCGTATCGAGCATCTGCTCGCGCCGGCCGCGATCGGGTTCGACCACCTCCAGCACGGCCATGACGTTCTGCGCCACGTTGAGGCCGCGGAAGATGCTCGCTTCCTGCGGCAGGTAGCCGATGCCAAGGCGGGCGCGGCGATACATCGGCAGATCTGTGATGTCGACGCCGTCGAGCAGGATGCGGCCGCTGTCGGGACGCACGAGACCGACGATCATATAGAAGGTGGTGGTCTTGCCGGCGCCGTTCGGGCCGAGCAGCCCAACCGCCTCGCCGCGCCGTACGGAGACCGCGACGTTCCGCACCACGGGGCGTTTGCGATAGGTCTTGCCGACCCCGACGGTGGCCAGGCCGGTTGGCAGCACGTGCAGTTCGGTCACTTGGCCGGCCCGTTCGCCGACGGCGGACGAACCGCGGCGCGCGCTGGCGGTGTCGCGCCGGCCGCCGACGACGCCTCGTTCGGCATGATCAACCCCTGCACGCGTTGATTTTCATTGGCGAGCAGGGTCGAAACGCCGGTGTTGAGATTCACGTCCGCTGCCACTCCGTTCACCTGGTTCTCCCCGCGCGTGATGCGCACATGGCCGACGACGCGTGCCAAGCCGCTGTCCGGCAGGTAGACGCCACGATCACCGTAGACGGTTTCGGTGACAGTGCGAATGCTGACATTGCCATAGGCCTCGACGCGCTTGATGTGGCTGCCGGCAGCAAGATCGTCGCCGCCACCCGGCTTTGCCGCTGGCGCGCCCGCTTGACCTCCCCCTGCTTGGCCTCCCGCTGCTGGGCCTCCCCCTGCTGGGCCTGCCCCCGCTGGGCCCGCACCCGCCGCGGGCGTGCCGGTGGCGGCATTCGGCTCGCTGTAGCTCACCAGCGTGTCACCAGCGACGCGCTTGGCGTCGCTGGTGACGACGACGGCATTGCCGCGCGCCACGGACATGTGCTTCTGCGACCAGTATTCCATGTCGTCGCGCGCCGTGATGATATCCTGCGGCGTCGTCAGGCGGAGATCGCTCCCGGTGAGCACCAGCACCGCCTGGTCCATGTCATAGACCGCCTTGTCACCCCAGGCATTGTCGCTCGGCGTGAAAATATGCACGTGACCGATCGCGTCCAGCCGATAGATCTCGCTGCTGCCGGTATCGTCGGCGCTGCCGGGAACAACGGGCTTGGCGGGGTGGGCGGGCGTCGCGGCCGGCGGCGCGCCGGCCGCGGCCTTCTTGCGATAATGGGCGATGAGCGTATCGGCGGTGACGGTGACGGTTCCCCGCACCGCGCGGGCATCGCCGCGGGCGACCACCTGCTGCTCGTTCTGCAGCCAGTCCATGCCGTCGCGCGCGGTGACGGTGATGGGTCCGCCATGGGAGAGATCGATGCCCTGCGCCCGCGAATGGGATGCGCCGGCGATCGCGAGCAGCGTGCCGATGAGCGCGGCAGGCACGGCGTGGCGCATCATTTCTGCCCGTCGAGCACGAGGCGCGCCGGGCCGGTGAACTGTAGCACCGCGCCACCGTCGACGGCGGCGAAGCCCATCGCGTCGAGCGTGCCGAACGGCCCCTCCGCGCTGACCGGTTGCGCGCCGGCACCGGCGCCGGAATTGAGATCGAGCGCAGCGCTCTGCGTGCGCAGCGTGGTCCCGTCGTCGCGATAGAGCCAGACATCGCCGGCGAGATCGAGCTTGCCCTGGTGTTGGAGATAGACGCCGGTCCGCGACTGGACGCGCAGCCAGGTACCCGACTGGAGCAGGATGTCGCCGATCGGCGCCGTCAGGTCGATGCGCTCCTCGCCCACCTGCACCGCACTCGTGGCGGTAATGGTATAGGGCCGGCCCTTTTCGTCCACGCTCTGGTATCGGGGGGAAATCATCCGGCCGCTGCCCACCGCGCCGCGCAGGCTGCCGCGCAGCGCCCGCTCCGCGCGGTCGGTCTGGCGGGCGATCTCCGGCCACAGCGCAATGGTGGCGAGCAGGGTCAGCGCCGCCGCCGGCAACAGTCGTTTGGCCCAGGCGATCGATCGTCGCCGCCGGGCGATTTCGGCTGCCGAGACCAGCTCGCGCCGCGGCGGCACGGACCGGCGCGGCGAAGCCTTCGGGTGCAGCGGCAATGGCGCTATGGTCATGCCACCCCGGCGCGCAGCAGGTCGTGGATGTGCAGGATGCCGAGGGGAGCCCCCGCGTTCTCGCCGGAACCCGGCGGCGCGACGACGAACAAGGTCGTGATCGGCTGGCCCTGGTTCATCTCTCTCAGTGCCTCGACCGCCAGCGTTTCGGGGCCGATGGTGCGCGGCGCCCGGGTCATGATCTCCCCGGCGCGCTTGGCCAGCAGGTCCGGTCCCATGGCGCGGCGCAGATCGCCGTCGGTGAGAATGCCGATCAGCCGCCCGGCGGCATCGACGATGCCAAGACAACCGAAGCGCTTCTCGGTCATGCGCAGCAACGCCGCACTCATGGGCGTCTCCGGCCCGGCCAGCGGCATGGCTTCGCCGCGATGCATCAGTTCGCGCACGCGCTTGAGCCTGGCGCCGAGCTTGCCGCCGGGGTGGAACTGGCGAAAATCGGTCGCCGTGAAGCCGCGCCGCGTCAGCAGGGCCACGGCGAGTGCGTCGCCGAGCGCGAGCTGCATGGTCGTGCTCGTGGTCGGGGCCAGACCCATGGGGCAGGCTTCCGGCGCGGGCGGCAAGAGCAGCACGACGTCCGCCGCCTCGGCCAGCGCCGAAGCCGCGCGCGCGGTGACCGCGACGAGAGGCAGGTCGAAGCGACGCGTATGCGCGACGAGATCGGCCAGTTCCGCGGTCTCGCCGGAATTCGACAAGGCCAGCACCGCATCGCCGGGGACGATCATGCCGAGATCGCCATGCGACGCCTCCGCCGGATGGACGAACAGCGCGGGCGTGCCGGTGGAGGCGAGCGTCGCCGCGATCTTGCGCCCGACATGGCCGGACTTGCCCATACCGGAGACGACGACGCGCCCGGTGCTCGTCGCCAGCAGGTCTACGGCCCGAGTGAAGCGGGCGTCGAGTCCGGCGGCGAGCGCCCCGAGCGCCTCGGCCTCAGTGCCGAGCACGGCCCGGGCGACGGCGAGATCACCCTCACCGGTGGCGGGAGCGGCGCTGATCGTGGCGGGGGCGGCATCGGTAACGCTCATGCGGGTGGCAAACTCCCTGACTATCTCCGTTACCTCCCGACGCGTTTCTATGGGCGGGCGAACCCGCCCGGTCAACGATCGGCGACGGATGCGGCGGGATTGCGGCGCCGCGACAGATCGTCAATGGGCGAAGATATCGGGCTCCTCGTATCCCAGCAGGTCGAGCCGGGCGCGCGCCGGCAGGAAGGCGAAGCACGCCTCGGCCAGATCGAGCCGGTCTTCCCGCCGCAGGGTCGCTTCGAGCCGCTGCCACAGCGCGTGCAGGTGCAGCACATCCGAGGCGGCGTAGGCCAACTGGTCGGCGGACAGTTCCGGCGCACCCCAGTCCGAGGTCTGCTGCTGCTTGGAGAGATCGACCCCGAGGAGTTCGCGGCACAAATCCCTGAGTCCATGCCGGTCAGTGAAGGTGCGAACCAGCTTGGCGGCGATCTTGGTGCATTTCACGGGGGCGACCGTGATATCGAGCGCGTGCTGCAGGATGCCGACATCGAAGCGGGCGAAATGCATCAGCTTGACGGTATCCGGATCCATCAGCAGACGCTTGAGGTTCGGACAGTCGGCGCCGCGCCCGCCGAGGCTGGCGGGGATGGTCTGCACCAGATGGGCGATGCCGTCGCCAGCGGAGAGCTGCACCAGGCAGAGCCGGTCGCGATGCGGATTGAGCCCCATGGTCTCCGTATCCACCGCGACCATGGGACCGAGGGCGAGGTCGTCGGGAAGGTCGTGGCGGTGGAGATGGATGGTCGCACCGGGGAGGAATTGAGTGAGCGCGGGCATCGCCTGCCTTCCGTCCGCCGCCGGCGCCTGGCCAGTGCGGGCTACAGTGTCCGGGATCGGGATGGTGCCCAGGAGAAGACTCGAACTTCCACGACCTTGCGGCCACAGGTACCTGAAACCTGCGCGTCTACCAATTCCGCCACCTGGGCACGGCTCGCCTCGGCCCAGGGCCGAGGCAGCGGTGGGCGCGGCATGTAGCGGCCGGCGGGGTTGACGTCAAGCCTCGGGGCCGACACGACTGCGCCAGCGGAAGCGTCATTGGGAGCAACGATAACGCCCTATGCCAGCAACGCCGACCTACCGGCGCCGGTGCGGCACGCGCTGCCCGAGCACGCGCAGGACATCTATCGCGCCGCCTTCAATGCGGCCTGGGCGCGCCACGCCAGCGCACTCGGGGTCGACGAGGCGAGCGTGCATCGCATCGCCTGGGGCGCCGTGAAGCGCCATTATCGCAAGATCGGCGGCGTTTGGCGGCGGATCGAGGACGGATAGGCGGCGCCGCGCGACCGAGAGCCTCGGCGCTCGAGCGTGTCCGCGCCAGACAGTGCGCGGGTCATGCTCCGTCCTGTCGTTTGATCCACCAAATTCACCCCATCCGCCGGCAAAGTCCGGCTATTGCCCTGAAACACGACCAATTTCCCGCTTGCATCCGAGGAACCGCGTCGCGACCTGGACAGCACGAGGCTGGCGGGTAGTCTGCTGCCACCACACGTGGAGGGAGGACTGCCCGATGATCGTCGATATGCGCATCTACACCTGCCATCCTGGCCGGCTGAACGACTGGGTCGCGCTCTACAAGGAGCATGGCTGGGCGCTGCAGCAGAAATATCTCGGCCGGTGCGTCGGCTGGTATGTCACCGCCGAGGGCCCGTTGAACACGCTCGTTCATCTCTGGGCCTATGAGGATCAGGGCGACCGCGAGCGGCGGCGCAATGCGATGATGGCCGATCCTGGATGGCAGGACTTCCTGCGCCGTTCGCGCGAGTCCGGTGCGCTGGTGGCGCAGGAGAATCGCTTCCTGCGTCCGACCGATTTCTCGCCGATCCAGTAGGCGATGGCCGAACCGAGGGCGCGGGGCTATTTCGGCATCGGTGTCGAGGGCGTCTCGAAATCGGCGAATTTCGGCGCTCTGCTGCGCACCGCCCACGCCTTCGGGGCCGGCTTCTGCTTCTCGATCGGAGCCGGCTTCGACGCCCGGGCCGCGCGTGCCGCCGATACCGCCGGCACGCCGGAGAGCTTGCCGACCTGGCGCTTCGACGACATCGACGGCTTGCGCCTGCCGCAAGGCTGTGCCCTCGTCGGTGTCGAACTCATCGACACGGCGGTGGCGCTGCCGTCGTTTCGCCATCCGCTGAGCGCGGCCTATGTGCTGGGCCCGGAGCGCTCCGGCCTGTCCCCGGCCCTGCTCGCACGCTGCCGGCACGTGGTGCGGATCCCGACGCGGTTCGCCCTCAACGTCGCGGTCGCCGGCGCGCTCGTGCTCTATGACCGCCTGCTGCAGCATGGCCGGTTCGCGGAGCGGCCCGTGGGGGCCGTCCTCGCGCCGCGCACGCCGGCAACACCGGCGCCACGCCGGGGCCACGGCGACCCGGTGTTCCGCCGCACCATCCCGCCCTGGCTTGGGAGCGGCGAAGAGGGCTGAGCCGCCGCCGCTTGCCGCGCTGCGGTCCAGCCCGTATCAGTCTCGGCCATGCGGTTCCTCCTGCTCCTGACGGCTTTCATCCTGGCGGCGCTGGCGCCGGCGGATGCAGCACACCCGCCAACGCACGCCGCCGCAGCGCCGCGCGCGGACCAGCCGCGGCCTCTCGGCCATTTCGAGGACTGGACTGCTGCGACCCATCTCGAAGGCGGGCATACGGTCTGCTACGCGTTCACCCGCGTCCGGAATTCCAGCCTGAAGATCCCCGGCCGCGGCGAGGTCGTGCTGACGGTGACGGAGCGCCCGACCGGGCGCGACATGGTCGCGATCAGCGCCGGCTATCCCTATGCCGCCGGCGCGGTGGTGCGCGTGCAGATCGAGCGCGCCAGCTTCGAATTCTACACCGCTCAGCGCTCCGCCTTCGCCCGCGACGGGCACGCCCTGGTGGCGGCGATGCGCCATCGGCGCGACCTCGTCGCCCATGGACCGGCACCGCATGCCGGCCAGGTCGGTGACAATTTCAGCCTGCGCGGCTTCGACGCCGCCTACGCTGCCATCGTCAAGGCATGCCCTGGGAAATGAGCCAGTCGGACGCCCTGCTGACGGAAGCCGAACGCGACCGCATCCTCGCGAAGGCTGCGCTCTTCGCGCCGCCCGAGCCGGTGCTGGCAGACGGGCGGCGGGATCTCGTCGGTCTGAGCCGGGCCGAGCTGGCCGCCGAGCTGGCCGCCATCGGCGCGCCCGCCTTCCGCGCGCGGCAGATCTGGCATTGGGTCTACCATCGCGGCGAGACCGATTTCGCGCGCTTCACCACGATCGCCCGACCGATGCAGGAACGGCTCGCCGAGCGCTTCGTCATCGGCCGCCCGGACGTGGCGGCAATGCAGCAAAGCGCCGACGGCACGCGCAAATTCCTGTTCCGCTTCCGCGATGGCCAGGAAGCCGAGACGGTCTACATCCCCGATCGCGATGAACCCCGCGGTGCGGCGTGCCTCTCCTCGCAGATCGGCTGCACCCTGTCGTGCCGTTTCTGCCATACCGGCACGCAGCGGCTGGCGCGCAATCTCGGCGCCGCCGAAATCGTCGGTCAGTTCATGGCCCTGCGCGACGCGTTCGGGGAATGGCCGAGCCCGCATGACGAGACGCCGCGGCTGCTGTCCAACATCGTGCTGATGGGCATGGGCGAGCCGCTCTACAACTACGAGAACGTCGCGCGCGCGATGGCGATCGTGATGGACAACGAAGGCATCGCACTGTCGCGTCGACGCATCACCCTCTCCACCTCCGGCGTGGTGCCGATGATGGATCGCGCCGGCGCCGAACTCGGCGTCAATCTCGCCGTGTCGCTGCATGCCGTGCGCGACGATCTGCGCGACGAGTTGGTGCCGCTCAATCGCAAATACCCGATCGCGGAACTGATCGCCGCCTGCCGCCGCTACCCCGGCGCGTCCAATGCGCGCCGCATCACCTTCGAATATGTCATGCTGCGCGGGATCAACGACAGCGCAGCGGAGGCGCACGAACTGGTGCGGCTGATCGCTGGCATCCCGGCCAAGGTCAACCTGATCCCGTTCAATCCCTGGCCCGGGAGCGCCTACGCGCCAAGCACGCCGGCCGCGCTGCACCGTTTTGCCGAGATCGTCATGAAAGCCGGCTTCGCCGCTCCGGTGCGCACGCCGCGTGGACGCGACATCCTCGCCGCCTGCGGCCAGCTCCGCACCGAGGCCGCCAGCCGCCCCCATCGGCGGCCGGCCGCGTGAACCGAAGGCGTGCCCTTCTCGGCACCCTCACCCTCGGCACCCTCATCCTCGGGGCCTGCGCGCGCGGTGTGCCGGAGCGACCGCGCGTCGAACTCACCCTGGTCGGCGGCCCGGGCCTCAAGCAGCCGTTGGCCGTGCGGATCTATCAGCTCGTGGCCACCGAGCACTTTCTTGCCGCCCCGCCGCCGGCGCTGCTCGGACACGAACAGGCCACGCTCGGCACGGATGACCTGGGCATGGAGGAGATTCTGCTGCGCCCGGGCGAGACCCGCCACCTCGAGCGACGCTGGCGCGAACAGGCCAAGTCCATCGGCGTCTCGGTGCTGTACGACACCTCCAGCGGCGGCCTCTGGCGCGACGTCGCGGCGCTGGCCCATGATGGGCCGAGCCGGTTCCGGCTCGAGGTGCAGCCCGGCCGAACGCGGCTTCGCCCCCTGCGACAGGGCGAAAAAAGCGTCTGAGTCCGCGCCGAAATCCGGTCTATGATCGGCGCGCGGCAAGCGCCTGGTCGGCGCTCGCGACCGGCTCGGGGGGGTGGGGATGAGCCAGACGCCGATCGAGGCCGATCAGTGCGCCAGCGGGCGATTTCGCTCCTGGGCGGCGACCCATGTCGGCACGACCCGGCGCAACAACGAGGATTGCTATCTCAATCGACCGGATCTCGGTCTGTGGGTGGTGGCCGATGGGGCCGGCGGGCACCAGGCGGGGGAGGTCGCCTCCCAGACTGTGGTCGCCGCACTCGCGACCATCCCGCCCGGTCTGGCCCCGGCGGAAATGCTTGCGCAGGTTCGCCTCCGGCTCAGCGAGGCGCACGCGGCGCTGCGGGAGGAGGCAGCGCGCCGGGGACCTTCGGCCATGCTGGCCACGACCGTCGTCGTCCTGCTCGCGGGACCGGAACATTTCGCCTGCCTCTGGGCCGGGGATTCGCGCGCCTATCGCCTGCGCGACGGGGTGTTCGAACAGATCACCCACGACCACAGCTTGGTGCAGGAGCTGGTCGATAGCGGGATCATCAGCGCCGCCGAGGCTGAGCGACACCCGCACGCCAATGTCATCACCCGCGCCGTTGGTGCCGACGCCGAGACGCTCGACCTCGACAAGGTCAGCGACCGGCTGCAGCTGGGCGACCGTTTTCTGCTGTGCAGCGACGGGCTGTGCAAGACCCTCGCCGAAGCCAGCCTGGCGGCGCTTCTCGGCGGTGTCGGCCCGATGCCGCCCCCAACCGCGCTGGTCGAGGAGGCCCTTCGCGCCGGCGTCACCGACAACGTGACCGCCGTCGTCCTGGAGATTCTCGGCACTTGAGATGTTGCTTGATCCCGATGATACCATGGCATAACCCGAAGAGGAGACGACCCATGCGCTTCCGCACCGCGCTCGCCCTGCCCGCGGGACTTGCCGCAGCTCTGCTGCTCGCGCCGCTGCCGGCACCCGCTCAAAGCAATCCCTCCGCCGATCAGATCATCCAGTCCCTGAAGCCATCGGGGGCACTGAACGGGCAGACCCGTGGCATCAAGCCGGTCTCGCCCGCGCAACCCGCTGCGGCGCCGGCCACGGGCACGCCGACCCGCGTCGCCAAGACGGAGGCGGCCGGCCCTTCGGTCAATCTCAGCGTGCAGTTCGGCAATGGCTCGGCGGAGCTGACCCCGGAGGCGCAGAAGACGCTCGACGAACTCGGCCACGCCCTGTCCAGCCAGGACCTGGCAAGCTATCGCTTCCGCATCGAAGGCCATACCGACAATGTCGGCTCGCGCAGCTACAACAAGGCGCTTTCTGAGCGTCGCGCGCAGGCCGTCGTCGCCTATCTCGCGAGCAAGTTCGGTCTCGACAAGAAACGCCTGCAGCCGGTCGGGATGGGCGAGGACGGACCGCTGGTGGCCACGCCCCCGCAGACACCGGAACCCCGCAACCGGCGCGTCCAGGTGGTGAACATCGGGGCCTAGAGCCTGATCGAGCCACGTCCCATCAGCCGATTCCGTCTGATGGGACGTGGCTCTAGCGCTCCGACGGATTCAGAGCATTCCGCATGTATCAGGGCACCCGCTCGCTTCTGTGGGCCGATTCAGCCAACGCCCCCGGGCGGGCGTTGGCATCGGCCCTCTAGCCGCTGCGGCCGGGCGCGCGACGGATGACAGCAGAGGAGGACCCCGACCGCACCATCGTGGTGCCGCGCGCGCCGCCGCGTCCGCCCCCGTTGCGACGCCTCGCGCTCGTGGCGCTCGCCTTGCTCACCGGGTTCGGCTGGACACTGTTCCGTCTGCTGCAGCCGTCACACCCACCGCCCCTCGCACCGCCGCGCCGCGCTGCAGAAGCGGCGGCGGTGGTCGCGCTCCCGCCTCTGCCACCACGTACCCCGGAGTTCGCCTTCACCACCGCCGGCGAGGCAGCCATCGCCGCCGATGTGCCGGAGCGACTGCGCCTGTTCCGTTTCGCACCCGACCCGCGCGTGATCGTGCTGGATTTCGCCTCCCTCTCCGAGCAGGGACGCATGCTCAATCGTGTCGCGGCACTGGTCGAAAAGGCGACTCTTCCGCGCGGGCGCGTGCTCTCCGACGCCGAACTCGCCACCGCCATCGCCGCCGGCGGCGATACGCCGGAGACGTTCTACTATGGCCACGACTACCGGGCCGCTGACCTGGTGCGCTTCTTCGCCCTTGCCGATCGCGACCAGATCCCCCTCAACGCGGACGAGGCCCGGCTGCGCCGCCTCATCACGGCGCTCGGCTGGACCACGGAGAGTGCGGTCGGGGCCCTGATCTCGATCCCGCGTGCGGGCGCCGATGCGACGGTCAGCGCGGTGGCCCGCGCCACCATCCTGCACCACGAACTCGCCCATGCGGCCTACTTCACCGACGCCGCTTACGCCGCCTACACGCGGCAATTCTGGCACGACGAGCTGGACGCGCGCGATCGGGACGATTTTCGCCTCTTCCTCGGGCAGGCCGGATACGACACCAGCATCGATGATCTGATGATGAACGAAATGCAGGCCTATCTCATGCACACGCCGGACCCGCAATTCTTCACGCCCGCCGCGGTCGGCGAGGCTGCGGACCGGATCGCGGTGCTGCGGGCGCGGTTCTGGCGCGGCATGCCGGGAGGCTGGCTGCGCGATGCGACCCCAGTGCCGCCGGGAGCGTCAGTGCTCCCCGGAGCTCCTCGGCTACCCGGAAGTCCGGGGCCGCAGCCAGCGCTCCAGCCCATCGGCCAGCCAGTCCGGGCCAACCGTCAGCGCGTCGCGGCGGCGCATCAGCGCAGTTTTTCCGCGGGGAGGAAGCGCACTCCGGCGGCAAGCAGGCGCGCGCGCGCCGTTTCGATCGTGGTGCCGCCGCCAGCGTCGGGCAGCCCGATGCCCCGGCACGCATCCTCGACGACGAAGACATCGTAGCCCAGCCGCGCCGCGTCTTCGGCGGAATAGGCGACACAGAAATCCATCGCCAGCCCGGCGAAGAAGATGCGGCGGAAGCCACGAGCCCGGAGCCAGCCATCGAGGCCGGTCGGCGTCTTCCGGTCGTTCTCGAAAAAGGCCGAATAGCTGTCGATGTCCCGGCGGAAACCCTTGCGGATGATGACCTCGATGCGCGCCTGGTCCAGCGCCGGGTGCAGCGCCGCGCCTTCGCTGCCCTGGACGGCATGGTCCGGCCACAGGGTCTGCGCGCCGTAATCCAGCTCGATCGTCTCGAACGCGGCGCGACCGGGGTGCGCAGAGGCGAACGAATGATGACCCGGCGGATGCCAGTCCTGGGTGGCGAAAGCGTGCACCAAGGGGCCGGAGACCAGGCCCGCGATCGGGCCCAGCACCGCGTCCCCCTCCGGCACCGCAAGCCGTCCCCCGGGCATGAAGTCGGGCTGAACGTCGATCAGGCCGAGCACGTCCCGCGCGGGGTCCAGGATCACGGGCGACAGCATCGCGGCTCCTCCTCCGGCGTCAGCCGCGCCGGTGAGCCGCGGCCACATTCACAATGTTGCCAGCCGGGCGGCGGCAGGGCAACGTCCCGCTCATTCCCGATCGGCTCCAGAGCGAGGCAAGGACCAGACACATGAGCGAGACCCAGGCAAGCGGCGTGAAACCCAAGAAATCCGTGGCCCTTTCCGGGGTGGCGGCGGGCAATACCGCACTCTGCACCGTGGGACGTACCGGCAACGACCTGCATTATCGCGGGTATGACATTCTCGACGTCGCCGAGCAGTGCGAGTTCGAGGAGATCGCCCACCTCCTCGTCCACGGCCGCCTGCCGAACCGCGCCGAACTCGCCGCCTACAAGGGGAAGCTCAAGGCGCTGCGCGGGCTGCCGAACGCCGTGCGCGCCGTGCTCGAGGCACTTCCAGCGGCGACCCACCCGATGGACGTGATGCGGACCGGCTGCTCCGCCCTGGGGTGCGTGCTGCCCGAAAAGGAAGATCACAACGCCCCCGGCGCGCGCGACATCGCCGACCGGCTGATGGCGTCGTTCGGCTCGATGCTGCTCTACTGGTACCATTATTCCCACAATGGCCGACGCATCGACGTCGAGACGGACGACGATTCGATCGGCGGGCATTTCCTGCATCTGCTGCACGGGCGCGCGCCGAGCGAACTCTGGGTGAAGGCGATGCACATTTCGCTCGTCCTCTACGCGGAGCATGAGTTCAACGCCTCGACCTTCACCGCACGGGTTGTCACCGGCACCGGTTCGGACATGTATTCGGCGATCACTGGCGGGATCGGCGCGCTGCGCGGTCCGAAGCATGGCGGCGCCAACGAGGTCGCGCTCGAGATCCAGCAGCGCTACGCCGACGCTGATGCCGCGGAGAGGGACATCCGCGCCCGCGTCGCCAACAAGGAGGTCGTGATCGGCTTCGGCCACCCCGTCTATACGATCGCGGATCCACGCAACAAGATTATCAAGGAGGTCGCACGCCGCCTGTCGGGGGCCGCGGGCTCGATGACCATGTTCTCGATCGCCGAGCGTATCGAGCAGGTGATGGGCGAGGCCAAAAAGATGTTTGCCAATCTCGATTGGTTCAGCGCCGTCAGCTACCACATGATGGGGGTGCCGACGGCGATGTTCACGCCGCTCTTCGTCATCTCCCGTACCTCGGGCTGGAGCGCGCACGTTCTGGAACAGCGCGTCGACGGCAAGATCATCCGCCCATCGGCCAACTATGTTGGCCCGGAGAATCTCACCTTCGTCCCGCTCGCCAGGCGCGGTTGAGGAGGTCAGTCATGCCCTATCTGGTCGGATCGGAGCTTCCCCTCGAGGCCGCGGGCGTCCGGTTCCGGACCCTCCTTGCGGAATCTCCCATTCTGCAAATTCCCGGCGCGCACAACGGGCTTGCCGCCGCGCAGGCCAAGCGCGCCGGCTTCCAGGCGCTGTATCTTTCGGGCGCGGCGATGAGCGCCTCGATGGGCCTGCCAGACCTCGGCGTGATCACCGTGGATGAGGTCGGCTTCTTCATCCGCCAGGTGGTGCGCGCCTCTGGCCTGCCGGTACTCGTCGATGGCGACACCGGCTATGGCGAGGCGCTGAACGTGATGCACATGGTGCGCAGCTTCGAGGACGCCGGCGCTGGCGCCGTGCATCTCGAGGACCAATTGCTGCCGAAGAAATGCGGTCATCTCAACGACAAGAAGCTTGCCGACCCGCACGACATGGCGGCCAAAGTCGCGGCGGCGGCCAAGGCGCGGCGTCACCTTTTCATCATTGCCCGGACCGATGCGGCGGCGAGCGAAGGCATCGACGGTGCCGTGGCGCGCGCAAACCTCTATCTCGAAGCCGGCGCCGACGCGATCTTCCCCGAGGCGCTCATCACGGCCGACATGTTCCGCGAATTCGCCGCGCGGGTGAAGGCGCCGCTTCTCGCCAACATGACCGAGTTCGGTCGCACCCCGTTCTTCACCGCGACCGAGTTCGCCGAGATGGGCTACCGCATGGTGATCTGGCCGGTCAGTTCGCTGCGGGTCGCGGCCAAGGCCCAGGCGCTTCTCTATGAAGCCATTCGCCGCGACGGGGGCGCGCACCGCATGCTCGACGCCATGCAAACGCGCACTGAACTCTACGAGACCATCGGCTATGCCGATTACGAAGCGCTGGATGCGTCGATCGTCCGCACCGTGGTGCCGACCGCGATGCCGCAGCGCACAGGCTGAGCGCGTACGCCGGCCCGCCGCGGGTGCGGGCCGGCGTGCACCCGCGGCGTTCAGCCGGGGATGATCCAGGGAATGAGGTATTGCTGGATCGCTACCAGGATACCCAGGGCTATGGTCAGCACGACACTGTGGGTGAAGGTCCGGGCGAAGACCACGCCCTCCTGTCCTTTCAGATCGGTGGTGGAGACGCCGGTGGAGATGTTCTGCGGCGAGATCATCTTGCCCATCACGCCGCCTGAGGAGTTGGTCGCCGCGAACAGCACGGGATTGAGGTTCAGCTGATTTGCGGCCACAGCCTGCAGGTTGCCGAACAGCGCATTGCCGGACGTGTCGCTGCCCGACAGAAAGACCGCGATCCAGCCCAGGAAGGGCGAGACCAGCGGGAAGAACACGCCCACCGAAGCGACCCCGAGCCCGAGCGTATAGGCCATGCCTGAGTAATTGAGCAGGAAGGCGAGGCCGACGATCAGCATCACGGTCAGAATGGCGATGCGGATCTGAACGAAGGTGTCGACCACGGCACGGCCCAGCCGGGCCGGTCCGCATCCCAGCGCCAGCGCGGCGATCACCACGCTGAGCAGGATGGCCGTGCCGGTGCCGAGCGGCTGGAACATCCAGACCGCCGCGTAGGCCTTCTTGTAAAGCGTAATGAACACCGCGTTGTGCAGCCCGGGCCACTTAACCGCAACCTGTCCGATCGCCGCGATCTTCAGGTGCGTCCAGACGATGACGATGCCAGCCACCAGCACCCAGGGAATCCAGCCCTGCCACGAGGGCGGTACGCCCGACCGCTCCAGCGCATGGATGTCGGCCTTGATCGCGTATTCCGGATCCGGCGCCGGCTGCCACACGCGCAGGAAACCGATGGTGCAGATCAGCGATGTCAGCGACGAGATCACGTCGGTCAGCGCGTAATCGAGGAAGTTGGCGGTGAAGAACTGGGCGAAGCCGAAACTCGCGCCGGCGACGATCAGGACCGGAAACAATGCGCGCACGGAGCGCATCCCGCCGTAGGCGGCCATGACGTAGCAGGGAAGGAACAGGGCAAACAGCGGCAATTGCCGCCCGACCATCGCGCCGAGCGCCGTTGCCTTCAGGCCGGTCACGGCGCCGAGCACGGTGATCGGCACGCCGAGGGCGCCGAAGGCGACCGGGGCGGTATTGAAGATCAGCGTGTAGGTGAGCGCCTCGAGCGGCGGGTAGCCGACCATGATCAGCAGCGAGGAGGTGATCGCCACCGGCGTGCCGAAGCCCGCGATGCCCTCGAGCAGAGCGCCGAAACAGAAGCCGATCACCACCAGCACGATGCGGCGGTCGTTCGGCAGGTGATCCAGAACCCAGTTGCGGAAGCTGTCGAACCGGCCGGTTGCGACGGCGACATTGTAAAGCAGCAGGGCGGTGAAGACGATCCACATCACCGGCAGCAGCGCGAACACCATGCCGTTGGCGACGCTGTCGAGCGCGAGGCCGACCGGCAGCTGCCAGACGCCGATGGCGAGCACCAGCCCGACGACGAGCCCGCCCAGCGAGGCCTGCCATGCCGGGCGGCGCAGAATGCCGAGCATGACCAACGCCGTGGCAATCGGCAAAACCGCGACGACGAATGAGGCCGGCAGGCTGTCGGCCACCGGCGTGAGCAGTTGCTGAAACATGGTCCTCCCACATACTCATTGGCCGGCGCGGCCTCAGCCGCGCTGGCATCGGAAAAAACGTCGTTATTCGCGCGCGCGAGACTAGGTAAGCCTGGCTTCAACGCCTAGAGGGATAATCGCGTTGGCGGAAATTCTGTGGCAAACCGGTCACGATCGGCGTGCCATCGCGTGCAGGATCTGCTCGGCCCGGTCCAGGTCCGGCTCGGTCGTGATCTTGAACGCTGCCTCGCTGCCCATCACCAGCGCCACCGCCAGCCCGGCGCGCTCGGCGAGTTGCGCATCATCGGTGAGTTCCAGCCCGGCGGCATCACGATGCGCGGTGAGCAGGGCGGGAAAGCGGAACCCTTGCGGGGTTTGAGCCCGCCAGAGGTCGCCGCGGTCGACCGTGGTCACGACCAAGCCGCCGGCGCCGCGCTTCAGCGTATCGACGACGGGAAGGGCGGCGATCGCGCCTGGCGTCCTGTCGAGCTGGTCAAGCACCGCATCGATCGTTGCCGCCGCCACGAAAGGCCGGACGGCATCATGGATGAGCACCTTCGCCGGGGCCAGCGGGGCCAGGGCCTCGAGGCCGCGGCGCACAGAATCCTGACGCGTGGCGCCCCCGGCGACCGGCGCGGCGATATCGAGCCCCGCCGCCGCTTCAGCGAACAGGGGGGCATCGTCGGGGTGGATGACAACCCGCACGGCACCAACGCGCGGGTGTGCAAGGAAGGTATTCAGCGTGTAGCGGAGCACCGCGGCACCGGCGAGCTGGCGATATTGCTTCGGAATCGTGCCACCGAAACGATGGCCGCGGCCGGCGGCGACGATGAGGGCGGCGTTCAGCGCCGGGGGCGCATGGGGCGGGTCTTGCATGCCAATGATCCACAGCGGCGGAGCCTCTTGTTAGAGGCTTTCCGCTTCGGGAAGAATGCCTGGAAAAAATCTCCCACCGGCGGCCGCCGGTTGCGGTGGGAGAAAACTTCCCATAGATTGCGTCCATGCAAGTGACTGTAGATGAGTTGATCGTCAGGCTGGGCGGCGCGGAGGCGGCGGCGAGACGCCTCGGGGTGGGCACCGAGGCGGTGCGCAAATGGCGAACGGCGCAGTCCATTCCCGCCAAACACTGGCCCGCCCTGCTCGCCGCCACGGGCCTCGATCTCGCCGATCTCCCCGGCGCACCGCAACGGAGCCATGCCATGCGCGCAGCGCACCCGACGGAGAGCCTCGTTCCGGCCGGCGCCACCGCCGCCCTTGTGCTGGCTGACGGAAGCATCTTCTGGGGTCGCGGTTTCGGCGCGCATACGGCCATGCCCGGCCCTGTCGGCGAGGTCTGCTTCACGACCGGCATGACCGGCTACCAGGAAACCCTGACCGATCCCTCCTTCGCCGGCCAGATCATCACGTTTACATTCCCGCATATCGGCAATGTCGGTGCCAATGGCGAGGATCTCGAGGCAAACGGCATCGCCGCGCGCGGCCTGGTGGTGAAGCAGGACATTACCGAGCCGTCCAACTGGCGCGCCGTCAGCGACCTGGCGGGCTGGCTCCGCGCCAAGGGCGTGGCCGGGATCGCCGGCGTGGACACGCGCGCCCTGACGCTCGCGATCCGCGACCGTGGCGCACCCTCGGGCGTGATCTGCTTCCCTGAGGACGGGCGCTTCGACCTCGCCGCCGCCCATGCCGCCGCCGCCGCCTGGCCCGGATTGGAGGGCATGGACCTCGCGCGGGAGGTTTCCTGCACGCAGAGCTACGCCTGGGACGAGACCGTCTGGGCGTGGCCAGACGGGTACGGCCGGCAGAAGTCGCCTCTGCGCCATGTCGTCGCGGTGGATTACGGCGCCAAGCGCAATATCCTGCGTTGCCTGGCCAATGCCGGTTGTCGGGTCACCGTCGTCCCGGCGACGGCGACGGCGGACGATATCCTCCGCCACAGGCCAGATGGCGTGTTTCTCTCCAATGGGCCAGGCGATCCTGCGGCCACCGCGGCGTATGCCGTGCCGGCGATTCGCGGCGTGCTGGAGGCGGGGGTGCCCCTGTTCGGCATCTGCCTCGGGCATCAGTTGCTGGCGCTGGCGCTGGGTGCGCGCACCTTCAAGATGGCCCGCGGCCATCGGGGCGCCAATCAGCCGGTCAAGGATCTCGCTACCGGGCGGGTGGAGATCACCAGCCAGAATCACGGCTTCGCGGTCGACCCCGAGACCCTGCCGGAGGGCGTGCGCGTAAGCCATGTCAGCCTGTTCGACGGCAGCAACGAGGGCCTCGCCTGCACGGACCGACCGGTCTTCAGTGTGCAGTACCATCCCGAGGCGAGCCCGGGCCCGTCCGACAGCCATTACTTGTTCGAACGCTTCGTTGCCCTGATCGACGGCCGGAAAGGCTGAGCCCCATGCCCAAGCGCGACGATATCCGCTCCGTCCTGATCATCGGCGCAGGCCCGATCGTCATCGGGCAGGCTTGCGAGTTCGACTATTCCGGCGCGCAGGCGTGCAAGGCGCTGCGCGAGGAGGGGTTGCGCGTCGTGCTGGTGAACTCGAACCCGGCCACGATCATGACCGACCCCGGGCTCGCGGATGCCACCTATATCGAGCCCATCACGCCCGAGATCATCGAAAAAATCATCGCGCGTGAAAAGCCGGACGCGCTGCTGCCGACGATGGGCGGACAGACCGCGCTGAATGCGGCGATGCAGCTTGCGCGCGGCGGCATCCTGGAGAAATACGGCGTCGAGCTGATCGGCGCGCGCGAAGACGTGATCGACCGGGCCGAAGACCGGCTGAAGTTCCGCGATGCCATGGCGGCGATCGGCATCGAGAGTCCGCGCAGCGCGATCGCCCACACGATCGAGGAAGCCCGCGCGGCGCTTGCCCTCGTCGGACTGCCGGCCGTGATCCGCCCGTCCTTCACCTTGGGTGGAACTGGCGGCGGCATCGCCTACAATCGCGAGGAATTCGAGCAGATCACCGCCGGCGGCCTGGCCGCCTCGCCGACAACCGAGGTGCTCATCGAGGAGAGCGTGCTCGGCTGGAAGGAGTTCGAGATGGAGGTGGTGCGCGACAAGGCCGATAACTGCATCATCATCTGCTCGATCGAGAACATCGATCCGATGGGTGTCCACACCGGCGACTCCGTCACCGTGGCACCGGCCTTGACGCTGACGGACAAGGAATTTCAGCGCATGCGCGATGCCTCCATCGCCTGCCTGCGCGCGATCGGCGTCGATACCGGGGGATCGAACGTCCAATTCGCGCTGGATCCGGCCACCGGCCGGATGCTGATCATCGAGATGAACCCGCGGGTATCGCGATCCTCGGCACTCGCGTCGAAGGCCACTGGCTTCCCGATCGCGAAGGTCGCCGCCAAGCTCGCCATCGGCTACACGCTCGACGAACTGGTCAACGATATCACCCGCGTCACCCCCGCTAGTTTCGAGCCGACCATCGACTATGTGGTGGTCAAGATCCCGCGCTTCACCTTCGAGAAATTCCCCGGCACGCCGGCGCTGCTGTCGACCAGCATGAAATCGGTGGGCGAGGCGATGGCGATCGGGCGGAGCTTCGCGGAAGCACTGCAAAAGGGCCTGCGCAGCATGGAGACGGGGCTCGCCGGCCTCGACGAGATCGTTCCGCCCGGCGACGGCACCGCCGATGCCTTCCGTGCAGCGCTCTCCGCTCCGCGCCCGGACCGGCTTTTGATGGCCGGGCAGGCACTGCGGGCCGGCCTGACCGTGGATGATGTCCACAACGCCTGCCGTTTCGATCCCTGGTTCCTGCGCCAGCTCGCCGACATCGTTGCGGCCGAACGCGTGGTGGCGACGCACGGCTTACCCACCGAGCCGATTGCGTTGCGGCGCCTGAAGGCACTCGGCTTTGCGGATCAGCGGCTCGCCCAGCTCAGCCGTCGCAGCGAGAGCGACGTCGCGGCGCTGCGCCAGCGTCTGGGCGTCCGGCCGGTCTACAAGCGCATCGATACCAGCGGCGGCGAGTTCGCGTCCTCGACATCCTATATGTATTCAACCTACGAGGGCAGCTACGGCGAACCGGTCTGCGAGGCCGCACCCACGGAGCGGCGCAAGGTGGTCATTCTGGGTGGCGGCCCGAATCGCATCGGACAGGGCATCGAATTCGACTATTGCTGCGTGCATGCCGCGTATGCCCTGCGCGAAGCTGGCTTCGAGACGATCATGGTCAATTGCAACCCGGAAACGGTAAGCACGGACTACGACACCTCTGATCGCCTCTACTTCGAGCCGCTGACCGCCGAAGATGTGATCGCGCTGATCCGCCGGGAGCAGGAGCGCGGCACGCTGCTCGGCTGCATCGTTCAATATGGCGGCCAGACACCGCTCAAGCTCTCGCAGGCGCTGGCGCGCGAAAACATCCCGATCCTCGGCACCTCGGCCGAAGCGATCGACATTGCGGAGGATCGCGAGCGGTTTCAGCTGCTGCTCCGCCGGCTTGGCCTGCTGCAGCCGGAGAACGGCGTCGCGCGCTCCCTGGCCGAGGCGGAGACGGTTGCCGAACGAATCGGCTTCCCTGTGGTCATCCGGCCGAGCTACGTCCTCGGCGGGCGCGCGATGGAGATCGTCCATGACCGCGCCGGGCTCGCCCGCTACATGCGCGAGGCAGTACAGGTCTCGGGCGACAATCCGGTGCTGATCGACCGCTACCTCGCGGATGCCATCGAGGTCGACGTCGACTGCATCGCCGACGGGCGCAGCGTCTACGTCGCCGGGGTGATGGAGCACATCGAGGAGGCCGGCATCCATTCGGGCGACTCCGCCTGCGCTCTGCCGCCCTATTCCCTGCCGCCCTCGGTGGTTACGGAACTCAAGTCGGAGACCGAGGCGCTGGCCAAGGGGCTCGGCGTCGTCGGGCTGATGAACGTCCAGTACGCGATCCAGGGCGATGCCATCTATGTGCTGGAGGTCAATCCGCGTGCGTCGCGCACCGTGCCGTTCGTGGCCAAGGCGACCGGCACGCCTGTGGCCAAGATCGGTGCGCTGGTGATGGCCGGCGCCGAACTCGCCGCGTTGGCGCCGGACGATCAGGCCGTCGCGCCGCATGTCGCGGTGAAGGAGGCCGTGTTCCCGTTCGCGCGCTTTCCCAATGTCGATGTGCTGCTCGGTCCCGAGATGAAATCGACGGGCGAGGTCATGGGCCTGGATGCGAGCTTCGAACGGGCCTTCGCCAAGGCTCAGCTTGGCGCCGGGGTCCGCTTGCCACAATCGGGCACGGCGTTCCTCTCGGTCAAGGATGCCGACAAGCGGGCGTTGGTCGGGCTCGCGCGTCGGCTGCTGGAGATGGGCTTCGCCGTCCTGGCCACCCGTGGCACGGCGGCGCGGCTGGCGGAGGCCGGGCTCACCGTTCGGGTGATCAACAAGGTTCTCGAAGGACGGCCGCACTGCGTGGATGCCATCCTGTCGGGAGAGGTGCAGCTCGTGATCAACACGGCCTCGGGCGCGCAGTCGGTCGCGGACAGCTTCGCCATCCGTCGAACCGCACTGACCCATGGGGTGCCACATTTCACCACGCTGGCCGGCGCCCGGGCGGCGGTGCACGCCATCGCCGCGTTGCGGGCCGGGACGCTTGAAGTAGCCCCGTTGCAGGCGTATTTTCATCGACCGTTCTGATCGCTGCCGCGGGGCCCGGTCTTGCCCGGTCCCGGGGGCGATGCGTTGCATCCAGTCCAGGAAACGAGGGCCGCGCCGTGCAGAAATTCCCCATGACCGCCCAGGGTCTGCAGCGGCTGGAGGATGAGCTTCGCCGCCTCAAGAGCAGTGAGCGGCCGGCGGTCATCCGTGCCATCGCCGAGGCGCGCGGCCATGGCGATCTCAGCGAGAACGCGGAATACCACGCCGCGCGCGAGCGGCAATCCTTCATCGAGGGGCGGATCGGCGAGCTCGAGGAAATCGTTTCAGCCGCCGAGGTTATCGATCCCTCGCTGCTGTCCGGCGAGCATGTGAAATTCGGCGCCGTCGTGGCACTCCTCGACGAGGAAACCGAGAAGGAATCGACCTACCAGATCGTCGGCGTGCACGAGGCGGACATCAAGTCCGGGCGGCTGTCCGTGTCATCGCCGCTGGCCAAGGCGCTGATCGGCAAGCGACCGGGCGACACCGTCTCGGTGCCGGCCCCTGGTGGGGATCGGGTCTACGAGATTCTCAGCGTCCGCTATTCTTGAGCGGGCCGGTGATCACGCTGGCGGACGTCCAGGCCGCCGCTTCCCGCATCGCCGGCAGCGTGCTGCGGACCCCGTCGCTGCCCAGTCCTTCGGTCTCGCGCGCCAGCGGCGCCGACGTCGTGCTCAAGCTCGATAATCTCCAGGCGACCGGGGCCTTCAAGGAGCGCGGCGCGGCCAATCGCCTGGCGCTGCTGACCGCGGCCGAGCGCGCCGCCGGCGTCGTTGCCATGTCCGCCGG
Source organism: Pseudomonadota bacterium (assembly GCA_021815825.1). Lineage (GTDB taxonomy): Bacteria > Pseudomonadota > Alphaproteobacteria > Acetobacterales > Acetobacteraceae > JAJZVV01. The sequence continues at coordinate 36,013 of JAKAZO010000001.1, forward strand.
CAACCACGCCCAGGCGGTGGCCCGTCATGCCGGGCTCAACGGCATTGCCGCCATCATCGTCATGCCGCGCTTCACCCCGGCAACGAAAGTCACCCGCACCGCGTCATGGGGGGCGGAGGTGGTGCTGCATGGCGAGACCTTGGCGGAAGCGGCCGCGCACGCCATCCGCCTGGCGGCCGAGCGCGGCATGGTCTTCGTCCATCCCTATGACGATCCGCAGGTTATGGCCGGACAGGGCACGCTGGCGCTCGAACTGCTGGAAGATGCGCCCGGGCTCGACGTAGTGCTGGTCCCGGTCGGCGGCGGCGGCCTGTTCGCCGGCTGCCTGGCTGCCGCCGAGGCCCATCCCGGTGTCGAGGTCGTCGGGGTCGAGGTCGCCGCCTATGCGGCGATGGCCCAGCGGCTTGCCGGCCAGCCCGTCACGGTCGGCGGGCCGACGATCGCGGAGGGCATTGCCGTGCGCGATATCGGTGAAGCCCCGCTTGCCGTGGTCCGCGCCCACGGCGCCGAGGTTCTCGTCGTGCCCGAACGCGCGGTCGAGCAGGCGATCGCGCTGCTGGTCGAAGGTGCGAAACTGGTGGCGGAGGGAGCCGGCGCGGCTGCGCTCGCGGGCCTGCTCGCCTATCCCGGCCGCTTCGCCGGCAAACGGGTGGGCATCCCGATCTGCGGCGGCAATATTGATGCGCGCATTCTCGCCAACGTGCTGCTGCGCAATCTTCTGCGCGACGGGCGGCTGTTGCGGCTGCGCATGGAGATCCCCGACCGCCCCGGTGTGCTCGCCGATATCGCCGGTCGCATCGGCAATGCCGGCGGCAACATCATCGACGTCTCGCACCATCGGCTGTTCGCCTCGCCTTCGGTGCAATCGGCCGAACTCGAGCTGATGATCGAGGCTCGCGACGCGGCCCACGGGGCCGCCATCACCGCCTCGCTCGCCGAACACTATGCGGTCCGGCTGCTCTCGGGTGAGCGGGCCGAAGATTGAACGAGCCACGGGAGGACACAGCGTGACCGACAGCAACCGTTTCGCCGGGCAGACCGCGATCATCACCGGCGGCGCCTCCGGGATCGGCCTTGCATGCGCCGAGCGCCTCGCCGCGGAGGGCGCGCGCGTCGCTGTGTGGGACGCGAACCCGGAGGGGCTGCACGCCGCGCGCACGCGCCTCGGCGGCGAGACACTGACGACGGTCCTCGACGTGACCGACGCCGAGGCAGTGGCCCGCGCGGCCGACGCGGCCTTTGCCCATTTCGGCCGCGTCGACATTCTCGTCGCCAGCGCTGGCATCTCCGGGCCGAATGCAGCGGTATGGGAGTACAGCGTCGCCGACTGGCGCCGCGTGATCGACATCAATCTCCACGGTGTCTTCCACTGCAACCGCGCCGTCGTTTCGCTCATGCAGCGGCATGATTACGGCCGCATCGTCAACATCGCCTCGATCGCGGGCAAGGAAGGCAACCCGAATGCCGCGGCCTACTCGGCGTCCAAGGCGGCGGTGATCGGGCTGACCAAGTCGCTCGGCAAGGAGCTCGCCAAGACGGGCATTCGTGTCAATTGCGTGACGCCTGCTGCGGTCCGTACCGCTATCTTCGAGCAGATGACCCAGGCCCACATCGATTTCATGCTGTCGAAAATCCCCCTCGGCAGGTTTGGCGAGGTCGAGGAGATCGCGGCCATGGTCGCCTGGCTCGCCAGCCGCGAATGCAGCTTCTCCACGGGCGCGGTGTTCGACCTGTCCGGCGGTCGCGCCACCTACTGACCGCGCGCACACGACGGACCGTCCGTCACGCAATCTTCTCTGACAGGGTCGCGCCGACAGCGTAAGAGCAGGGCCGCAACGCAACCAACCGCGCGCGATTCGCTTCGGGCGCGGCAGGGCCAGCGGAGAGGTCATGAACGCGCCGGTCTCGCGGACCAGCTATCGCAGCGTCTTCATCTCTGACACCCATCTCGGCACCCGCGGCGCCCGCTGCGACTTCCTCGCCGATTTCCTGCGCCGCATGAGTTGCCAGCAGCTCTACCTCGTTGGCGATATCATCGATGGCTGGCGCCTGCGGAAATCCTGGTACTGGGACGGAATGCACGACGAGGTGCTCAGGCTGGTGCTGCGGCATGCGCGCAATGGCACCGACATCACCTATGTTCCGGGCAATCACGACGAGGCATTCCGCGCCTGGCTCCATCATGGGCTGGAGGTTGCCGGCATCCGCATGGCAGCCGAGGCCGCGCATGTCACGGCGGACGGGCAGCGCCTGCTGGTCCTGCACGGCGACGAATTCGACCATGTCGTGCGCTATGCCCGCTTCCTCGCCGTCCTCGGCGATGGCGCCTATGTCGCGGCCCTCGTGGTCAATCGGTGGCTCAATCTTGCCCGCCGACGGCTCGGCTACCCGTACTGGTCGATCTCCGTGTGGCTCAAGCGGCGGGTGAAAGAGGCGGTCAAGGCGATCGACCGGTTCGAATCCGCGCTTGCCGCGGAGGCCCGTCGCCGAGGTTTCGATGGCGTCGTCTGCGGCCACATCCACCACGCCGAAATGCGCGAGGTCGATGGCGTACTCTACATCAACAGCGGCGACTGGGTCGAAAGCTGCACCGCGCTGGTCGAACACCACGATGGCAGGCTCGAGCTGATCGACTGGACGGCCATGGCCAATCTTTCCTTCTATTCCCGCCGGGCAACGCGGATCACCGAAGCTGCCTGACGGATCGCACATGCTATCGCTTCCGGCGGCGACGGGCGCGCGCGTGCTCATCGTGACCGATGCCTGGGCACCGCAGGTCAACGGCGTCGTCCGCACACTCGCGGCGTTGGCATCGGAGCTCGACAGCCTCGGGCACGAGGTCGAGGTGATCGGGCCGGATCGGTTCCGCACGCTGCCCTGCCCGACCTATCCGGACATAAGATTGTCTCTGGCGCCTGGGCGCCGTCTCGCACGCATGATCGAAACCTTCGCGCCCGATGCGCTGCACATCGCCACGGAAGGCCCGCTTGGATGGGCGGCCTCGCGCTGGGCGCGCCGGCGCGGGTTCGCGTATACCACCGCGTTTCACACCCGCTTTCCCGAATATATCCAAGCTCGCACGCGCTTTCCGCCTGGCCCGCTCTATGCGTGGCTGCGCCGTTTCCACGGCGGCAGCGCCGGGACGATGGTGGCGACGGAGAGTCTGCGCGCGGAGCTCGCCGCGCGCGGCTTCAACCGGCTGCTTTCGTGGTCGCGCGGGGTGGATCTCGCGCTGTTCACGCCCGATCCCGCGGAGGCGTGGCCGCTCCCACGCCCGGTTTTCCTCTATGTCGGCCGGGTCGCCGTGGAGAAGAACATCGAGGCGTTCCTTGCACTCGACCTGCCTGGCTCGAAGGTCGTCATCGGCGATGGACCACAACGCGTCGCGTTGGCCGCGCGCTATCCGAGCGTCCACTTTCTCGGCGCGCGCCACGGCCCCGCGCTCGCGCGCGCCTATGCCGGGGCCGATGCGCTGGTGTTCCCGTCGCGCACCGACACGTTCGGCTTGGTTCTCATCGAGGCGCTGGCCTGCGGCACACCCGTCGCCGCCTATCCGGTGACGGGGCCGAAGGACGTGCTCGCCGGCGCCGAGGGCTGCATCGGCGCGCTGGCCGACGATCTCGCCGTCGCCGCGATCGCCGCGCTGGCGGCGGACCGCGCCGCTTGCCGGCGCCATGCCGAGCGCTTCAGCTGGCGCGCCTCGGCCGAGGCATTCCTGACGAACTTGCTGCCGATGCGCTGAGCGCCACTCCGGTCTGCTCACGCTCGATCAGCGCCTGCTTGCGCGCCACGCCCCAGCGGTAGCCGGCGAGATCGCCACTCGTGGCGACGACCCGATGACAGGGCACCGCGACCGCCAGCCGGTTTGCCGCGCAGGCACCGGCAACCGCGCGGACCGCACGCGGTCGTCCGACCCGTCGGGCCAGTTCGGCATAGGTGACCGTCGTGCCAGGCGGGATCGCCTGCAGCGCCTGCCAGACCTGGCGCTGGAACACGGTGCCGCGGATATCGAGTGGCAGGGCCGGCGCCGGCGCGCCGGCGGGGTCGTCGACCAGACGCACAACAGTGGCCAGCGCGACGGCGAAATCCGGCCCGGCTGGCTCGCTCCGGGCGCCGGGGAAGCGGCGCTGCAACGCGTCGACCAGCGCTGGCACCGTATCACCGAGGAGGATCGCGCACAGGCCGCGCTCCGTCGCGGCTGCCAGCACCGAGCCCAGCGTGCAGGCGCCGACGGCATAGACGATGCGCTCGCCGACACCGCCGGCGCGGTAGGCGCCGGGGGTCATTCCGAGCAGCGCCGGCGCGGCGCTATAGAACCGTCCCGAAGACCCGAACCCGGCCGCATAGAGCGTCTCGGTGACGCTCGCCTTGCGCTCGAGGCCCGCCCGAACCCGGCGTTGGCGCTCCGCTTCGGCATACGCCTTCGGGGTCAGCCCAACGACCCGTCGGAACAGCCGATGGAAGTGATGCGCGCTGAGACCTGCCGCGGCCGCCAGTTCGGCCAGCGTCGGCGGGACCTCGGCGGCCTCGATGCGCCGGCAAGCGGCCGTGATCAGCGTAGCCTCGCGCTCCGCGCGCGCCGGCAGGTCCGGCCGGCAGCGCTTGCAGGGGCGGAAGCCCGCGCGGATCGCGGCGACCGCATCGGCATGGAAGGCGACGTTCTCCGGCCGGGGCAGCCGCGCCGCACAGGAGGGGCGGCAGAACACACCCGTGGTGGCGACGGAATACACGAAGCGGTCGTCGGCCGCCGGGTCGCGGCGGCAGACGGCGACCCATCTGGCGTCGATGCTCGTCGGAGACAGGTCTGGCATGCCGGTAACTCCCTGGTGGTCGCACCGGCGCACCGTGCCAGCGGAGCTGCGGGCGCGCACTCCGAAGCTTGCGCCCGCATCAACTCGACGGCCGGGCGGGCAGATGCAGCACCGCGCGCAGTCCGGGGTCGTTGGAACCGAGACTCAGGACCCCGCCGTGGAGCTGAGCAACCGCCTGCACCAGCGCCAGGCCGAGCCCCGCTCCCGGGGTGCTGCGCGCCGCCTCGCCGCGGTAGAAGCGCTCGGTCACGCGGGCGCGTTCAGGCTCGGGAATGCCCGGGCCCTGATCGGAAACCTCGATTTCGGCCGCTGGTCCCGCCCGACCGACGAGCCGGATCACGCCGCCGCTCGGCGAGAATTTCATCGCATTGTCCAGCAGGTTCGCTACCGCCTGCTGCAGCATGTCGCGGTCGCCGTAGACCGGGAGATGGTCCGGGCAGGCGAGTTCGAGCCGTAAGCCACGCTCCTCGGCGACCGCACCATAGAGTTCGGCGAGATCGGCGAGCAGCGGCGCAAGATCGACCGCGACGAAGGCCGACCGGCGGGCGCCGGCCTCGATTTCGGCAATGCGCAGGATCGCCTGGAAGACCGCGACCACGCCGTCGAGATCCAGTTGGGCGCGTTCGATCGCCGCGCGCAGGTCGGCTTCGGTTGCCGCGTGGAGCGCCGCATCCTCCAGCCTGGCCCGCGCGCGCGTGATCGGCGTGCGCAGATCATGCGCGATGGCGTTGGAAACCTGTCGAACCCCGTCCATCAGCCGGCTGATGCGCGACAGCATGTCGTTGATGGTTTCGGCAAGCCGGTCGAACTCGTCGCCACGGCCAGTGATGGGAACACGCCGCGACAGGTCCCCGGCGCTGATGGCCTCGGTGGTCTGCGAAATATTGGCGAGCGCGCCGCGCAGCACGCCACGGACCACGATCGCACCCGCCGCGCCCAGCCCGGCCACGACCACCAGCGCCCAGAGCAGCGCGTCGGTAAGCAGGGCACGCATCCTGGCCCGCGACTCCACGTCGCGCCCGACCAGCAGATGGATGCCGCCGACGAGGTCGAACCGATGCACCCGCGCCAGCGAGCGGATACCATCGCGTTCGATCGGCAGCTCGAACCGTTCGGACGCCATGGTGACGCCGCTGGGCCAGCGGTCGAGATTGCCGGCGATGCGATGAAAGCCGGCATCGACGACGAGATAGATGGCATCGTCATCGACATTCTCGGCCAAACGGTCGCGGATTGTCAGGACCAGTGCCGGCAGGCCACCTTGCTGCCATTGCTCCGAGAGCCCTTGCGCGTCGGCGCGAATCGCAGCGTCCACCTGCCGCTGCAGCAGCCCCGCGGTCGCCCACCAGATGAACAGCGCCAGCGCCAGGGCGCTCACACCGAACAGGCCGGCATAGAGCAGCGCAAAGCGCACGCCGGCCGAATGCAGCAGGCGCTGGGGCCGACGCAGCGGCCCCGGCCGCGCGGCACCCGGATCGGCCTCTCCGCCCACCCCGGCCGGCTCCGCCTGGACGAGGGCCATCGCCCCGTCGCTCATGGGGATGCGGTCACTCCCCCTCGGCGCGCAGCATGTAGCCAGCGTTGCGCACCGTATGAATGAGAGCGGTGCCGAACGGCTTGTCCACCTTCTGGCGCAGCCGCGAGACGTGAACGTCGATCACATTGGTCTGGGGGTCGAAGTGATAGTCCCAGACGCCCTCCAGAAGCATGGTGCGGGTAACGACCTGGCCGGCATGGCGCATGAGATATTCCAGCAGCCGGAACTCGCGCGGCTGCAGATCGATCTTCTGCCCGGCGCGCCGGACAGTGCGGGAGAGCAGGTCCATCTCCAGATCGGCGACGACGACGCGGGTCTGCGGACCCTCCCCCTTGCTCCGCCGGGTCAGCGCCTCGACGCGGGCGAGCAGTTCGGCAAAGGCAAAGGGCTTGGTGAGGTAGTCGTCGCCGCCGGCCTTCAGTCCACGCACGCGCTCATCGACCTGCGCCAGTGCCGAGAGGAACACCACCGGCGTCTGGTTGTTCTGCGCGCGCAAGGTCTCGAGCAGGCGGATGCCGTCGATCCCGCCAGGCAGCATCCGGTCGAGAATGATGGCATCGAAATTCTCGCTCGCGGCGAGGAACAGTCCGTCGCGGCCGTTGGCCGCGTGCTCGACCACATGGCCCGCCTCCCGCAGGCCCTTGAGCACGAAGCCAGCCACGTCCTTGTCGTCTTCCACCAGCAGAATGCGCATCGGTTCCGTCCCGGTTCTCCGGCCCGCCCCGAGGCCGGCGCGTCATCATACCTGACCGTCGCCGAGGGACCAGAGCTCAGACTCTTTCGCAACGTTCAGCATGTGGCGAACGGGCCGTCTGCCCTTCTGCGCTGATCGATTTGATCCCGCCAGCGGCCATTGCCTCCGATCCCGAACGCTGGCGCCGAGTGGCATCTGTGTCAGCGCGGCGTGTAGATCATTTTTTAAATCTGATTCGGCCAGTCTCGCGTCGTCTCATGGAGTGAGCCATTGATGTCCGCAACCTTGCCTCCCCCGGCTCCGCCGGGCGCGCCTCCGACCCCGCCCAGCCTGCCCACGATTCCGGGCCTCACGCTGCCCACGATCACGGGCAGCCCGCCGTCGTCCGGTTCCTCTGGCTCCTCCTCCGGGTCGTCGACGCCTCCCAGTCTCTCAGGACTTCCGTCGATCCCGACGCTGCCGTCGATTCCCAGCGTGCCCTCGGTTCCCAGCGTGCCGACAAGTTCGAGCGGCAGCGGTTCGACCTCTGGAAGCAGCACAGGGAGCTCGCAGGGCTCGTCATCCTCCTCCACGCCGAGTTCCGCCCCCTCGGCCCCGAGCGACCCGTCGCCGCCGACACCACCAGCGCTGCCCAATCTCCCCGGTCTCTCCAACCTCCTTGCCGGGGCAACGGGAGGCTCGTCCTCGTCCAGCGGCTCGGCCAGCACACCGAGCGGCGGCAGCGCGTCACCCCCCACGCCACCGAGCGAGGATCTATCTGGCTACCCGAACCCCGAGGGCCCGAGCGCCTCGCCGTTCGCCAACGAGATCATGAGTGCCTATGCGAGTCTTCTTGCGGGCCACGCAGATGCGGGCGCGGGCAGCGTCGATCCGGCCAGCCTCGGCTACACCGCGATAACAGCCCCGCCGGCCAATGGCCCGGTAATCCTTTCCAACAGCACACCGCTATTTGACGATCAGGCCACGGCGCCAACGACCGTCATCGGCGGCGACGGGGCCAACCAGGTGATCCGCTCCGGCACCGGCAACCTGACCTTCTGGGCCGGCAAGGGCGGCGGCGCCATTCTCGCCGGGGGCGCGTTCACCGCTTCGGGCAGCGCGCCCGTCACCGATAATGTCATCGGTACGCCGCTGACGGGCGGCGGGGATTGGGCGATCTCTACCGGCCCCGGCCACGACACCATCGCGGCCGCCTCCGGCAATGATTCGATTTCCACCCAGACCGGGTCCAGCCAGATCTTCCTGGGTTCAGGCAACGATATGGTCGTTTCGGGTGGGAACGACACGATCAGTGGCGGCTCCGGTCCCGCGACCATCCAGGCCAGCACCGCCGGCGACGAGGTTTTCGCCGGCGGGGCCGCCGCGCTGAACTTCCTCAATGCCGACGGCGCGAGCACACTTATCGGCGGCTCCGGCGACGCCACCGTCTATGGCGGCACGGGCCAGGTGACGCTGTTCGGTGGTGCGTCCATGCGCGACCTGTTCTTCGCCGGACAGCGCGGCGGCAACACCCTGGTCGCCGGCGCCGGCTTGGCGACCCTTGGCGGCGCAGGCGGCGGCAATGTCTTCGTCGCCGGCAGCGGCGACGATCTCATCGCCGTCGGACCCGGTCGCAACACCGTCTTCGGCGGGGCCGGCGCCGATACCATCTTCGGCGGCAGCGGTTCCAACCTGATCATCGGCGGCGGCGGCACAGCGCTGATCAACACCGGCGCCGGGGGCGACGCCGTCTTCGCCGGCAGCGGACGAACCACCGTCTTCGGCGGCGCCGGCAACGACACGATCAGTACCGGCCGCGGCAGCACCGTGGTGATCGCCGGAACCGGAGCGGATCAGATCATCGCCGGCTCCGGCCAGGCAACGCTCCAGGCCGGCAGCGGCCCGGATCTCTTCGTTTTCGTCAACGGCATGAGCGGCGGCAGCGATCTGATCACCGGCTTCACGCCCGGCCTCGACCATCTCGTCCTCGACGGCTACGGCGCCAACGCCGCCGCGGTGGCGATGGCCGGCGCCACACCCGGGGTGGGCGGGATGCAGCTGCATCTGGGCGACGGCACCACGATCACGCTGGCGGGGCTAAGCCAGATTTCGCGCGGCATGTTCGCCTGACTCGGGCGGCGCGGACCGGGATGGATTAGGCTATCCTGCCTGGTCGTCGGCGCCGCGCCGGCAGGACAGGGAGGCCGCATGTCCGCGAACCCATCGACCGGCTCATCCGAGCCGCGAGGCGAGTTGGCCTCGCGCATCGTCGCCATGCCGGCCAACATCAATCCCTCCGGGGACATATTCGGCGGCTGGATCATGTCGGTGATGGACGTGTCGGGCGGCATAACCGCCGCGCGCATCGCCGCCGGACGCGTCGTGACCGTGGCCGTCTCGCGCATGGTTTTCATGCAGCCGGTCAAGGTCGGCGACGTCGTCTGCTGCTACACGGCGCTCAACCGCACCGGGCGCAGCTCCATCACGCTCGACGTCGAGGTCTGGGTGCTGCGCCATGGCCAGGAACCGCGGTTCAAGGTCACCGAGGCGGAGATCGTGTATGTCGCGGTCGATGCCGCCGGACGGCCGCGCCCCCTGTCCGGTGAGAGCGCAGCCGGCTGAACGGCTCAGCCAGGCGATTCGGGCGGCGGCTCATCCGAGGCTACCCCCTCCGGAGGCGATCCCTTGGCCGATGGCGCATCCGGCGAGGCGGGGTTGGCCGCCGCGTCGCGGGCGTGCGGCAGCCAGCCTGCGGCACGCTCGGCGCGCGCCAGCGCCGCGTCGAGCGCCGCCATGGTCGCCGAAAGGTCCTCGCTCTCGTCTCGCTTCCAGGCCCGCACCGTCCAGAGCCAGACCGCGAGCAGCCCCTTGGCACGCAGCAGACCGAGCGGCCCGCGCACCGAAACGCCAGCCGCCTCCAGCAGCCAGCGCATGCTGTTGACGCTGGCGGTCCCGAGCAGCGCGGCCAGCCCCGGTTCGAAGGGAACCGCCCGCAACAGCGCCAGGACCCCGGCGCGATGGGCTTGCAGCACGTCGATCCGGCGCATCAGCATATCGAAAAGCTGATCGCGGACCGAGCCGGCGTCAGCGACGACGCCCGTCAGCGCCGCCGCGTCGGCATAGCGGCCGAAGCGCAGCAGCAATACGGCCGAACTCGGAAAGCGCAGCCGCACGCGGGCGAGAGGCAGCCCGGCGTCCTGGGCAGCCCCCGCAAGGCTGAGATGCCGCCAGCCGTCGCGGCCGACCCGCGCGAAGGCGGCGCCGATGAAGGCGCGATCGAACTCGCTATCGTCCATGGCACCGTCCTCGCAGGCCGCGCCCGGCCTTCATGACGCCAACTCGCGCGAGCGTTCGGCCGCCGCCGCGATGGCCCGTGAGACCAGCGCCGGCCAGGCGGTCTCGGCCATCAGCACACCGAGCGCGCGCTCGGTGGTACCGTTTGGGCTCGTGACGGAGCGGCGAAGCGCCGCCGCGTCCTCGCCGCTCGCCTCCATCAGGGCTCCGGCACCAGCCACCGTGCGCCGGGCCAGCAGCCGCGCGAGCGCCGGCTCCAGCCCCTGCTCGATCGCCGCACGTTCCATCAGCTCGGCGAGCAGAAACACATAGGCCGGGCCGCTGCCGGAGACCGCCGTAACAGCGTCGAGCTCGCCCTCGACCTCGACCCAGGCGACGGCACCCGCGGCGGCGAGCAGCGCATCGCAGAGGGCCCGCCCGGCCGCATCGACGCCGGGTCCGGCGCAGGCGACGCTGACCCCCTGGCCGATAGCCGCCGGAGTGTTGGGCATCGCCCGCACCACCGCCGCCGCACCGCCGAGCAGGTCGCGGATCCCGGCGATGGTCCGGCCGGCCATGATCGAGAGAAACACCGCGCGGCCGGCAAATCGGCGGCAGGCCGGCAGGGTCGCAGCCGCCATTTGCGGCTTGACGGCGAGCACCACCGCGCCGGGGGCGAAATCGCTCGGCACGTCGTCGAGCCCGCCACAGACCGTGATCCCAGGGGCCGCGACGCCGGGCAGGGCAGGATCGACGACAACCGCGCGGGCCAAGCCGCGCGCCCGCCAGCCGGCAAGCAGCGCGCCACCCATGCGCCCGCAGCCGAGCAGCAGGACCGGCGGCAATGCGGGTGCGGGGCTCATCGCGCCTCGCTCACGCCTCGCCGACGCAGTCGAGCATCGCCGCCTGCAGCGCGTCGGCCGGCGCCTTGCCGCCCCAGAGCACGAACTGGAAGGCGGGGAAGAAGCGCTCGCACTCGGTGATGGCGATATCCACCATGTCCTCGAGACTCTCCGAGGAGGCGCCACCCGCGCCCCGCAGCAGCACGGCATGGCGGAAGACCGGCATGCCGTCGTCGCTGTCCATGCTGAAATGGCCGATCCAAAGCCGCTCATTGGCCAGCGCCAGCAGCTCGTACAGCGCGCTGCGCCGGCGCTCGGGGACTTTCAGGTCGAAGGCGCAGGTGAAATGCATCGCACTGATCTCGTGCGACCAGCTGAAATAGAGCCCGTAGTCGCACCATTTGCCCGGCGCCTCGGCGGCCATTTCGGATTCGCTGCGCCGGTCGAACGCCCAGTCGTTGGCGGCGATGATCTGCTCGACCGTGTCTAGGGGATTGGCGACCCGTTCCGGGCTGGAAGCGGTGAGGAGGGTCATGATGGGTCTCCCGTGAAGAGGAAGGCCGTGCGACAGGGCCGTGATCCGAATCGGAGGCCGGGGCACGACCCCACCGCGGCGCCCACCCTAATGGCCGGCGCCATAGCGCTGCAAGCCTTGCCGCATCGCAGCATCGCGACGCACCACCAAGCCTGGTTCGCCTCTCAGAACTCCGGCGGGGCCGCGTCCGCCGCCGGCTCCAGCCGCGCGACACGGGCCTCGAGCGCGGCCAGCCGGGTGCGCAGGGCAGCGAGCTCGTGTTCGGCCTGCTCCTGGCCGGCGCGCGCGTTGGCGGCCAGCTCGGCCAGCGCCTCGACCTCGTCGCGGCGAACCAGCTGCAGCCGGCGCAGCGCGTCGTCCATGCGCGCGCGTGCCAGGGCCTCGGCCTCGTCGCGCAGACCGAGCAGGGCCGAGACGGCGCCTCCCGCGACCCCGGCCAGATCATCAAACAGGCGTGTGCGTTCACTCATTGGTATATCCTATCGCCAGGACCCGACCGCCGCGCTTTCGCGCCGACGCCGCAGCCCGTATAACCCGCCGCCATGATCCTGATCACCGGCGGCGCCGGATTCATCGGCTCCAACCTTCACGCAGCCTTGGCCGCCCGCGGGCTTGAGACCGTCGTTGTCGACCGGCTGCGCAGCGACGGCAAGTGGCGGAATCTCGCGCAGCATCCGCCCGATGCCATCGTCGCCCCGGACGAGCTGGACGGCTTCCTCGCCACCCGCCCGCCGATAGAGATGGTGTTCCATCTCGGCGCTGTCAGCCAGACCACGGCGCGCGACGGCGATCTCGTCTGGGCGAGCAACGTCGCTCTCTCGCAGCGGTTGTGGGAGTGGTGCGCGGCGCATGCGGTGCGCTTCGTCTATGCGTCCTCCGCCGCGACCTATGGCGATGGGACAGCCGGGTTCGACGACGACTCCGCGCTCGCCTATCTGCGCCGCCTGCGCCCGCACAACCTCTATGGCTGGAGCAAGCTCGCCTTCGACCTCTGGGTCGCGCGCCGCCGCGACGAGCGCGCCCGGCTGCCGCCGCAATGGGCCGGGCTCAAATTCTTCAATGTTTACGGGCCCAATGAGTACCACAAAGGGTCGATGATTTCGGTCGTCAAGGTCAAGTACGACGAGGTCGCCGCGGGCGGCGCACCGCGCCTGTTCCGCTCCGACCAGCCGGGCGTGGCCGACGGGGAGCAGCGGCGCGACTTCATCTGGGTCGGCGACGTGGTGGCCGTGCTGCTCTGGCTGCTCGACACGCCTTCGGTGCAGGGCCTGTTCAATGTCGGAACCGGCGTCGCGCGGACCTATCTCGATCTCGCCCATGCCGTCTGTCGGGCCATGGATCGCACCGAAGCGGCCGCCTTCATCGACATGCCCGAAGCACTGCACGGCCAGTACCAGTCTTTCACCGAGGCGCGCCTCGACCGGCTCCGCGCGGCCGGCTACGGCGCGGCGTTCACCCCGCTCGAGGAGGGCGTGCGCCGCTACATCCAGGACCATCTCCGAGCCGATCCCTACCGATGATCCCGGTCCTGCTGTTCCCCCAGTTCGATCCGGTGCTGGTGCACCTCGGGCCGCTGGCGATCCGTTGGTATGCGCTGGCTTACATTGTCGGGCTGGTACTCGGCTGGCGGCTGCTTCGCCGCCTGGTACTGGCGCCACCGGCGGTGGCAAGCCTGGAGCAGGTGGACGACTTCCTCACCTGGGCGACGCTCGGCGTCGTCTTCGGCGGGCGGCTCGGCTACGTGCTGTTCTACCAGCCACTCTATTTTCTGGCGCACCCGCTCGAGATCTTCGCCGTCTGGCAGGGCGGGATGAGCTTCCATGGTGGCGCGCTCGGCGTCACCACCGCCGTCCTCCTGTTCGCGCGGCGCGAGCGCCTGCCTCTGCTCGGATTCGCCGACCGTTTGGCGGTCTGTGTGCCGATCGGCCTGGGGCTGGGACGGATCGCGAACTTCATCAATGGCGAGCTCTGGGGCCGCCCGGCGCCGGAATGGCTGCCCTGGGCCATGGTTTTCCCCGCCGCCGGCCCCGTGCCACGCCACCCGAGCCAGCTCTACCAGGCGGGACTCGAGGGCATCGCGCTCTTCGTCCTTTTGTATGGTCTCTCGCGCAGCGCCAGCGTTCGGGGCCGGCCCGGTCTGCTGAGCGGCGCATTCCTCGCGGGCTACGCGGTGGCGCGAATCAGCGGCGAGTTCTTCCGCCAGCCGGACGCCTTTCTCGGCTATCTCTGGGCCGGCGCGACCATGGGTCAGCTGCTCAGTCTGCCGATGCTGGTCGCGGGCCTCGTGTTGATCCTGCGCGCCGTGCGCCGTGCCCCCGTGGCGGCCTGATGGATCGGCTCGACCAATTCATGGCACGGGCCAACGCCTGCTATTATGCCACCCGCGACCCGTATGCGGACTTCACGACCTCACCCGAGATCAGCCAGGTGTTCGGTGAATTGCTCGGGCTCTGGGCCGCGGTGGTGTGGGAGCAGATCGGGCGGCCTGTGCCCGTGGTGCTGGCCGAGGCCGGCCCTGGTCGTGGCACGCTGATGACAGACGCCCTGCGGGCGCTGCGCCAGACGGCGCCGGGCTTCGCCGCCGCTCTGCGCCTTGTCCTGATCGAGTCCTCACCGCGGTTGCGGGCGCTGCAGGCCGAACGCCTGCCCGGCGCATGCTGGATCGACGGGCTCAACGAACTGCCTGGTGCACCCCTTATTCTCCTCGCCAACGAGTTCCTTGATGCGCTGCCGATCCGCCAGTTCGTGCGCCGCGGCGCCGGGTGGACGGAGCGGTTCGTCGACCGCGGCATGTTCCACGAGCATCCCGCGGCCGCACCGCCCGACCCGGTGGCGGCTGCGGAGGGGGATGTGATCGAGGTCGGTGAGACGGCGCGCGCGGCGACGGCGGTCCTCGCGGCGCGCGTGGTGGCGCAGGGGGGCGCGGCGCTGATCATCGACTACGGCCCGGCGACGGGTGCGCCGGGGGAGAGTCTCCAAGCGCTACGTGGAAGCCGCCCGGCCGATCCGCTGGCGCGGCCGGGAGAGGCGGACCTCACCGCCCATGTCGATTTCGGCGCCATCGCCGCCACCGCCGCCGCCGCCGGCGCTGCCGTCCATGGACCGGTGGCGCAGGGAAAATTTCTCACCCGCCTCGGCCTCTACCCGCGCAGCCACATCCTGGCCCGTGGCGCCGACCCGGTGCGGGCGGCGGCGCTGATCGAGGCGGCGCGGCGGCTGGCGGAGCCCGACCGCATGGGCAGCCTGTTCAAGGTCCTCGCCCTGTGCCAACCGGGTCGGCCAACCCCGCCAGGCTTCGAGCCATGACCGACCCCATCCGCCTCACCTGCCCCGACCTGCCGGCGCCGCACGGCTTCTTCACCCGCCAGGGCGGCGTTTCGCTCGGACCCTATGCCAGCCTCAATTGCAGCCTCTCGAGCGCGGACGATCCTGCCGCCGTCCGAGAGAACCGCGCGCGCGCCTCACGTGCCCTCGGCACCGACGCCGACAACCTGGTCGGACTCACGCAGGTGCATGGGATCGAGGTCGTGGTGGTGGAAGACCCATGGCCTGCGGGCAGCGGGCCGAGGGCCGACGCGCTGGTCTGCCGGACACGCGGACTCGCGCTTGGCATCGTGACCGCGGACTGCGCCCCGGTGCTCTTCGCCGATGCCAGCGCCGGCGTGATCGGGGCCGCCCATGCCGGCTGGCGCGGCGCCGTGGCCGGCGTACTGGAGGCAACGGTGGTGGCAATGATCGGCCTTGGCGCCGATCCAGCCCGGATCATCGCCGCGATCGGGCCGTGTATCGGCCAGGACTCCTACGAGGTCGGCACGGATCTCCACGCTGCGGTGCTGGCGGCCGGGGCCGAGGGCGAGGCATTCTTGCGGCCCGGACGTCAGGGGCACTGGCAGTTCGACCTGCCCGGTTACTGCGCGGCGCGGCTCGCGCATGCGGGCATCAGCGCGTGGCGGGCCGTCGCCGCCGATACCTGTGCCGAGCCAGACCGTTTCTTCAGCCATCGCCGCCGCACCCTCGCGGGCGGCGGGCCGATCGGCCACCAGATTTCGATCGTCGCGGGATGAGTGGTATGCGGGCTCTCTTCCGGGTGGGAAGCGTCCTGCCGGGACTTCTTCCGGTCCTTGCCGGCTGCGCGGCCGCGCCACAGCCATTTGCTGGCCATCCCGGTGCGCTCGGCGGGAGGCTGGCCGCGCCGCCGCCGGCGCGGCTCGACGTGATGGTCCCCGCCCCCGACGTGATGGCGAGCCCGGCGGCAGCGGACCTTGCCGCGGCGATCGCGACCGCCCTGGTCGCGGCCGAGGTGCCGGCTGTGGCACAGCCGGTGCGCCCCGGCGACTGGCGATTGGTGATCGGTGCCGAGCCTGGCGCGCTTGGCGTGGTGCCGCGCTTCACCGTGCTGGACCCGGCCGGCGCGAAGCAGGGCGAGGTGCGCGGCGCGCCGGTCGCGGCGGCGGCATGGCAGGCCGGTGCACCCGCGACGCTGACCGCGGCGGCGGGCGAGGCGGCGCCAAAGATCGCCGAACTCCTGACCAGCATCGACGCGGCCCGCAAGCAGAGCGATCCGAACAGCCTCTACAACCGCCCGGCTCGGGTGGCCGTGCTTGGGGTCCGCGGCGCGCCAGGGGACGGCAACAACGCCCTGGCGCTGCAACTGCGCCGGCAGCTGCCCGTGCTCGGCGAGCAGGTGCAGGAGAGCGCCGAGGGGGCCGATTTCATCGTCGCGGGCGAGGTACGGACCGGCACGACCCCGGACGGAAGCGAACGGGTCGAGATCCAATGGGCCGTGAACGACGCCGCCGGACACGATCTCGGCCGTGTTATCCAGGTGAACGACGTGCCCGCGGGCTCGATCGGGCCGCACTGGGGCGATGTCGCGCTGGTGGTCGCGCAACAGGCCGCGGCGGGGATCAAGGACATGATCCTCAAGCAGACCGGGGGGCGCACCCCATCCGAGCCCGCCAAGGCCCCATGAGACGGACGCGGATCGGTTGGACACAAACCCGTCGCATTGTTAGAACGCATGCGCCCGGACGGCGGCTCCCCGCCGCGCTGGCGAACGGGGACGCACGCGCATGAAGCCCGCCGCATGAAGATCATCGCCTGCAACAGCAACCGAGCTCTGGCCGAGGCGGTCGCCGCCGCGCTCAACCTGCCACTGACCCGCGCCTCGGTTCGCCGCTTCGCGGACATGGAAGTGTTCGTCGAAATCCAGGAGAACGTCCGCGGCGAGGACGTGTTCGTCGTCCAGTCGACCTCCTATCCCGCCAACGACAACCTGATGGAGCTGCTGATCACGCTGGACGCGCTGCGGCGCGGCTCGGCCCGGCGCGCGACGGCGGTGATCCCCTATTTCGGCTATGCCCGCCAGGACCGGAAATCCGGCCCGCGCACACCGATCAGCGCCAAGCTGGTCGCCAACCTGATCGCAGAGGCGGGGGCCAACCGGGTTCTGACCATGGACCTCCATGCCGGGCAGATCCAGGGCTTCTTCGACATTCCGGTGGACAATCTCTACGCCGCGCCGCTGTTCGCCCGCGACATCCAGGAGCGCTTCGCCGGCCGCGACATCATGATCGTCTCACCCGATGTTGGCGGCGTGGTCCGAGCGCGCGCACTGGCGACGCGCTTGAACTGCGATCTCGCCATCATCGACAAGCGCCGCGAGCGCGCCGGGGTCTCTGAGGTCATGAACGTGATCGGCGACGTCTCGGGGCGCGATTGCATTCTCGTCGATGATATCGTCGATTCCGGCGGCACGCTGTGCAACGCCGCCGAGGCGCTGATCGCGCGCGGGGCGACCTCGGCGAGCGTCTATGTCACCCACGGCGTGCTCTCGGGTGGCGCGGTCGCACGCATCGCTTCGAGCCCGATCAAGATGATGACAGCCACCGACAGCATCCTCGCCACCGAGGCGGTGCGGGTGGCGCAGAATATCCGCCAGCTCACCATCGCGCCGCTGCTCGCCGAGGCGATGCGCCGGATCAGCGACGAATCCTCGGTGAGTTCGCTTTTCGACTGAGTCTTTCAGAGGGGGGGATGCGATCATGAAGCTCTTCTATTCGCCCGGCGCGTGTTCGATCGGGATCCATGTATTGCTTGAGGAAATCGGCAAGCCTTACGAGACCCAGCTCGTCAAGCTGCGCGAGGGCGCGCAGTTCTCGGCCGAGTACACCTCGGTCAATCCGAAATCCAAGGTGCCGGCGCTGCAGCGTGACGATGGCTCCATCCTCACCGAATATCCGGCCATCGCCTACTGGCTCGCGCGGACCAATCCCCAGGCAAAACTGTGGCCCGACGATGTCGAGAGCCAGGTCCGCGCGCTGGAAATCATGGATTATCTGATCGCGACCACGCACATGCATGGTTTCTCGCGCATCTTCCGCCCCGTCGGCTTCGCCCCAAGCGAGACCGACGCAGAGGCCGTGCGCGCGCGCGGGCTGGAGATTTTCGGCAACGGACTGGCCCTTCTCGACCAGACACTGGCCGGCAAGGAGTATGTTACGGGTGCCTTCTCGATCGCTGACACTGTTGCGTTCTACATCGAGTTCTGGGCCACGGCGCGCAATGTGCCGCTGCCGCCGAATTGTGCGGCCCACTACGCGCGCATGCTCGCCCGCCCTTCGGTCCAGCGGGTGATGCAGCAGGAGGGGCTGGCCTGACCGTGCTGGCGGCGCCGGCGTTCTGGTTCCTGCGGCACGGCGAGACCGACTGGAACGCACGCAACCTGTCGCAAGGCAGCGTCGATATCCCGCTGAACGACGTCGGCATTGCGCAGGCGCATCGTGCGGCTGCAGCGCTCGCTGGGGTGGGGATCGCCTCGATCGTGAGTTCCCCGCTCCGCCGGGCGCGCGCCACCGCGGACATCGTCGCCGCAGCGCTGGCTCTGCCGACGGCGATCGAGCCGGATCTGCGCGAGGTCGCGTTCGGCGTGCAGGAGGGCCAGGACATGGGTGCCTGGTTCGCAGACTGGATCCATGGTCGATCCACCCCGGAGGGCG
The DNA here is from genome assembly GCA_021815825.1 of Pseudomonadota bacterium. GTDB lineage: Bacteria > Pseudomonadota > Alphaproteobacteria > Acetobacterales > Acetobacteraceae > JAJZVV01. The sequence goes on from JAKAZO010000001.1 coordinate 54,682, forward strand.
CCGAGCCCTTCGCGGCGCTGCGCGCCCGCGCGGTCACAGCACTTGCACGCGCCTTGGCCCGTCCGGCGCCTGTGCTGGTAGTCGCCCATGGCGCGCTGTTCCGTGCGCTGCGTGCAGAGATGGGGCTGTCGCCGGAGGTCCGCACACCGAACGGCGAGCCGCTCTTTTGCCGCCCACCGACGGCAGCCGACAGTGCCTGGACGTTGCACTGATACGCACGGTGTCATCGACTGACCGACGCCCATGCGCGGTGGCCGATTGAGGTGATGCGTTCGGGCTGGCGGATGAGCCAGTTCCAGGCATCGCAGCAGCGCTCTACCGGATGACGCCTCCAACCGATAGTCCGCCTCGATCAGCGAGACGCGCGCGTCGGATCCGTCACGGTCGTGCCGACTGCCGGGCGAAGCTGGCGAGCCACGTCCTCCCCCGCCGCGGCGTGTCGCATATCGCTCAGCCGGGCGGTCGGATGGTAACCGAGTGCCAGCATGTCCTCGATGAGCCTGTCAGATCGGTCAGATCCTGGGTGATCTTTCGCAGCGTCACGAAGGGGCCTGTGGCGCGCGCCGCATTTCGGTCACACCGCGCGCAGCGGGGTTCCGGATGGCCTTGCGCACGGTCGTGGGGCTGACATTGGAGCGCGCGACGAGTTCGTCCTCGGCCGGCAGTCGGCCTTCGAGCGCGCAGCTCTCTTCGGCGATAGGGGTCGCAATCCGGTTTTCGAGCCCGGCGTGGCGAACCTGATCTGTCGGACAATTGGACCGGGAGCCCTGCTGGCGCGGCGCTGACGATCGGGACTGCGCTGACCTGAGCGAACGTCTCAACCGGGATCGCGGACCGGAGCAACGCCGGGACTCCGGCCCGGCCCGAATTCCCGTCGTGCAGCTTGTACGGCCGCATCCAGCGCGCCGAGGAACCGCGACCGGTCAGCCCTGGCCAGCGGCGCGGGGCCGCCGGTATTCGCGCCGATCTCCCGCAGGTGTCGCGCTAGCTCGCGGCCGGCAAGCGCGACACCGATATTGTCTCTGGTCCAGTGCTTGCCAACGGGTGACACCGCCTGCGCCCCCTTCGCCAAGCAGCGCGATGCCAGCGGAATGTCCGCCGTGACGCACACATCCGCGGCGGTGACGTGCGCGACGATCCAGTCGTCGGCCACATCGGCACCTTCGGCGACGGTGATCATGCTCACATTTGGCAGGCCGGGCGGCCGGATGGGACGTGAACCATTCGAAACCACGAAGACCGGCAGGCTGAGCCGGTCGGCAACGCGGTAGACCTCGTCTCGGACCGGGCAAGCGTCACCGTCGACATAGACCGCTGTCATCCGACCTCCCCTTGATCATGCTCACGCGGCGCACCCGTCAGCAAAGCCGGTCCAAGCTGCCGATCCTCAAAGCCAGCACCGCGTAGCCTTTGCTCCATATAGTCCGGATCGAGGCGGCAGCGTGAGATCACTCCGCTCCGCCCTTGCACGCACCCGCTGCGTCCCTGACGCGCGTCGATATTGGCAAACCTGACCGCCATCCCCTCGTTCTCACCGCGCTACAATGAAACCAGCTGCAGCGAAGGCGCCGCGGTGTCCAGCGGCATCTTTTTCCTTGCCTGCTATGTGCTGGTGGCGCGGACCCAACGCTCGGCGCCGGCGCCTGATCTCGGCCGTGGCCTCCACGCCCGGCTCCAGATCTCTTCGGGTGCCCGTCCGCGTCGAGGCTGGCGCGGCCGAGCGCGACATGCTCGGCGAAGCCGCCCGCCGCGCCGATCATCCCCCCACCACCCGCTCGTCCGTGACCCTCGATCTGCGCTTCGCCCCTCCGCCCGGGTCGCCACTCTCTGCGTCTTGCGGCCAGCCGAAAATGCGAGAACGCCGGACTCGGCTGGCGGAGTTCGGGAGATCCTTTTGTGCGCATAGGCGCATAAGCGTATATACCCTTCATGAACGATGCAATTTCCCTGCTTGCCGCGCTTGCGGAGCCGACGCGTCTTGCCGCCATCCGGGTGCTCTGGGACGGACGGGAGCATTGCGTCTGCGAGTTGATGTCGCTGCTTGGGACCAGCCAATCGCGCATGTCGCGCCACATGGCGGCGCTGAAGGCCGTCGGTCTGGTGCGTGACCGGCGGGATGCGCAGTGGGTGCGTTATCGCCGCAGCACGGACCTGCCGGACCATGTGGTGGCCCTGGTCACGGCGGCGCTGGCATTGCCGACAGTACCCGAAAGGATTGCCGCATGAATAACTCGGTCCTCGCCACGCGGCGGGGCCTGGCCGACGCCGCTCAGATCATCCTCACCGTGCTGGGCGTGCTGGCGTGGTTTGCGGTCTACTGGCAGCTCGAGTGGTTCTCTGATTGGCTGGTTGCGCGGTTGCCGATGGCGCAGTCCGGTCATCTGCACGGGGCCTTGGCGTTCTTCTTGTACGACACGCCGAAGGTGCTGATGTTGCTCGCGCTCGTGGTGTTCCGGATGGGGATGGTGCGCAGTTTCTTTTCGGCCGAGCGCACACGCGCCTTGCTCGCTGGCCGGCGCGAGGGGCTAGGCAATGTCGCGTCCGCCTCGCTCGGCAAAGGCGCGGCGCTTGGAACGGTACTCGCCTTCATGATGGCCGTGACCGCCTTGTCCGCCCCCGAGACCATCATCCTGCGCAAGGTGCTCAGCCTGCGGCTCATCGGCGTGGTCACGCTGGGCATCGTGATGGTCGGCTTTCCGTTCAACGCCCTGTTCGCCTGAACCCGGAGAGCCCCCCATGAAAGAGATCATAGTTCCCGGTCCTGGCTGCAAGCGCTGCGCTGCGACCGCCGAGATGGTGCAGGCGGCCGCGGAGCGGCTCGGCGTGCCGGTCCACATCGAGAAGGTCACGGACTATGCGGCCATCGCAGGCTATGGGATCGCCGCCACGCGGGGCCTCGTGATCGATGGCCAGGTAGTCCACGCCGGCGGCCTGCCTAAGCCCGAGGATGTGGCGTCCTGGCTGGCAAGGGCTTGACCCTGCTCGCTCCGGCGGCGCGTGAGTTCCACCTGAGCCTACGGGTCACCGATCTCAGCGCGAGCGTGGAATTCTATGCTCGGTTCTTCGGCCTCGCGCCGGAGGAGCGGACCGGGCGCTATGCCACATTCATTGTGCCCCACCTGAAACTGAATTTCGTGCTCCTCGTCAACGACAGAGGCACGCCGCTCGACACTTTCAGCCTCTATCATCTGGGCCTCGGGGTCGATGACAAGGCCGCAGTCATCGAAGCCTACGACCGAGCGCGGGAAGCCGGGGCCGAGATCGTCAAGCCACCCCGGACCACTTGGCGCGGAACGCCGCTGCACGAGCTCTGGTTGCGCGATCCAACCGGCTACCTGATCGAGATCTGTGCCCGGCTTACCGACGCGGAACTTGCAACAATGCCGCAGGACCAGGCCCCCGTCTTTCTGGTAGCGGACTCGGCGGGGTGAGCCCTGCGCCGCGGCAGACCTCGTCACGACACATCAGAAGATCCTACCATGAACCGCCGTTTCCTTCTCGGCACCCCCGCCGCTCTTGCAGCGACCGGCTTCGCCGCACAAGCGCGGGCGGCCGGACTCCCTCGCGACGGCGCAGTGCCGGTCGGACCCGTTACGCTCTATCTGGAGTTCCGCGTTGCACGACCGGAACAACCGGCCACGTTGGCGGCAATTCAGACGCTTGGCGCGCGGCTCGCCCATCAGCACGGATTCCTGCATCTGTCGCTGAAGCAGATGGTCGGCGACTCGACGATGGTGAAGAACTACCCCGAGGCTTACAAGGGGGTTCTGGCGACCGCGTATCTGGATGGGCTGAATGCGCGGCGCCAGCCCTATTTCCATGCGCTGTTTGCCCGGTTCTCCGACTATGCGGCGCTGCTTGCCGCAGGCGCGGAAACGATGTTTGCCAGCGAGGTCGGGCCACACCTGCACGCCGTGAGCGCCTCGCCGGACGGCCCGATCGAGAGCAGGCGGCCGATGGCATGGTATCAGGGTGTTTTCGAGACGATCGCGGCTGGCAACCGAACTGGCATTCTGCGTGATCGTCCCGGCATCACGGCGTTCCTGCGTGACCCAGCAGATGCGCCGGATCTCGTCACCGTCGCCAATCACGTCTTCATCCGCGACGCCGACCGGGCGGCGTTTGACCGCGACGTCGTGGGGCTGTTGCGGGTCGCGCAGGAGACCTTCCAGCCGAGCGACGCGGCGAACGGCACCGGGCTGCCCGGTACGCGGGATAACCGACAGTACCGCAAGGCGGTGAGCACCGAGATCCTGCGCAACGCGTTCCCCGATGGCGGTCTGTGCGCTTATCCGATGCACGGCGTGTGGGAGGATGTGTGGGACCACGAGAACTCGCATCTCGATGCGCGCTTCCTGCAGGCGGCAGAGCCGGTTGGGGCGGCCGTGGTAAGCGGGCCGGTTGAGCCTTATCTATCGCACCCGCCTATCGATCGCGGCGGCCTGACGCGGAGGATCCAATGCTCGAATATTCCGTGCTCGCGGTCCGGCGCGATGGGCATTCGGGGGTGGCCTCCTGCAAGGAGGCGGAACTCGTCATGGACACCGATCCAGTCGGGCGCCGCGACGCTTTCAATCCGGCGGAGTTGCTCCTCGCCGCCCTGGCAGCCTGCATGCTGAAGAATCTGGAGCGGCTCGCGCCGATGCTGTCGTTCCGATTCCATGGTGCCGAGCTGCGCCTGCACGGAGTACGACAGGACCGGCCGCCGCAGATCACCCATATTGATTACGAACTTCTCGTCGATACGGACGAATCCGACCACCGGCTCGCGCTGATGCATGAGAACATCCGCAAATATGGCACCATCTTCAACACCGTCGCCGCGGCCGTGACGGTGTCGGGGACATTGGCGCGCAGGCCATCCCTGCCGGCTTGATCCGGATCAAGGCGCCGCTGGTCGTCACGACCTGAGGACTTCACTGCAACAGAGAAATTGAAGCGACGACCGGTCGTGAGGGTGTCCTCTGCACCCTTGTCCGCTCCGCGATCGGCACCTTCGCCGGCTCGTTGAAGTCCACCCCCGCACCAGAGCTCTGCGCCACCGTCATCCGCGCGGTGCTGGCGCGCTCCGCTGTCGCTGGCGCCGAAATCGGCACCGTGGTGATGGGCAACGTGATCCAGGCTGGAACGAAGATGAACCCGGCGCGGCAAGCCGCGATCGCAGGCGGCGTGCCGGTGGAGGTGCCGGCAATGACGGTCAACCGCGTCTGCGGCTTAGGCGCGCAGGCGATCGTCTCGGCCGCGCAGGAAGTGATGCTCGGCCTCGTCGACAGCGCGATCGCCGACGGGATGGAAAGCATGGACCTCGCCCCCTACCTGCAACGCGAGGCACCTGGGGCTATCGGATGGGCCCGGCCGTGCTCGTCGATTCAATGTTGGAGGATGGGCTGAACGACGCCTTTCCGGTCAGCATTCAGGTTGGCATACCGAGAATCTTGCAGCGAAATACCAGATCAGTCGCGCGGCGCAGGATCGTTGGGCCGAACGCTCGCAGGCCCGCTTCGCCGCCGCCCAGGCGGCGGACAAGTTCGCGGCCGAGATCGAGCCGGTCGAGATCACGGGTCGCAAAGTGTCAGCCCGGTCGCCCAGGACGAGTATAACCGGCCCGGCACCACGGCCGAATCGCTCGGCGCGGTGGAGCCCGCTTTTTCCGGTCTCGGCCCGGTGCCGGCCGTGCGCCAGCGCGCTGGGGCGCGATCGCGCATGGCCACCCGATCGGTGCCACGGGCGCAGTCCCGGCGACGAGATTGCTGCACGCGATGCAGCGTGATGGCCTCCGGCGCGGGATCGTGACGCTGTGCATCGGCGGCGGCCAGGGCATCGCGCAGGCACTCGAGCGGATGGTCTGAACGAGAGACCCGAATGGGCGCGGTCGCGGCCATGATCGCCAGGGCTTCGAACGGCTAGGTTCATAGTCCCCGCTGGTCCTTGCCCTACAGGGCCCGCGATCAGCAGCTCGGTATCGCGTTGCGGTCCTCGTGCCATCTCCGACCGCATTGAACCGCCCCGGCCCCTGCTCATCCGTGTACGTGGATCAGCGCGCTCCCGCCGTCCGGGCGGCGTCATGCAGGTGACTGGTGTCTCAGGGCAATCGGACCGAACGGCATCCGCTCTGGCGCTTTCCCGCGGGGTCTGGCAGGCTAGCTTGCCAACGCGCATGCTTGATCACAGACCCAACGGAGTCGACCATGCGAGCAACGATACAGGGTGTTCTAGCGGCAGGGCTGTTCTTTGCCCTGGCGATGTCCGGCGCGCATGCGGCCGACCTTGCGGACGGCAAGGCGCTCGCGGAGAAATGGTGCAGCCACTGCCACTTGACTGGACCCGGACAAAAGCGGGCCGGGGACGCCGCGCCGACCTTCACCTCCATTGCGCGAATGCCATCCACCACGGAAATGTCGCTGAAGGCGTTCCTTCAGACGCCCCACGTCCGCATGCCGGACTACCAGTTGACCCGCGCTGAAATCGACGATCTCTCCGCTTACATCCTGAGTCTTCGCGGCCACTGAAGCCCGGATCGGGAAACGACCGGCTGCGTGCTCAGGCTGTTTCGTTGAGTTCGACACCGACGCGGTTCGCCGCGCGCATGATATGGACGTGCATGAAATACCGCGCCCCCTCCGGGTCGCGCTTTTCCATGGCGTGGATGATGTTCTCGTGTTCCGCGACCGGCTCCCACAGCCGCGCGTGATGGGCTAGCGGCAGCCGCTGGCTTTCCAGCAGAACGGCGCCGTAGTTGGCGTAGAGGTCAGTGAGCACGCGGTTGCGCGAGTGCTTCATCACCAGACGATGAAAGGCGAAATCGAGCTGCGAGCTGGCGAGAAGATCGCCGTCACGCACCGCGGCCTTGAATGCCTCGAGCGATTGCTGCAGTTGCCGCAGTTCTTCGTCGCTCTGCACCGTGCTGGCCAGGCGGGCGGCCTCGCCCTCCGTGATGAAGCGGAACTGATAGACCTCGTGCGGCGCATAGCGGCTGGCAAAGCGCCATGATGGCGCCGTCGCGGACGAGACCTCGTTCAGAACGAAAGTACCGCGTCGCGGCTCGGTCTTCAGCATACCGAGCGTACCGAGCACGGAGAGCGCTTCGCGCAGCGAAGCGCGGCTCACGTTGAGGCGCTGCGACAACGACCGTTGCGGCGGTAGCGGCGCACCACGTTTGAGTTCGCCGGTGCGGATCATCTCCTGGATCCGTCGCACCGTATTTTGCGATACCGGAACGTCCACCGCCTCTTCTCCCGATTGTCGATGAGGCCGGCAAATTCCGACGCCATCGCGTGATTTGGTCCGACCAAGGTTGCGTCAATGCCCCATGCATCCACACAAGTGCCCTGGCGATAGGCATGATGTGAAGAAATCACTGGCAGCGCAAGCCCCCTCCTGCGCTTGCCGCTTCGAATGCCCTTCTTTTCATCAATAGACGCGCCGGTTGGCTCATCTGGGCATCGGTGGTCCGATCAGAGCCTGCCGGGGCCCATCCCGCCGCGGCGCCCGAACGCATCCCGTTTCTCGCCGCCAAAATCGCCCGTGACCGGCATCCTCATGTTCGCCTATGATTCCTGCCACCCCCGCCCGGGGGAACGCCGAAGGGGGGGACATGCACGAGGCGCTGGAACATCACGAGCACGCGGAGCACGCCGCGCATGAGGGCAGCAAGCGAGCCGCCCTGCTGGTCGCCGTGCTCGCGGCCTTGCTGGCGATCTGCGAGCAGGGGGCGAAGAATGCGGAGATCCGCGTCCAGGAGAATTCCATCGCGGCGACGGATGCTTGGTCCCAGTATCAAGCCAAATCGATCCGTGCCACGATCTCGCGAGATCTCGCTCAGCTGTTGGCGACGCTGGATCCGCCGCGGGACGCCGAGGGCAGCAGCAAGCGCGCGGACATCATCAAGCAGCTCCACGCCGATGAAGCGCATTACGAGCACGCGCCTGGTGACAGCAAGGATGCGATCTCGGTGCGCGCCCGCGCATTCGAAGCGGCGCGCGATTACGCGCTCGAGCAGACCCACACGTTCGACAAGGGCGTGGCGGCCTTCGAGCTCGGCATCGTGCTCGCCACGGCCTCGGCCATCACCGTCTCCGGCCCGCTATTTATCGGCGCGGTCGGAGTCGGGCTGGTTGGGGCGGCGCTCGGCCTCCTTGGCTTATTTGCCCCCGGGCTCGGCGCCTTCTGAGGCTGGCCCGGCGATCATCGCCTCCGCAACATCCCGGCCGGGCGGAAAGCCGCATTCGATCACGGCGGCGGGAACGCGCGGCGACCCGCGACACCACCACAGCGACTCGCCGGGGCGCAACGCAGCGGCCCGACCCGCGAGCGGGGCTGGCCACGCGGACTGACCGGGCTCACCCGACCCCGGCTCACCCGGCTCAGGCTCGGCCGGCGGGCCGAGCTGGCGCAGATCGTCGTCGAGCCGCTCTGGGTCAGAGCCGGCGGCGAGTGCGCTGAGCGCCAACGCCTCGATGCGCAGGGACCATCCCGCCAGTGGCATGCCCCCCGCCCGGGCCGGGCCGAGGATGGAGAAGGGAAAGGCCCGCCCGACGCGGTCGACGCTTGGGATCAGCACCCCGAAGGCGCGGCCAGGCGCGAGGAGCTCGGGGCCGAGGGCGAAATGCCAGACCGGAGCCTCGTACCAGGCGGCTCGCCAGTCATCCCCGAGCCGCGCGCGCGGCGCGATGACAAGGGACTCCAGCCACGCATCCCAGCAGGTGGCGAATCGGGGCGGCATGCGGCGCGCGAGAAAGTCCCCGCGCGCCGGCAGCTTGCCGGAAAATCCCGGCGCATCCCCGCCCGGTGTTTGATTGGGCGCGACGGATCTAGCCAACGCCGCGTGCCACGGCGAGAAGATGCGTACGGTAGGTGACGGCGCTGCGCTCGTGCAGGCGGGTCTGCCACGGGAAGTCGGGCTCCTCGGCCAGCAGGGTCAGGCCCGCGGCCGCGCGTGCATGGGCGCCGCCGAGCAGAGAGCGCAGGAACGCTTCGCCGCTGCCGGCATGTTCGCCGCGCTGGGAGTGGCCACCGATCCAGGTCTCCAGCGGCGTGGCCCGGGTCGACCAGTCATAGGGCGTAGCCAGCAGGACCCTCCCGCCCGGCTCTACCACAGCGGCGAGGCTGGCGAGCAGCCGCGGTGGATCGGCAACGCAGTCGAGCAGGTTCAGCGCCACCGCCAGGTCGGCCGCAGCCCCGCGGAAAGGCAGAGCAAGCGCGTCGCAGGCCCAGAAATCCACCCGCTCGGCACCAGCCAGCGTCACCGGGAAGCGCCGCCGGTCGTAGACAATGCCGATCCGCCGGCGCGGATAGGCGACGCGTCCGGCGGACGCGTGCTGGGCCAGCCGCAGCAAGCCGAGATGCAGGTCCACGCCCAGCACCAAGCCGTCCGGGTAGCGCGCGGCAAGCTCGAAACTCGTGCGCCCGGCGGCGCAGCCGAGATCGAGCACCCGCGTGACCCGTTCCGGCGCGGCCAGCGCGATCAAGCGATCGAGACAGCGCCGGGCGGCGCCCGGCACCGGACCGGCGGGTGACGGCGTCGCTTCGGCGGGATCGAGATCGGCGTAGCCGTCCCAGCCATATGTTGAAACAACCTGCCGCACCGAATCGAACCAGCTCTCTGGCCCCAGCGCGTCGCCGATCAGGCTTTCGAGATCGGCATCGAGGTCATCGCGCAGCATCAGTTCCACACCGCGCTCGGCGAGGAGCCGGCGCAGATCCGGCACGATGAGCGGAATCCCGTCGATGATGGGATATTCGTGCCGGCAGCCGGGCTCGCTGCAATGCAGAATGCCGGCGCGAACGTCGCCGTCGCGCTCGTCGTGGACGCGGGCCAGATGCAGCGCATGCTCGCCACGCCCGCCGCCGGCGCAGACGGGGCAGATCGGGGCAAAGGCATGGAAATGGCGCCGGCGCAACGGCGGGGCTCAGCCGCCGATGAGCACGGTCGGACAGCCAGGCGGGACGATGTTCCCGGTGGGCGAAGGGATCGGCGCGATGCAGGCGGCATGATTGGTGGTGTCGCCCACCCGTGCCGCGGGCTGGCCGCCGATCGTTACCGTCGCCGATCCCTTCGCGATCACACCCGGGCCGCCCGGAACACATCCTGGCAAGGTGCACGGCTTGGTCATGTCGCCGACCCGCGCTGCCGGTTGCCCGCCGATCGTCACCGTCGTTGCTCCCGGTGGTACGAGCGGCAATGGCAGTGCCGGGTGGGGCACCGCCGTCGGCACCAGTGCCGCTGGGTGGATCGTCGCATGGCAATGCGGCGCCGTCTGCAAGACCTGGTCGCCGATCCGTGCCGCAGGCTGGCCCATGCGATTCCTCCCTTGAAGCCTATCATAGCGGTCGTGATCGGTGCTGGACAACACGCTAGGGTTTAGGCGACACTTCGTTTCGGGGGGCAGTGGCCCGATATGGTCGTTCGTCCGCGTAAGGGCGTTCGTCCGCAACAATGGGCATGGGGCAGTGGGGTCGGATTTCAGCTTCGGCGACAAGGCACGGTCCAAGCGGGGCGCCCTTTGCTTCGCCCGCGCCGCGTGCCTCGTGATCGTATAGCCAGGCATGGCCCCGATGGACGCCGCCGAGCTTCTCGCGGACATCCCGGGCGGGGAGCCCACGGGCGCAAACCTCGAGTTCGACGCCGATTTCGGTGCGCTTGAACGGGCGGCACAAGGCAAGCCCGAGCAGCAATATGGCGGCACCATCATCCCCGCCGAGCCGCCGGACTGGAAAACGGTCGAGGAGCTGGGCGTTGCTCTGACTGAGCGGACGCGTGACCTGCGGGTGCTCGTGCTGCTGGCGCTCGCACGGCTGCATCTCGGCGGCCTGCCGGCGTTCGCCGCCGTGGTTAGCGGCATCCGGGCGTTGCTCGAGACACGCTGGGAGCAGGTCCATCCCCAGCTCGATCCCGAGGATGATAACGACCCGACTCTGCGCGCCAATGCGCTGCTGCGACTGGCCGACCCGGCGATGGTGCTGCGCCCGGTGCGCGATCTGCCCCTGGCGAACGGGGCGCGCGTCGGCCGTGTCGCGTGGCGCGATATCGCGATCGCCACAGGCGCGCTGGAGCCGGACGATGGCCGCGAGCGTCTGAGCGAGGCGCAGCTGCGCGGCGCCTTCGCCGAAACGGACCAGACGGCCCTCGACTCGGTTCGCGCTGCGGTGAGGACGCTGGCCGAGGACCTGACCGCCATTCCGGCCGCTTTCGATGCCCAGGCCGGATTCGGGACGGGGCCGGACTTCAACGATGTGGTCAAACTCCTGCGCGAGATCGGCCGCGATCTCGAGCGCTACAGCCCAGCATCCGGCGCCGCACCGGAGGCGGAGCTGGAGTCGGGCGTCGAGCCCGAGGCAGCCACCTCCGAAGGCGCAGCGCCAGCCACGAGCGCGTCGGTTGCTTCGCGCGCACCGGCCGCCGCCGGACCGGTTCGGGCGCTATCGCTCTCCGCCATCGGCTCGCGCGAGGAGGCATTGCACCTGCTTGGCCTCGTTCAGACCTATTACGAGCGCTACGAGCCCGCCAGTCCACTGGCCTTGCTGATGGATCGCGCCCGCCGGCTGGCCGAGATGAGCTTTCTCGACATTCTGCGTGACATCGCTCCCGACGCGCTCGGACAGGCGCAGATGGTTACGGGAGCGCGCGAATGAGCGCGATCCCCGACCGCAACCACCCCAACCCCAGTTAGGCGAGGCAGGCCGTGGCCAAAGCGAGCAGCCAGAAATTCATTGCGCGCAATCGCGCACCCCGCGTCCAGATCGAGTACGACGTCGAGACCTACGGCGCGGAGAAGAAGGTCCAGTTGCCTTTCGTCGTCGGGGTCATGTCCGACCTCTCGGGCAAACCGACCGATCCGCTGCCGGCAGTGGCGGACCGGAAGATGCTCGAGATCGATGTCGATAATTTCGACGACCGGCTGAAATCGATGAAGCCGCGGGTCGCGTTCACGGTGCCCAACACCCTGACCGGAGAAGGCAATCTCGCTGTCGACATCACCTTCGAGAGCATGGAGGATTTCTCCCCCGCCGCGGTTGCACGCAAGGTCGATGCGCTGAACAAGCTGCTCGAGGCGCGTACGCAACTGTCCAACCTGCTCACCTACATGGACGGCAAGACCGGCGCGGAGGAACTGATCGCCAAAGTCCTGCAGGACCCCGCATTGCTCCAGAGCCTTGCCGCCGCGCCAAAGCCGGAGGCTCCGGCGAAAACCGAGGAATAGACCCATGTCCGGAACCCAGGCCGCCGCCCAGACAGCCGGCACGACAACCACCGAGCCTGCCAATGAGTTCGCCGCGCTGCTCACGCGCGAGTTCAAGCCGAAGAGCGATCGCGCGCGCGATGCCGTCAGCGCTGCGGTGCAGACCCTGGCGCAACAGGCGCTCGCCAACACCGCGTTGGTCTCCTCGGATGCCCTGGTCTCGATCGAAGCGATGATCGCCGCGATCGATGCCAAGCTGACCGAACAGGTCAATCTCATCATCCACCATGAGGACTTTCAGGGGCTGGAATCGGCTTGGCGCGGTCTGCATTATCTGGTGAACAACACAGAGACCGACGAGATGCTGAAGATAAAATTCTTCAATATCTCGAAGAAGGAACTGGGCCGCACGCTAAAGAAATTCCGCGGCACCGCGTGGGACCAGAGCCCGGTGTTCAAGAAGGTCTACGAGGAGGAATACGGCCAGTTTGGTGGCGAGCCCTTTGGGCTTCTCGTCGGTGACTACTATTTCGACCACAGCCCGATGGATACGCAACTGCTCGGCGATATGGCCCAGATCGCCGCCGGCGCCCATGCCCCGTTCATCGCCGGCGCGGCCGCGTCGGTAATGCAGATGGAGAGCTGGAACGAACTCGCCAATCCGCGCGATCTCACCAAGATTTTCCAGACGCCGGAATATGCCGCCTGGCGGTCGCTACGCGAGAGCGAAGATGCGCGCTATCTCGGCTTGGCGATGCCCCGGTTCCTGGCCCGGCTGCCCTATGGCGCCAAGACCGAGCCGGTCGACGCGTTCGCCTTCGAGGAGGACACCACGGGCGCCGAGAGCGAGAAATACACCTGGTGCAACGCGTCCTATGCGATGGCGACGAACATCACGCGTGCGTTCAAGCTCTATGGCTGGACCACCCGCATCCGTGGCGTCGAGAGCGGCGGCGCGGTGGAAGGACTGCCAACACACACTTTCCCGACCGACGATGGCGGCGTGGCGATGAAGTGCCCGACCGAGATCGCGATCAGCGATCGGCGCGAGGCCGAGCTCGCCAAGAACGGCTTCATGCCGTTGATCCACAAAAAAAACTCGGACTTCGCTGCGTTCATCGGCGCACAGTCGTTGCAGAAGCCGCAGGAATACGATGATCCTGCGGCAACGGCGAATGCTAATCTTGCGGCGCGTCTGCCCTACCTCTTCGCTAGCTGCCGGTTCGCGCATTATCTTAAATGCATGGTGCGTGACAAGATCGGCAGCACAATGTCGAAGGCGCAACTGCAGGACTGGCTACAAAACTGGCTGAACAACTATATCGACGGCGCCCCGGACAGTTCGCCTGAAGACTGGAAAGCAACGCACCCGCTGGCCGAAGGGCGCGTCGACGTTGAGGAAAACGAGGAGAATCCCGGCTATTACAGCGCCAAATTCTTTCTCAAGCCGCACTACCAGCTCGAGGGTCTCACCGTCTCGATGCGCCTTGTTTCCCGTATGCCGAAATAATCGGCAGAAAACAGCTCGCCTACCACACCCGACCCATAGAAGAAGGATGAGCCGCCATGGCGATCGACTCGTATATGATTTTCGTTCCGTACAATGGCTCGCCGCTATCTGCCGAAAGTCAGGTTGACTGGTCAAAAAATAACGAGCCCCTTGTCCTGGACGTCAAGTCTTATGGAACGGCCGGCCAGGTCTTCGAGATCGACGATTATAAGTTCGACATCGAAAACACCTTGAACATCGGCAGCCAATCGACCGGCGCCGGTGCCGGGAGGATCACTTTCAAGGAATTCTCGATCACCCGTAAGATCGACAAGTCATCGCCGACCTTCTTCCAAATGGCGTGTTCGGGAACGAGCTTCAAGCTGGTCTATCTCTGCCTGCGGAAGAGTTCCGGTGGCGAGACCGCGGGCCGTATCTTCCTGCGTTTCGACTTCAAGCTGGTCGCGGTCCAGACGATTTCCTGGTCTCACGACGACGAGTCGCCGAAGGAGGAAGTGACCTTCCAATATGGCGGGCTGCAGATCCGCTACAGCCAGCAGGATGCCAACGGCAACATGCAGGCGCCCATCGCCCAGGGTTGGAACAGGATCAAGAACATCGCCGATACCACCTCGACCCCGATCTGAACGGGTGGGTGCCGCGCGATGGAAGCCCGCGAGCTGCTCCGCTCAGGCGATGTTGACGCGGCGCTGGCGCAACTGAAACAGGAAGTGCGCAAGGCGCCCCGCGATGGCCGCCTGCGCACGTTCCTGTTCCAACTCTTTTGCGTATCTGGCGAATGGGAGCGGGCACTCAACCAGCTCGCTGCCGCGGCGGAGCTGGACGCGGCGGCTTTGCCGATGGCGCAAGCCTACCGCGCCGCGATCCGCTGCGAGATGCTGCGCGAGCAGGTGTTCGCCGGCCGGCGCACGCCGACCGTGTTCGGCGAACCGGAAGCGTGGATGTCGCTGCTCATCGAGGCGAATCGGCGACTGGCCGCGGGGTCTCTGGCAGAGGCCGAAGGCCTGCGCGATGCCGCCTTCGCGGATGCGCCCGCCAGCGGCGGGCGCATCGTCAGCGGCGGCGCGGAACGAGGCTTCGACTGGATTGCCGACGCCGATGCCAGGCTCGGGCCGATGCTGGAGGCGATCGTCGAGGGGAAATACTACTGGGTGCCGTTCCACCGGCTGCGCACCCTCACGATCGAGGCTCCGGCCGACCTCCGTGACCAGATCTGGATGCCGGCCCACTTCGTCTGGGCGAATGGCGGCGAGGCCGTCGGCTTCGTGCCCACCCGCTACCCCGGTTCGGAGCATGCTTCGGCCCCGCTAGCGCTCGCCCGGCGCACCGAGTGGACCGATCGCGGCGGATTCGCCCTCGGGCTCGGCCAGCGCATGTTCGCCACCGAGGCGGAAGAAGTGGCGCTGATGGATCTGCGTCGGCTCGAGATCGTGCCGGAACAGGGCTGAGGCGCATGGCCGAGCTTGGCAGCCGCGAGCGACTTCAGCCGTCCCTGCTCGACCGCCTGACCGACCAGGCGCCCGATAACCGGCGCGAGTCCCTGGAGCAGCAGACCCTGGGACTGTCGCAACTCCGACAGGCCGTGCTGCGGGATCTCGCCTGGCTGCTCAACACCACCAATCTCGCGGCGACCGAACCGCTGGAGCCGGCGTCCCGCGTAGCGCGGTCGGTGCTCAATTACGGCATCCCCGGCTTTGCCGGGCTCGTCGGTGCCGATGGCCGTACCGGCGCGCTCGAATCAGCCTTGCGCGAGGCGATCCTTGCCTATGAGCCCCGTATTCGCGCCGAGACCCTGAGGGTTCGCACCCGCCCGAGCGCCGCGGACGCGCCCGTTCCGGCGCTCGTCTTCGAGATCGCGGGCGAGCTCTGGGCCCAGCCCGTGCCGCAGCAGCTTTTTCTCGAGACCGCGATCGAGCTCGAGACGCGCCTCGCCTCGGTCACCGAGGCGCGGATGCGCGCCTGATGGATCCGCGCCTGCTTCGCCTCTACGAGTCCGAGCTCGCTTTCGTGCGCGACATGGGGAGCGAATTCGCGCGCGAATTCCCGAAGATCGCCGCGCGGCTCGATCTCGGCTCGATCGAGGTCGCGGACCCGTATGTCGAACGGCTGCTCGAGGGCTTCGCGTTCCTGACCGCGCGGGTTCAGCTCAAGCTGGAGTCCGAATTCCCGACCTTCACGCAGTCCCTGCTGCAGATGGTCTACCCGCACTATTTCGCACCGGTGCCGTCGATGGCCGTCGTGCGGTTCACCCCGGACGTCACCCTGCGCGCGGCGCCGGCAGGCGTCGTGATACCGGCGGGCAGCGAGCTCCGCAGCCTCCTCGGGACCGAGGAGCAGACGAACTGCGAATTCCGCACCGGCCACGCGGTCCAGTTGCTGCCGATCGAATTGGCCGAGGCGGAATATATCGCTTCGCCCGCTGCGGTCGCGGCACTCGGCTTGCCCGAGCAGCAGGGCGTCAAGGCGGCTATCCGGCTGCGGCTTCGCAGTACTGGCGAAGCACCGATCGCCAAGCTCGCCCTGACGCATCTGCAGGCTTTCCTTGGCGGCCCGGAAGGCGCACGCGCCCGGCTCTACGAGCAGCTTCTGGCCAATGTGGTGGGCATCTTCCTGCGCCCTCCCCAGCGCCCCGTGCCCTGGCAGGAGCGGCTGCCGCCCTCCGCGCTGCGCGCGATCGGTCTGGCCGAGAGCGAGGCGCTGCTGCCGCGGCCGCCGCAATCGTTCGATGGCTACCGGCTGCTGCAGGAATATTACGCGATGCCGGAGCGGTTGCTGTTCGTCGAGTTCGGGGGCCTGGCGCCAGCGGCGCGGCGCTGCGAGGGCAACGAGCTCGACATCGTGCTGCTCCTGAGCCGGGCGGACCCGGCACTCGCCAACGGCTTCGGCCCCGACCATCTGCAGCTATTCTGCACACCAGCCATCAACCTCTTCGCCCGCCGCAGCGACCGCATCAATCTGACCGAGCGCGACGCCGAACATCTCATCATCCCCGATCGCATGCGCCCGCTCGATTTCGAGGTCTTCGCGGTCCAGAGCGTCGAGGGCTACGCTACCGACGGCAGTCCGCCACAGCGTTTTCTGCCCTTCTACGCCGCGAACGACCTCAGCCGAAATCCTGGACATCGCAGCTACTATCTGCTTCGGCGCGAGCCGCGTCTGTTGTCATCGCGAAGTCGGCGCAGCGGGCCGCGCTCAAGCTATATCGGTCATGAAACTTACATCTCCCTTGTCGATGCCGAGCATGCGCCCTATCCGCAGGAGCTGCGCCAGCTCGGCCTCGATCTTCTGTGCACAAACCGGGATCTGCCGCTGGCGATGCCGGTCGGAAAGCAGCGAACGGATTTCACCCTGGCCGGCAATGCACCGGTCTCCGCCGTACGCTGCATCGTCGGACCGACCGCGCCGCGCCCGGCGCGGGGTGATGGCGACGTCGCCTGGCGTTTCCTGTCCCATCTCGCGCTGAACTATCTGAGCCTGGTCGATAGCGACGCGCTGCAGGGCGCGGCCGCGCTGCGCGAACTGCTGCGGCTCTACGTGCCATCCGGCAATTCCGTCGCTGCCCGCCAGTTGGAAGGACTGATTTCCGTCGGATCGCGCCCGGTCGTGCGCCGCATCCCCGGCGCCGGTCCGATCGCCGTCGGCCGTGGTATCGAGGTGACACTGACCATCGACGAGGCCCCGTTCGGTGGTCCGGCAGGAATCCTGCTCGCCGGAGTGCTCGATCGCTTCTTCGCCAAGTATGTTTCGATCAACGCCTTCACGGAGACGGTGCTGCGTACTCCGGAGCGGGGCGAGGTGATCCGGTGGCCGATGCGGCTCGGTCTACGGCCGGTGCTGTGACGATGGACGGGCACGAGACCACCAGCGCAGCGTGCCCGGGGGCGGATCAGCCCTTGGCACGCCTTGCTGCGGCACCGCACGCTTTTGGCTTCTACGCCGCAATGCGCCTTCTTGAAGCGATCTTCCGCGACCGCCCGCGCTTTGGTCAGGGCGCGCGTCCCGCACTCGATGCGGTGCGCTTTACGCAGGAACCCTCGGTGGAGTTCGCGCCGGCGACGCTGGCCGATTTCATTTCAGCCGAAGCGGACGCGCCCGCGCGGCTTGCGGTGCATTTCCTTGGCCTGTTCGGGCCGGACGGCCCTTTGCCGCTTCATCTCACGGAATATGCGCGCAATCGGCGGCGCAACCACCACGACCCGACCTTTCAGCGATTTGCCGACATCTTCCACCACCGCGCGCTCTCTCTGTTCTACCGTGCCTGGGCGAACGCACGTCCGACGGTCAGCTTCGACCGTCCCGAACAGGACCGATTCGCCCTCTATGTCGGCGCGCTGATTGGCATCGGCATGGACTCGCTGCGCGAGCGCGATGCCATGCCGGACCTGACGAAGCTCCACTTCGCCGGCCATCTCGCCAACCAGACCCGCCACGCGGAGGGACTCGCATCGATACTCTCGGCGTTCTTCGCCATGCCGGTTCATATTGAATGCTTCGTCGGCGCGTGGCTGTCCCTTGCCCCGAGCGACCGGACACGACTCGGATCAGCGGCAGAAAACGGCGCGCTCGGACGCTCCACGCTCGTCGGCGGACGGGTGTGGACCCGCCAGCACAAGTTTCGCGTCGTGTTCGGGCCATTGTCGCTCAAGGAGTACGAGCGCCTGTTGCCTGGAGGGGAGAGCCTGCACCGCCTGATCCCCATCGTGCGCAACTATGCCGGCGATACGCTGATCTGGGACGTCAATCTGATCCTCCGGAGCGAGGAAGTTCCGCCGACCCGGCTTGGCCGCGCTGGGCGGCTGGGATGGACCAGCTGGTTGATGCCGCGACGCGGCCACAGCGATGCCGCGGACCTTTTTCTCGACGTGAGCGCCGACAGCCTGGCGCATCGGATCGACGCCACCATGCCACACACCCCGCGAGCGGCTCCCCGCGAGCCGGTTGCGCAAGCGGAGCCACTCGCATGACCGAAATCAGCCGTGCCGCCCTGTTCGGCAAGCTCAACCCGGTGGGCTATCGCGCCATCGAGGGCGCCACCGTATTCTGCAAACTGCGCGGCAACCCCTACGTTGAACTCGTGCACTGGCTCCACCAGATCCTGCTCGTGCAGGACTCTGATCTGCACCGCATCCTACGCCATTTCGAACTCGACGACGCCCGCGTCGCCGCTGACATCACCGCCGCGCTGGACCGGCTGCCGCGCGGCGCCACTTCCATCTCTGATCTCTCGCCACAAGTCGAGGAGGCGGTCGAACGCGGCTGGGTCTTTGCAACCTTGATGTTCGGCGAGGCCCAGGTGCGCACGGGCCACCTGTTGCTCGGCTGCCTGCGCACCTCGACGCTGCGCAACGCGCTCCTCGCCATCAGCCGGCAATTCGATCGGGTGAAGGCGGAGGCGCTCGCTGACGATTTTTCCACGCTGCTCGCGGGATCGCCGGAAGCGATGCTGACGGCTGCAGACGGCACTCGCGTCGGTGCCCACGGGGGCGCTCCCGGCGAGGCAAGCGCGGCAATCGCTCCGGCCGCGATGGGCAAGCAGGAGGCGCTCGCACAGTTTTCCATCGACCTCACCGAACGCGCACGCAAGGGCGAGATCGATCCGATCGTCGGCCGCGACAGCGAGATCCGTCAGGTGGTCGACGTGCTGATGCGCCGGCGCCAGAACAACCCGATCCTGACCGGCGAAGCCGGCGTCGGCAAGACCGCGGTCGTTGAGGGATTCGCGCTGCGCATCGTGGCCGGCGACGTCCCTCCGATGCTGAAGGACGTCAGCCTGCGGGTCCTCGATGTCGGCCTCCTGCAGGCGGGCGCAAGCATGAAGGGCGAATTCGAGAACCGGCTGCGCCAAGTCATCGAGGAGGTGCAGTCATCGCCCAAGCCGATCATTCTATTCATCGACGAGGCGCACACGCTGATCGGGGCCGGCGGGGCGGCCGGCACAGGTGATGCCGCGAACCTGCTCAAGCCGGCGTTGGCACGCGGCACGTTGCGCACCATCGCCGCCACGACATGGGCGGAATACAAGAAGTATTTCGAGAAGGACCCGGCGCTCACGCGGCGCTTTCAGGTAGTGCAGGTGGATGAGCCAGGTGAAGAAAAGGCGATTCTCATGATGCGCGGCATCGCCTCGCCGCTCGAGAAGCATCACCGCGTCCAGATTCTCGACGAAGCGATCGAGGCGGCGGTGCGGCTGTCGCATCGCTACATCCCGGCGCGGCAGCTGCCGGATAAGTCCGTCAGTCTTCTCGACACGGCGGCCGCCCGCGTTGCCGTCAGCCAGCATGCCGTGCCGGCGGCTGTCGATGATTGCCGGCGGCGTATCCAGGCGCTCGAGACCGAACTCGAGATCATCGCCCGCGAGCAGGCGATCGGCATCGACGCCACCGGGCGTGCGGACTCGGCCACAAGCGCTCTCGCCACCGAGCGGACCCGCCTCGCGGGCCTGGAGCAGCGTTGGAACGCAGAGAAAGATCTGGTGGACCGGGTGCTCGCTTTGCGCGGATCTCTGCGCGAGACCGCCGGCGCGGTGGAAGGCGCAGCTGCGGACCGCGATGGGCAGCTCGCCGAACTGAAGGCGCTGCAGGCTGAGCTCGCAGCGCATCAGGGCGAGGCACCGCTGATCCTACCGAGCGTGGATGCGCAAGCGGTGGCTGCCGTGGTTGGCGACTGGACCGGCATTCCTGTCGGGCGGATGGTGAAGAACGAGGTGCAGGCCGTGCTCAACCTGGGCGAGACGCTTGCCCGGCGCGTGATCGGCCAGGACCATGCGCTGGGCATGATCGCGCGCCGGGTACAGACGGCGCGCGCCGGGCTCGACAATCCATCCAAGCCCATCGGCGTTTTCATGCTCTGCGGTCCGTCCGGGGTCGGCAAGACGGAGACCGCGCTGGCCCTGGCGGAATCGCTCTATGGCGGCGAGCAGAATCTGATCACCATCAACATGAGCGAGTTCCAGGAAGCCCACACGGTCTCGACACTGAAGGGCGCGCCGCCGGGCTATATCGGCTATGGCGAAGGCGGCGTGCTGACCGAGGCGGTGCGGCGCAAGCCCTACTCCGTCGTGCTGCTGGACGAGGTCGAAAAGGCCCACCCCGACGTGCACGAGATTTTCTTCCAGGTGTTCGACAAGGGCGTGATGGAAGACGGCGAAGGGCGTGTGATCGATTTCAAGAACACGCTGATTCTGCTGACCTCGAATGTCGGCACCGATCTGATCATGTCGATGTGCGCGGATCCGGAACTGATCCCCGAGCCGGAGGAGATCGCCAAGGCGCTGCGCCCGCCGTTGCTCAAGGTCTTTCCCCCGGCGCTGCTCGGGCGGCTGATCGTGATTCCCTATTATCCGCTGAGCGACGCGGTCATGGCCGACATCATCCGACTGCAGCTCGGCCGAATCACCAGCCGGATCGCCGAGCATCACAAGGTGCCATTCAGCTACGATGAAAACGTGGTGAACCTCATCGCCAGCCGCTGCACCGAGCCCGAAAGCGGCGGCCGAATGATCGACGCGATCCTGACCAACACGATGCTGCCGGCGATCAGCGGCGCGTTCCTCACGCGTATGCTGGAGGGCAGTCCGATCGCAGGCGTGCGGGTCGGCGTCAGCGACGGCGAGTTCACTTATGCGTTCGATTGACGTAGACCGCCTTCTGACGTGATCGATCCGTCAGGTCGGACGGTCGTGCGTGCGAGCCTCAGGGGAGCAGGGCGACAGATCGCCGATCTACCCGAGCCGGAACGGTCAAATCGGACCGCAGGTCAGTCCGGGGCAAGGCGGCTCCCGCCGCTGCCTCAAGCCCCGCCGCGAGCGGCATTCCTGATGACGCCGATGCCGTGGCGGGCGAATGCCAGCGACAGTTCGCCCACCGCCGCGGCATTGGACGCCGCCGCGGTTCCAGCCCGCGCCCGTGCCGCGATGCCCTCGAAAATCACCGCGAATCGAAACAGCGCGAAGGCGACGTGGAATGGCTGCAGGCGCTCGCCTCCGCCGGTACGCCGGGCGCGGTAATACCAATCGAGGTAGGTGTTCTCGGCAGGAATCGACAGCGACGCGAGATCGAGCCCGAGCAGGCCGCCATACTCCTCCGGCCGACTGTGCCAGGCGAGGGCGCTGAAGGCGAGGTCCGCGAGCGGGTGCCCCAGGGTGGAAAGCTCCCAGTCGAGCACCGCCACGAGGCGCGGCGCGGTGGGGTGGAACATGAGATTGCCCATCCGATAATCGCCATGGCAGAGCACCGTCTCCTCGCCGGCGGGGATGTGTTCCGGCAGCCAGGCGGCCAACTCGGCGAGATCGGGAATGTCGCGGAAGCGGGCGGCATCCCATTGCTTCGTCCAGCGCCCGATCTGGCGCGCGAAGTAATTGCCTGGACGGCCGAAATCCTCCAGCCCCGCGGCGCGCCAGTCGATGTCGTGCAGGGCCGCGAGGGTTTCGGCCATGGTCCGCAGCATCGGCGCGCGCTCGTCCGGCGCCGCGGCGGCCAGCGCGGTATCGTGGAACACGCGCCCTTCCAGCCGCTCCATGACATAGAACGCGGTGCCGACCACATCTGGCGCGGCATGGAACAGAAGCACCGTTGGCACCGGGACCGCGGAGCCGGCGAGCGCGCTGAGTACACGGAATTCGCGGTCGACCGCATGCGCTGAGGGCAGCAGCGTGCCAGCCGGACGCTTGCGCAGAACCAGTCGCCGCTGCGGATAGGTGACGAAAAAGGTCGGGTTGGACTGCCCGCCGCCGACGCGTCCGAGCGTCATCGGCCCGGCAAGGCCAAGCGCATCGCGCAGGAAGGCGTCCAGCCGCGCTGGGTCGAACTCGCCGGCGGCCGCGCCGGCCGCATCGCCTTCCGCCGCATCGCCTTCCGCCATGAAGCTCCTCCCAGTTGCCATTGCCGGTGCCCTGCGTGGACAAGCCGTCGCTTCCGCTGATAGATGCGCAGGTCACACCCTATCAAGCCCCGCGGGCAGGCCAAGCATGCAGGTTCCCTCCGCTGCAATCCTCTGCGTCGGCGACGTGATGCTCGATCGCTACCATTATGGCGAGGTCGAGCGCATTTCGCCGGAGGCACCGGTGCCGGTTCTGCGGCTGCGGAGCACGCGCACCATGCTCGGCGGCGCCGGCAACGTCGCCCATAACATCGCCGCACTTGGCGGGCGGGCGCGGCTCGTGGGGCTGATCGGCAATGACGAAACTGGCCGGCTGTTCGCCGAGCGGATCGCGGCCATCAGCGGCATCGAGCCTGGCCTGGTCACGAGCCGGCAGCGCCCAACGATCTGCAAAACCCGCTTTCTCGCCGCCCAGCAGCAGGTGGTGCGCGCCGACGAGGAGAGCGCCCTCGCCTTGCAGCCGGAGGAAGAGGAGGCGCTTATCGCTGCGCTGAGAACGGCGATCAGCGGTACCGCGGCAATCATTCTGTCCGATTACGGCAAGGGCGTGCTGAGCCCGGCCGTGATCGACGCGGCGATGGTCGCGGCTCGCGATGCCGGTATCCCTGTCTTCGTCGATCCCAAGACCGAGGATTTCCGCCGCTACCGAGGCGCCACCTGCATCACGCCGAACCTCAAGGAACTGGCCGCCGCGGCCCGCCTGCCGGTGGCTGACGAGGGCGGCATCATCGCCGCCGCCCGCGCGGTGATGGCCCACGCCGAGGCCAAAGCCATCCTCGCCACGCGGTCCGCCCAGGGCATGATCCTGGTCGAGGCGAATGGCGCCGTCCATTCGGTACCTGCGCGCGCGCGCGAGGTGTTCGACGTCTCCGGCGCTGGCGATACCGTCATCGCCACGCTGGCGCTCGCCCATGCGGGAGGGCTCAGCCTGGCGCAGGCGATGCACATCGCCAACGCCGCCGCCGGGGTGGTGGTGAGCAAGGTCGGCACTGCCACCGTCGAGCCCGCCGAACTGGCACGCGAACTCGCCGAGACCGATCAGGACGAGCCCGCACCGGCACTGCGGAGCTGGGCTGAAACCGAAGTGGTTGTGGCGCGCTGGAAACGGCAAGGGCTCAGTGTCGGCTTCACCAATGGCTGCTTCGACATTCTGCATGCCGGGCACGTCGCGCTGCTGGCGGCGGCGCGGGCCCAGTGCGACCGGCTTGTGGTGGCGCTGAACAGTGACGCCTCGGTCGCCCGGCTCAAGGGGCCAGCGCGTCCGATCAATGGGCTGGCCGACCGTTCCGCCGTCCTCGGCGCAATCCGGCATGTCGATTGCCTCGTCGCCTTCGAGGAGGACACGCCGCTGGAGCTGATCCGCCGCCTGCTGCCGGACGTGCTCGTGAAGGGAGCCGATTATCGCGTCGAGGACGTGGTCGGCGCCGATGTCGTCCAGCAGGCCGGCGGGCGCGTGCTGCTGTGCGAACTCCTGGCCGGGCGCTCGACGACACATCTGGTCGAGCGCCTTGCCAATCGTGCCTAGTGTGATGATTCAGAAATTTCTGTACGAATTTCTGAATTTGAATCACACTAGATTCAATATGTTAGTGGCCCGCTCAGGGTAGTGCCTTGACGGCCTCCAGAACGGCAGCGGCGTGGCCATCGACCTTGACCTTGCGCCAGACCCTCGCGACGCGGCCGGCCGCATCGATCAGGAACGTGCTGCGCTCGAGCCCCATCGAGGTCCGGCCATACATCGTCTTCTCGACCCAGACGCCATAGGCCTTGGCGACGGCAGTGTCGGCGTCCGAAGCAAGCGGAAAATGCAGACCGAATTTTGCTGCGAAGCGCTCAAGCGCCGGCACGGCGTCGCGCGAGATGCCGATCACCGTGGTGCCGATACTGCCGAGCTGGCCGAGCGCCTCCTGAAAACCGCAGGCCTCGCGGGTGCAGCCCGGCGTATCCGCCTTGGGATAAAAATACACTACGACTGGTTTGCCGCGCAGCGTGGCGAGGCTCACGGTGTGCCCGCCCGTTGCCGGCAGGGTGAAGTCCGGCGCCGCATCGCCAGCCTCGATACCCCGCCGCCCACCGCTCTCCGTCGCGTTGCTGCCCGCCATCGACCCGCTCCCCGAATATCTCTGACCGGGGAGAGTTCGTGCGGGGGGCGCCCGCGTCAAGTCCGGCGCAGCACTCCTCAGCCCGGCTGGGTCTGGCCCGCGCGCTGCTCGGCGATCTTGGCCTTCATCGCCTTCTGAAGCTTCTCGAAGCCGCGCACCTCGATCTGCCGAACCCGCTCGCGCGAAATCCCGTACTGCTTCGAGAGGTCCTCGAGTGTCGTCGGGTTGTCGCGCAGGCGCCGCTCGATGAGGATGTGGCGCTCGCGGTCGTTGAGCGTGGTCAGGGCCTTGGCGAGCAGGGACTGGCGGCCGGAGAGTTCCTCGCGCTCGGCGATGGCCGTTTCCTGGCTTTCAGTGTCATCCACCAGCCAATCCTGCCACTCGCCTTCGCTGTCGCTGCGCACCGGCGCGTTCAGACTGTGGTCGGGCGCGGCGAGGCGGCGGTTCATGCTGACCACGTCCTGCTCCGGCACGTCCAGCAGCCGCGCGATCTCGGAGACCTGCTCCGGCTGGAGATCGCCTTCCTCGATCGCCTGCATCTGGCCCTTGAGCCGGCGCAGGTTGAAGAACAGCTTCTTCTGCGCCGCGGTCGTGCCCATCTTCACCAGCGACCAGTTATGCAGGATATACTCCTGGATCGCGGCGCGGATCCACCACATCGCGTAGGTCGCGAGCCGGAAGCCGCGGTCGGGGTCGAAACGCTTGACCGCCTGCATCATGCCGACATTGCCCTCGCTGATGAGCTCACCGAGCGGCAGCCCATAGCCGCGATAGCCCATCGCGATCTTGGCGACGAGGCGCAGATGCGACGTGACCAGCCGGTGCGCGGCCTCGGTATCCTCCGCGTCCCGCCAGCGGTGGGAGAGCGCCAGCTCCTCCTCGGGCGTCAGCATCGGAAACTTGCGGATGTCCTGGAGATAGCGCGTTAGGTTCCCCTCAGAGGGGGCGGATATGACGGCAGAGGCCATCCGGGCGGCTCCTTATCGTCTCAGCGGCATACGTCCTGACCGATTGCGGCTCAGGATAGCGGCCGGTTACACGGTTCTACCAGACAGGGCGCTTTAATTCGCGTTCACGCCCCGGACATCGTCCCTGACGGAGGCGACGATGGTCTGCGCGGGGCCACCCTGTAGGGGCTTATCCACGGGATCAAGCACAGAGTTCATACCGTACCGCGACGGTACGGTCAACATTTTGGCGGAGTCCGGCGTCCCGGGCCGGGCTGCGTGCGGCGCAGCCGGGGGGGGCTGGCGGGCTGGCCTCCCCATTCTGCCAACGCCATACTGGGCGCCGGATCAGTGCGGATATAGACGCAGAACGAAGGAGACGGCCATGAATGAGACGCGGATGCTCGAGGGAAAAGTGGCGGTGGTCACGGGCGCCGGCGGCGGCATCGGACGCGAGATCGCGCTGGCCATGGCGCTGGCTGGCGCGCGCATCGTCATCAACGACATCGGCGCCTCGCTGAGTGGAGAAGGCGCCTCGGCCAGCCCCGCCGAACAGACACGGCAGATCATCCTCCAGCGCGGCGGCGAGGCGGCGATCAATACCGACTCCGTAGCCGACTGGACCTCCGCCCAGCGCATCATCGCCGCCGCGCTCGACGCCTTCGGCCGGGTCGACATCGTCGTCAACAATGCCGGCATCCTGCGGGATGTGATCTTCCACAAGATGTCGCCCGAGGACTGGTTGGCGGTGATCAACGTCCACCTCAATGGCAGCTTCTTCACCTCGCGCGCCGCGGCCGAGCATTTCCGCCGCCAGGAAAGCGGCGCCTACGTTCATATGACCAGCACATCCGGGCTGATCGGCAATTTCGGTCAGGCCAATTATGCTGCGGCCAAACTGGGCATCACGGCCCTGTCAAAATCGATCGCGCTCGACATGAAGCGCTATAATGTCCGCTCCAACTGCATCGCGCCCTTCGCCTGGAGCCGTATGACCAGCTCGATCCCGGCGGAGACGCCCGAGCAGGCGGCGCGTGTTGCCAAGATTCAACAGATGACACCGGACAAGAACGCGCCGATGGCCGTGTTCCTGGCCTCCGAGGCCGCGCGCGAGGTGACCGGGCAGGTGTTCGCCACCCGTCACAACGAGATTTTCCTGATGAGCCAAAGCCGGCCGATCCGCGGCATCCATCGCGGCGAGGGCTGGACCCCGGCGCTGATCGCCGAGCACGCCTGGCCGGCCCTGAGGGATGCGAAGCAGCCGCTCGATCGCAGCGGCGAGGTGTTCTCCTGGGATCCGGTGTGATCCGCCACCGCCCTACTCCGGCGCGGCGCGCCAGCCCTCCAGCGTGAACGGGCGCGCCATCGCCGGGAATTTCAGCAGCCGCTCGAGCGGTGGCACGGGGATCTCCGGCTCCCGCGAAGCCGCGCTCCAGGCGCAGAGCGCCGGGTCACGATCCGGCGGCAGCAGACGAAAGGGCGGCGCGTAGCAGCCGATGAGGCGGAAGCGCGCCGGCGGCCGTGGCGCGTCTGCCGCCAGGATCAGCGCGTCGAAGGCGGCGAGGTCCGCATCGGCCGTGACCGCACCAACCACCGTGTGCGGCGCGAAATACAGATCTCCCGGGATGCGCAGCAAGCTGCTCCCCACGGCTTCGGGGCCAAGACGGGCCAGGGCGATCGAGGCTCGCGCCCCGGCCACCAGGTTCGACAATTCGATGCGAAGCACGGGTGACGTCAGCAGCCCGCTCGCCAGCACCGAAACTGCGGCGATGACCGGCAAGCGCCGCTTCCGGCCGCTCCATTCGCTGGTCACGATCTGCGCCAGCCCAAGCCCGACCAGCGGCACCAGAAGCGCAATCATCGGGAACAGGAACCGCAGCTCCTTGTGTGCCACGGGCCAATAGGTCGCAAGCACGGCAAGCGCGGTCAGCGCTGTGAGCGGCAGGCTTCGCGCGCCCAGCACGGCAAGGGCAAGGATGAGCGGCGTTGCCCACAGCCAGTCGCTGAACAGCGCCGCGGGGTAGAATCCGGGCCCCAGGGTGCCGAAAGCCGAGCCGACTCCACCCAGGCCATTGAGCAGCAGATTGAGCCAGAAGCTGCGGAACGGATGGCCCCAGGTGACCCAATCCAAGAGGCCGGCGAGGGCGACCGGGGTCGCTCCGGCGGCCAGACCCACAAGCCATCGGCGGGGGTCGGCTCGGCACATCCCAATTCCCGCCACCGCGACCGCCGGCGCCAGAGGGTTGCGCAGCACGAAAGTCAGACCAAGCAAGGCGCCGGCCTGCGCCACACGTCTCAGCCCCCCCGTGGCTGGCCAGGGTTCAATGAGGCCGAGGGCGGCGATCAGGGCATAGGCGGAGAGCGTATCCTCCAGCGGGTGCGGCGCCATCACCCACAGGTCGGGCCAGAGCGCGGCAGTGGCGCCGCAGATCCATGCCCCGCGTAACCCATGGAAGCGCTGCCCCCAGCGGATCGCGCAGACTACGACGACGAGCGAGGTCACGCTCAGCAGCGCACGGATCAGGCCGACACCGACGGCGGGGCCCGGGTCGATCCATTGCGCCAGACGCATGGGCCCGGCGAGCAGGAGCGGGATCAGCCAGTTCCTCAGCCCGACGCGGAATTCCCACGGCACCACCCCGGTCCCGAATACCAGCCGGCGCGCCTGCCCGAGATATTGGTAGACCTCATCGGCCGCGATCACGTTCGGAAGCAGGAAGCCGACGGCGAGGCGCACCGCGGCGGCGAGTGGCACCAAGGTCCAGGCCGGGGACAGGCGCCGGAGCAGGCGTCCCGCATGCGCCGCGAGGACCTTGTGGCGTCCGGCCGCGGCGGCGAGGCGGGGTTGGTTGTTTCGTCCGCCCAGGTCGAGCAGGGGGCGCAGGTCGCGGTGGAGCGCAGGCTCGATCGGTTCGCTCGCGAGCGGCATCACGGAACGCCCCCATCCTCCCAACGGCCCACCGCCGGGCCAACGGGAACCCGGCCCATGGATACATCGGCCAGCTTACCGAACGATTGACGACCACATCGGGGCGAATGGCGCCGATCAACGCTTCCGCAACCTGCCCGCAGCATTCTTGCGCCGGCCCAGACGAAAGGAGTGTGTGGTCCGTTGTCGCAGCCAGCCTGCCTCGCGCCACCGCGCCCAGCCGGTTGGACCGAACGCGCGTCCGCCTGGTGGCTCGTGCTCGCAGCGCTGCTGGTCACACTGCTGGTGCCACTGGCCACCGTGCAGGTGCCGCCGGTGCTCGACTATCCGAACCATCTGACGCGCGCCCACCTGCTCGCAGCCGGACTGCTGACGCAGCCGGCCGCCGACCCGGTGCTGGCGCGGTTCTATGCCCCCCACTGGGCGGCCATTCCGAACCTGGGCACCGACCTGGTACTGGTCCCATTGTTGCCATGGCTCGATCTCCACATCGCGGGACGGATCATGCTGGGGCTCAGCCTGGTGCTGCCGGTACTGGGCTGCATCGCCTATCATCGTGCCGCTTTCCGCACCCGATCCTACTGGCCGTTCACAGCCGGCCTGATCGCCACAGGAACCGTATTCCAGCTTGGCCTGTCGGCCTTTCTCATGGCCAGCGGCGCGGCTCTGCTGTTCGCGGCGATGTGGCTCCGGCTCGAAGCCCGGCCCGCCCTGCGCGCGCTGCTGGGAATGCTTGCGACCGCGGTCCTGTTCTTTCTGCACCTCGTCGGCGTAGGGTTCTTCGCCGTCCTGATCGGAGCTGCGGATGCCAGCGCCCTCTGGTCAATGCGGCACGAGCCGTCCCGGCTCGCGCAATCAGCCGCGTTGCGGATGGCGGTGCTGATCGGCGCGATGGCTCCGACGCTGGTGCTGATATGGCTGGCCCCGCCCGAGGCCATTGGCGGCGCAGCGCGATGGCATCGGCCGGCGTGGAAGCTGTTCGCCGCCGCCGCCCCCTTCATGGCGTTCGACTGCGCGCTCGATTGGGCCAGCGCGGCCCTGTTCCTGGCCCTGATCTACGCGCTGCTGCGCGATGGGGCCTTGCGCCCGGCCGCGCCGGCGGTCCCCGCGCTCCTGGCGCTCGGCGTGATCGGCGCCGTGGCCCCGTTCGCAATCCACGAAACGACGTTTGTCGATCTGCGGGTGCTGACCCTGGCGGCCCTCATGCTGCCGGCGGGGCTGGGGCTTACCGCTTCGCGACCCAGCGGATCGCGGCCGGATGGCCAGTTGCCCTTCAGGCGCCTGCTGCGAGCGACCGCCACCATCGTCGTCGCCTTGCTGGTCCTCCGCAGCGGTGAGATGGCGCTCGCCTGGCAGCGCCATGGCGCCGACCTGACTGCGTTTCGACGCACCATCGCCTCGGTTCCAGCGGGGGGTCTCGTCCTCGTCGTTCGGGTCTCGGCGCAGGACAGTCCCGAATACTGGGACTCCCAGCCGCTTGCCCGCCGCGCCCGCCCGATGCCGCTCGACCTGCATCTGCCCGCCTTGCTGGTGCTGGAGCGCCACGCGTTCTGGCCGCTGCTGTTCGCCGATCCGGCCAAGCAGCCGCTGGTCGTTCGCCCGCCTTTCCAGGACCTGGCGCTGCCCTCCGGCGTGCCGCCGGACTGGCACGACCTCGCGACCGGCCGGGTCGGACCCGGCGAGAGCCCGGCGCCCTATCTCGCCGACTGGCGGCGCCGGTTCGACTACGTGCTGGTGCTGGATGCCGGCGGCGCCGCGCGGCTGGACACGACACTGCCCGGCTGGGTCGATCTGGTCCACGCCGAGGACATCGCCGCGCTTTACCGCGTCCGCCACCCGAACGCGGCCGCGCCTCAGCTGCGATAGCTGCCGTTGATGTCGATGTAGCCGTGGGTCAGATCGCAGGTCCAGGCGGTGGCGCGACCTCGGCCGAGGCCAAGATCAACCTCGATACGGATGTCACGGCCGCGCATGTGGGCCACGACCGGGGATTCATCATAGCCTTCGACCACCCCGCCGGCCCGCGCCATCCAGACGCCGCCGATGGCAATGCCGAGGCGATCCCGATCCGCCGGCTCGCCCGCCTTGCCGACCGCCATGACAATGCGGCCCCAGTTGGCGTCCTCGCCGGCGATAGCGGTCTTCACCAGCGGCGAATTGGCGATGGCCATGGCGACACGGTGTGCCGAGCGGCTCGAGACCGCGCCGGTGACATCGATGCGCACCAGCTTCTGTGCCCCTTCCCCGTCACGCACCACCATCAGTGCCAGATCGAGCAGAACCTCCGCGAGCTTGGCGCGGAAATCGCGCAGGATCACCCCGCCGTCCGCCGGCACGCGGGGATGCCGGGCCCGGCCGGTGGCGAAGAGCAGCACCGTATCGCTGGTCGAGGTGTCGGAATCGACGGTGGTGCGGTTGAAGCTGGTGCCGACGCCGCGGACCAGCCCGGCCTGCAGCGCTGCAGCGGGGATCTTTGCGTCGGTAAAGACGAAGCAGAGCATGGTCGCCAGATCCGGCGCGATCATGCCGCTGCCCTTGGCGATACCGGTGATGCGCACCTCGGCGCCGCCAATGCGCGCGACGCGGGTCGCAGCCTTGGGGAAGGTGTCGGTTGTCATGATCGCCCGCGCCGCCTCGGCCCAGGCATCTGCGTTCAGCGAACCATGCAGCCCCGGCAGCGCCGCCGCCAGGCGCTGGTGCGGCAGAATCTCGCCGATCACTCCGGTCGAGGCCAGGAAAACCTCCCGTGGCTTGCAGCCGAGCAGACCGGCGGCGGCTTCCGCCGTCGCCCGTGCCGCCTCGGCCCCGGCCCGACCGGTGAAGACATTAGCATTCCCGGCATTGACCACGAGGCCTCGAGCACGACCGGTCCTCAACGCCATCCGGCACCAATCGACGGGGGCACCCGGGCAGCGATTGCGGGTGAACACCCCCGCAACCGTGGTGCCCGGGTCCAGTTCGGCCAGCACCATGTCGGTCCGCCCCTGATAGCGGATTCCCGCTGCCGCGGCGGCCATCCGCACCCCGGCGATGGGCGGCAGCGCCGGGAGCGGCTGGGCAAGCGGTGACAACGCGGGCGGCATCGACGCCCCTATTTCGCCGGCGGCGCCGGCGGCTCGGCAGTGTCCGTCGCGCGCAAGGGCGAGCCGTCCAGATTGAACTTCTCCACCTTCACCCCGGCCAGCGCCTCGCGGATCGTCTTCTGCACGCCCTCCTGGATCATCTTCTGGCGCAGTTCGTCGTGCATCTGGGCAAAGGTCGGCGCCGGATCCTGCTTAACCTCCAGCACCTGGATGACGTGCCAGCCATATTGGGTATGCACCGGCTTGTCGCTGATCTGCTTCGGCTGCAGAGCAAAGGCGGCGGCGCTGAACTCGGGCAGCATGTCGCCCTTCTTGAAGAAGCCGAGATCGCCGCCCTGGGCGCCGCCCGGGTCGGTGCTGTATTTCTTGGCCAGCTCGGCGAAGTCACCGCCGGCCTTGAGTTCTGCGATCACCTTCTCCGCCTCCGCCTCGCTGGCGACCAGGATGTGACGCGCATGGACCTCGGTTTCGCCGGGCTTGCCGGCGTAATCCTTCTCGTAGCGGGCACGAATGGCCGCCTCGTTGATCGAGGGCGCGAGGCTGCGGCCGACCAGCGCGTTCCCGAGGGCCGTGTTGGCGGCGGATTCCATCTGCCGGGCCACCATGGGGTCCTTGTCCAGCCCCTCCTTGCGCGCGGCGAGCACCAGGGCCTCGCGGTCAATGAGCTGGTCCAGCAGCATCGGATAGAGCACGTTGCGCGGCATGCTGCGCAGCTCCGGCGGCATTTCGCGAGCGATTTCCTGGAGATCGCTCATATGCAGCGTGTGCCCGCCGACCCGGGCGATGACCGTGTCCGGCCGCGCCTCGGGCCCAGCGGCGGCCGAAGCGCCGGCCTCCGGCGCGGCGGCGCCCGGTGCCGTCTCCGCCGGCGGGGTGCCGTTGGCGGGCTGCGCCTTGCCGGTCAGGGGCAGGCAGAGCAGCGCCGCCATGGCGGCGCCTGGAATGAGCTTGAACAGCATTGAGGAATCCTGATCCAAAGGGGCCGCATTGTATGACCGAAGGGCCGGCGCCTCGCAAGGATGCGGCCGGCAGGCGCGGCGTTCGCGTTGACCGGGGGCTGCGCGCAGCCTATCTGAACCGCAAACGTACCCGGCCGGATCGATCCGGCACCTCAGTCAACGCCGGTCCGACGCCACTCGGCGCGGCCTCGTCCGCGGAAGGCACGCATGTTCGCCCGCATCGCCCGCTCACTCTTCGGCACCGCCAACGACCGCTCGCTCAAGGCCTATCAGCGGCGCGTGCCAGAGATCAATGCGCTCGAGCCGGCGATGCAGCAACTCTCGGGCGAGGCGCTCGCGGCGCAGACGGAGCTGTTCCGCTCCCGCCTGGCCCAGGGCGCGAGCCTCGACGATCTGCTCCCTGAAGCCTTCGCCACCGTGCGCGAGGCGGCGCGGCGGGTCCTCGGCCTGCGTCATTTCGATGTCCAGCTGATCGGCGGCATGGTCCTGCATAACGGCAAGATCTCGGAAATGAAGACCGGCGAGGGCAAGACGCTGGTGGCCACGCTCCCGGTCTATCTCAACGCCCTGGCGGGGCGGGGCGTGCATGTGGTGACGGTGAACGACTACCTCGCCCGGCGCGACGCCGAGTGGATGGGCGCCATCTATCGCTATCTCGGCCTCAGCGTCGGCATCATCGTGCACGGGCTGGACGATTCCGAGCGGCGCGCTGCCTACGCGGCCGACATCACATACGGCACCAACAACGAATTCGGTTTCGACTACCTGCGCGACAACATGAAATACCGGCTGGAAGACATGGTCCAGCGGGATTTTTTCTACGCGATCGTCGATGAGGTCGACAGTATCCTCATCGACGAGGCCCGCACGCCCTTGATCATCTCCGGTCCGGCGGAGGATTCCTCGGATCTCTATCGCCAGGTCGACCTCGTCGTGCGCGAGCTGGTCAAGGATCCATCGACTTTCGACAAGGACGAGAAGCAGCGGACCGTCTCCCTCACCGAATCCGGCTCCGAGCAGGTCGAGGACATGCTGCGCGCGGCCGGCATCATCACCGAGGGCAATCTCTACGACGTCTTCAACGTTTCGGTCGTGCACCACGTGCAGCAATCGCTGCGCGCGCACACCCTGTTCCAGCGCGACGTGGACTACATCGTGCGCCAGGACAAGGTCGTCATCATCGATGAGTTCACTGGCCGGATGATGGAAGGGCGCCGCTTCTCCGAGGGCCTGCACCAGGCGCTGGAGGCGAAGGAGGGCGTAACCGTCCAGCAGGAAAATCAGACGCTCGCCTCGATCACGTTCCAGAACTATTTCCGCCTCTACCCGAAGCTCGCCGGCATGACCGGAACCGCGATGACCGAGGCCGACGAGTTCGGCGAGATCTACAAGCTCGATGTCGTCGAGATTCCGACCAACGTCATTTGCGTGCGCGACGACCAGGACGATGAGGTCTACCGCACCGCCGAGGAGAAATACAACGCGGTGGCGACGCTGATCGCCGAGTGCAGCGCGCGTGGCCAGCCAGTTCTGGTCGGCACCGTCAGCATTGAGAAAAGTGAGCATCTGAGCGCGATCCTCAAGCGCCGGAAGATCCCCCACGCGGTGCTGAACGCGCGCTATCATGAGCAGGAAGCCGAGATCGTCGCCCAGGCCGGCGCGCCGGGCGCGGTCACCATCGCCACCAACATGGCCGGCCGCGGCACCGATATCAAACTTGGCGGCAATCTCGAGGTCCGGCTGCGGCGCGAGCTCGCCGACATCGCGGATCCGGAGGAGCGGAGCGCGCGCGAGGCGGCGATCCGCGACGACATCGCGCGCGCCCACGACGCGGTGAAGGCAGCCGGCGGCCTGTTCGTGGTCGGTACCGAGCGGCACGAGAGCCGGCGCATCGACAACCAGCTGCGCGGCCGCGCTGGTCGTCAGGGCGATCCCGGCGCGTCGCGATTCTTCCTGTCACTCGAAGATGATCTGATGCGCATCTTCGGCTCGGACCGCATGGGCGGGATGCTGCAGCGGCTGGGGCTGAAGGACGGCGAGGCGATCGTCCACCCGTGGATCAACAAGGCACTGGAAAAGGCGCAGAAGAAGGTCGAAGCGCGCAACTTCGACATGCGCAAGAACGTGCTGCGCTACGACGACGTGATGAACGACCAGCGCAAGGAAGTCTATGCCCAGCGCAAGGAGTTCATGCTCGCCGCGGACGTCGCCGAAACCGTGAGCGAGATGCGGGCGGAGGTCATCGGGGCGCTGATCAGCCGTCGCATTCCGGAGCGCGGCTTTGCCGAGCAATGGGATACCGAGGGTCTGGCCGAGGACGTGCGCCGTATCCTCAATCTCGATCTTCCGATCGCCGATTGGGGGCGTGAGGAAGGCATTGACGAACGCGGGCTCCGCGAGCGGGTCGAACGTACGGCCGATGCGGCCATGGCGGCAAAGGCGGCGAATTTCGGTCCCGAATTGTTGCGCTTCATCGAGAAGTCGCTGCTGCTGCAGGTGCTCGACCAGGTCTGGAAGGAGCATCTGCTGGCGCTCGACCATCTGCGCCAGGGCATCGGCCTGCGCGCCTACGGCCAGCGCGATCCGTTGAATGAATACAAGCGCGAGGCTTTCGCGCTGTTCAACGCCATGCTCGACGACCTGAAGGAGCGGGTGACCTCGCTGCTCGCTCGGGTCGAGCTTGCCCCCGATGCGTCGGCGCTCCCCGCCTTTCCACCCCCACCGCCGATGGTGGAGAGCCACCCGGATCCGGAAGCGATGGGTGGAGCGACGACGGGGGTGGCGGCGGCCGGCCTCGACGTGGCCGAAATCGCCGCGCCGACGCGCGGTGTCGTGGTCGATCCATCGGATCCCACCACCTGGGCCGCGACGCCACGCAATGCGCCCTGCCCGTGCGGATCTGGCAAGAAGTTCAAGCACTGCCACGGCCGACCCGTGTAGCCGAGCCTCGGCCCGGTCGGCGGCCTTCGCCGCCTCAGCCGCGGCTCTCGAAAAACTCGCGAACCTTGGCGAAAAACCCTTCGCTCTCGGGGCTGCCCTTGGCGTGACTCTTGGCCTCGCCCTCGAACTCCTCGAGCAGTTCGCGCTGGCGGCGGCTGAGGTGGCGGGGCGTCTCCACGGCGACCTGGATATACATGTCTCCGCGTTCGGTCCGGCGCAGCACGGAGAACCCCTTGCCCCGCAGGCGGAACTGGTCGCCAGTCTGCGTGCCCGGTGGGATCTTCACCTTGGCACGCGAGCCATCGATCGCCGGCACCTCGACCTCGCCACCGAGCGCGGCCAGCGTCATGCGCACCGGCACACGCACGAAGACGTTGGCGCCATCGCGCTGGAAAATCGGATGCGGGCGGATGGCGACATGAACATAGAGGTCGCCCGGTGGGGCGCCATTGGCGCCAGCTTCGCCCTCGCCGGCGAGGCGAATGCGCGTGCCGTCCTCGACGCCGGCGGGGATCGAGACCTGCAAGCCACGCTCACGGGCCACCGTGCCGCTGCCATGGCAGACGCGGCAGGGATTTCGGATCACGCGCCCAGCGCCGCCGCAGGTCGCGCAGGTGCGCTCGATGAGGAAGAATCCTTGCTGCGCGCGTACCTTGCCGGCGCCGTTACAGGTCGGGCAGGTGTCGGTGCCGCGGCTACGATCTTCGGCGCCGCTGCCAAGGCAAGCATCGCAGGCCACCCGCGTGGCGACGCGCACCTGGACCTTGGTGCCCGAGAAGGCCTCGGCGAGGTCGATTTCGACGCCCTGGCGCAGATCGGCCCCGGTCCGCGGGCCCCGGCCACCGCGCCGCCCGCCCATGAAGTCGCCGAACATCTGATCGAAAATGTCGCCGAGCCCGCCGCCGGAAAAGTCGAAACCGCCGGCACCGCCGCCGCCGCCGTTCTCGAACGCGGCATGGCCGAAGCGGTCATAGGCAGCGCGCTTCTGGTCGTCGCGAAGCACGTCGTAGGCTTCACTGATCTCCTTGAACCGCGCTTCGGCTTCCTGGTCGCCCGGATTGCGGTCCGGGTGGTACTGCATGGCCAGCTTGCGGTAGGCCTTTTTCAGATCATCGGCACCGGCGTCCCGCTGCACGCCGAGCAACGTGTAATAGTCCTGCTTCGCCATTTCCGTCCTCTCGCGCCGCGGTCTCGCGTCTCGCGCCCCCGATGGTCCCGTTACCCGGCGGCCATGCGGGCGCGCCCGGATCCCGAAGGAGCCGGGCGCGTCACATCATGCACGGACTGCCCTGCGGATCAGTTGGATTTCTTCTTCTTCTCGTCGACTTCCTCGAACTCGGCATCCACGACCTTGTCGTCCGCGCCCGGTGCAGCGGCTTCGGGTGCGGGACCACCCTCCGGCTGCTGGGCCCGATACATGGCCTCGCCGATCTTCATGGCCACCTGGCTGAGCCGGTCGGTGGCCTGCTTCAGCGCATCCGGATCCTGCCCCTCCATGGCCGACCGCACGCCCGCGAGCGCCGCTTCCGCCTCGCTCTTATCGGGCGCGGCGATCTTGGCCTCGTTCTCCTTGAGCGTCTTCTCGACCTGATGCACCAGCGCGTCGGCGTGGTTTCGCGCCTCGACGAACTCGCGCCGCCTCTTGTCCGCCTCGGCATTGGCCTCGGCTTCGCGGACCATGCGCTGGATGTCGGCTTCAGACAGGCCGCCGGACGCCTGGATGCGGATCTGCTGCTCCTTGCCGGTGGCCTTGTCCTTGGCCGAAACCGAGACGATGCCATTGGCGTCGATGTCGAACGTCACTTCGATCTGCGGCACGCCGCGGGGCGCCGGCGGAATGCCGGTGAGGTCGAAATTGCCGAGCAGTTTGTTGTCCGCAGCCATCTCGCGCTCGCCCTGGAAGACCTTGATGGTCACCGCGGTCTGCCCGTCATCGGCGGTCGAGAAGGTCTGCGACTTCTTGGTCGGGATCGTCGTGTTGCGCTCGATCAGCCGGGTGAACACGCCGCCGAGCGTCTCGATGCCGAGCGAAAGCGGGGTGACGTCGAGCAGCAGAACATCCTTGACGTCGCCCTTCAGCACACCGGCCTGGATTGCCGCGCCGATCGCTACGACCTCGTCGGGGTTGACGTTGCGGGCGGGCTCCCGGCCGAAGAACTGCTTAACCGTGTCGATCACCTTCGGCATGCGGGTCATGCCGCCGACGAGGATCACATCGGCGATCTCGCCGGCGCTGACGCCCGCATCCTTGAGCGCGGCCCGGCAGGGCTCGAGCGTCTTCTGGATCAGGTCATCGACCAGGCTCTCGAGCTTGGCGCGGGTGAGTTTCATCACGAGATGCTTCGGACCCGAGGCATCGGCGGTGATGAACGGCAGGTTGATCTCGGTCTCTTTCGAGGAGGAGAGTTCGATCTTCGCCTTCTCGGCCGCTTCCTTGAGCCGCTGCAGCGCCAGCTTGTCACGCCGCAGGTCGATCCCCTGCTCGCGCTGGAATTCGGCGGCCAGATAGTCGATGACGCGGGCGTCGAAATCCTCGCCGCCGAGGAAGGTGTCGCCGTTGGTGGACTTCACCTCGAAGACGCCGTCGCCGATCTCGAGGATCGAAATATCGAAGGTGCCGCCGCCGAGGTCGTAGACCGCCACGGTGCCGGTCTTCTTCTTGTCCATGCCATAGGCGAGCGCGGCCGCGGTCGGCTCGTTGATGATACGCAGAACTTCGAGCCCGGCGATCTTGCCGGCATCCTTGGTCGCCTGGCGCTGGGCGTCGTTGAAGTAGGCCGGCACCGTGATCACGGCCTGGGAGACCGGCTCGCCGAGATAAGCCTCGGCGGTCTCCTTCATCTTGGTCAAGATGAAGGCGCTGACCTGGCTTGGCGAGTAGCGCTGGCCGCGGGCTTCGACCCAGGCATCGCCGTTATCGCCGCGGGCGATCGTGTAGGGCACCAGCGCCTTGTCGCGCCCGACCACCGGGTCGTCGAAACGGCGGCCGATGAGGCGCTTCACGGCGTAGAGCGTGTTGGACGGATTGGTCACCGCCTGGCGCTTGGCGGACTGGCCGACGAGGCGTTCGCCATTGTCGGCGAACGCGACCATGCTGGGCGTGGTGCGCGCGCCCTCGCTGTTCTCGATCACACGCACGTCCTTGCCCTCAAGGATGGCGACGCAGGAGTTCGTGGTGCCGAGATCGATTCCGATGACTTTACTCATGAATTGCTCCTTCGCGGCGGACCGGGGCGGCCCGAGGCACCGCCCGTGTCCCCCAAGAGTGAAATGATCGCTCAGGATGTATTGAGGCGGGGGCCCCTGAGCAAGGGTGGCGTAGCCGAAATCCGCACGGCCGGGCCTCGCCGACGCGTGCGGTTCCCCCCGTCAGGCGGTCGTATCGATGCGCGGCGCCGGCTCGGGCAGCTCCGCCGGAGGCGCCTTCGCCACCACGACCATGGCCGGCTTGAGCAGCCGGCCGTGCAGGGTCCAGGCGGTGGTCCAGGCCTGCAGCACCGTGCCCGGCGGATGCTGGTCGGTCTCCTGCTCGCTCATCGCCTGGTGGAGATTGGGGTCGAACAAGCTGCCGGTGGGATCCTCGCCCTTGATGCCGTGGCGCTCCAGCACGCCGAGAAAGCTGCGCTCGATGCCGTCGAGCCCTTCGCGCAGACGGGCGATGATCGGCGGTTCCCCGGGCTCCGGCCGCGGCAGGCTGGCCAGCCCGCGACGGAGATTTTCCGCCGCCTCGACGATGTCGGTGGCGAATTTCTGCACCGCGTACAGGCGGGTCTCGTCCACCTCGCGCTTGGCGCGGGCGCGAATGTTCGCGTTCTCGGCCTCGGCACGCATCCAGCGGTCGCGCAGCTCGTCGCGTTCGGCCTCCAGTTCGGTGATCCGCTGGGAGGCGGCCTGCATGAGCTGTTCGGGGGACGAGGGCGCGCCTTCGGGGTCGGATGTGTCCATGGTCATTTCGCGGTCCGTGTTGATCCCGCCAGCAGGTAGGACGCCGGGCCGGCGCCGGCAAGTGAGGAGACCGCCGGACTGGACAGCGCGCTCGGCCTGTCCTCCCATGGCGCGGCGCCCGCCTGGCGGAACGGTAGACGCAGCGGACTTAAAATCCGCGGCCGATGGCGTGGGGGTTCGAGTCCCCCGGCGGGCAGGTCGGCCCGGTTCACCCGAGCAGATGGTGCGCGACCTGCGCCGATCCCTCATGGATCATGCGCAGCGCCACGAACACCACCACCACGAGCCCGGCCCAGCCGATCCAGCGATGGCGCTCCAGCAGCGCGGCGATCAGCCGCGCCGCCAGTGCCATGAGCAGAACCGACAGCGTCAAGCCCGTGGCGAGCACCCAGAGATGCGCCCGCGCGGCGCCGGCGACCGCGAGCACATTGTCCAGACTCATGGAAATATCGGCCAGAACGATCTGAGCCATGGCCTCGCGCAGCGATTTCTGCGCCGCCGGGACACGCTCATGCGGCGCACCGCCGCGACGCAGCTCGCGCCAGAAGCGCCATGAAACCCAGAGCAGCAGCAGCCCGCCGGCGAGGGTGAGCCCGATGATGGCGAGGAGTTGCAGCGCGACGGCGCCGAGGGCGATGCGGATGACCGCCGCCGTGGCGACGCCGGCAGCCAGCGCCCTGCGCTGCTGGGTCTTGGGCAGCCCGGCCACGGCCATGCCGACCACGACCGCATTGTCCCCCGCGAGTGCGAGGTCGATGAGCACTACCTGCGCCAATGCCAGGAGCGCCGGCAGCAGCGCGTGCATGTCCATGACCGGCGTTCTGGGTTGCGGCGGCCGGGCTTGTCAACGGGTTCCGCCGCGGTCTAGCTCCTTGCGGAACCCGCTCCCGCGGGGCACGCGCAACGGGACATGCCGCCGATGGTGCCGCGCTATAGCCGCCCCGAGATGGACGCGATCTGGGCTCCCGCCAACCGGTTTCGCATCTGGTTCGAGATCGAGGCCCTCGCCGCTGAAGCCATGGCCACGCTCGGCCTCGTTCCCGCCGAGGCGGCGCGCGCCATCCGCGAGCGGGGCGCGCCCGCCGTTGCCGCGATCGGTCCGGCCGACCTCGCGCGGATCGACGCCATCGAGCGCGAGACGCGCCACGATGTCATCGCGTTCCTGACCTGGCTGGCCGAGGCCATCGGGGCGGAAAGCCGCTTCGTCCATCTCGGCATGACCTCCTCGGACGTGCTGGACACCTGCCTCGCCGTCCAGCTCACCCAGGCGACCGACCTGCTCGCCGCCGATCTCGACGCACTGCTCGCGGCGCTGCGCCGGCGTGCCTTCGAGCACAAGGCCACGCTCACCATCGGCCGCAGCCACGGCATCCACGCCGAGCCGACCACCTTCGGCGTGAAGCTCGCCGGACACTATGCCGAATTTGCCCGCAACCGCGCCCGGCTCGCCGCCGCGCGCGCCGAGATCGCCACCTGCGCCATCAGCGGCGCCGTCGGCACCTTTGCCCATGTCGATCCGCGCGTGGAGGAATTCGTCGCCGCGCGGCTCGGCCTGACACCCGAGCCCGTATCCACCCAGATCATCCCGCGCGATCGCCACGCCGCATATTTCTGCGTTCTCGGCGTGATCGCCAGCGGCATCGAGCGACTGGCGACGGAGGTGCGGCATCTGCAGCGCAGCGAGGTCCGCGAGGCCGAGGAGTTCTTCCATCCCGGCCAGAAGGGCTCCAGCGCCATGCCGCACAAGCGCAACCCGGTGCTGAGCGAGAATCTGTCCGGCCTCGCCCGGGTCATCCGCGCGGCCGTGGCGCCGGCGCTGGAGAATGTCGTTCTCTGGCATGAGCGCGATATCTCCCATTCCTCGGTGGAGCGCGTCATCGCCCCGGATGCGACGATCGCGCTCGATTTCGCGCTGACGCGGCTGACCGGCATGATGGACAAGCTCGTCGTCCATCCCGAGCGGATGCTGGCCAATCTGGAGAGCCTCGGCGGCGTCGTGCACAGCGGCGAGGTGCTGCTGGCACTGGCGCGGTCCGGCATCCTGCGCGAGGACGCTTATCGCATCGTCCAGCGCAACGCGATGGCAACCTGGGAGGGGCTGGGGGCGCCGGGAGCCAAGGATTTCCGCGCCCATCTCGACGCCGACCCGGACATCGCCGGGCGAATTCCCCCCGCCGTGCTGGATGCGGCGATGAACCCGGCGGCGCATCTGCGCGAGATCGACCAGATTTTCCTCCGTGTCTTCGGCGAGCCCGGCCCGCCGGCGGCAGCAAGCTGAGCGCGACCGGGGGCGCCGATGTGCACCGTCGTCCTGCTGCTGCGTCCGGGAGCCGATTGGCCGGTGCTGATCGCGGCCAACCGCGACGAAATGCTCGACCGGGCGTGGGACCCCCCCGCGGCCCACTGGCCCGAGCGGCCCGGGATCGTCGGCGGTCGCGACTGTCTGGCCGGCGGCACCTGGATGGCGCTCAACCGGCACGGCGTGGTGGCAACCGTGCTGAACCGCCAGGGCAGCCTCGGGCCCCGCGCCGATAAGGAAAGCCGCGGCGAACTGCCGCTGATCGCGCTGGCCGAGCCGACCGCCGCCGCCGCCGCCGCGGCGATCGGCGCGCTCGATG
>JAKAZO010000118.1:0-1311 GCA_021815825.1 Pseudomonadota bacterium
CGGAGATGCGCGCGGTCCAGGCGGCGGCGGAGGCGGCGGCGGCGCAGTATCCGCCGATCCGCATGGAACTGCCGCTCGATCCGCACCGCGCGGTGAACGATGCGCTCGCCATGCCCCTGGCCGAGGGCGGGCCACGCATGGCGGCGAGCGAGGAGCGCTGGGTCTTCGCCCACGGGCGGCGCGTGCTCTGCCGGGTGCACCGCCCGCGCATCGACACGGCGCTGCCGGCGCTGGTCTACATCCACGGCGGCGGCTGGGTCTGGTCCTCGATCGACACGCACGACCGACTGGCGCGCGAATACGCCGCCGTCTCCGGCGCCGCGGTGGTCAGCGTCGATTATTCGCTCTCGCCCGAGGCTCGCTTCCCGACGGCGCTGATGGAGTGCGCCGGCGTCGTCCGCGCGCTGGCGGACATCGGCGATGCCTGGGGGCTCGACGCGACGCGCCTGGCGCTCGGCGGCGATTCCGCCGGCGGCAATCTCGCGCTCGCCACCGCGCTGCTGCTGCGCGATGCGGACGGGCCGTCGATCAGCGGCATCCTCGCCGCCTACCCGGTCTGCGACAGCGACACGGACAGTGCGAGCTACCGCGAATTCGCCGAGGGCTACGTGCTGACGCGGGCGAAAATGCAGTTCTACTGGGATTGCTACGCCGCCCACGCCGCCGACCGGCTCCATCCCCTCGCCGCGCCCCTGCGCGCAGACCTGGCCGGGCTGCCACCGGTGCTCATCCAACTCGCCGAACTCGACGTGCTCCGCAGCGAAGGCGAGGCCCTGGCCCGCCGCCTCGCCGCCGCCGCGGTGCCGGTGGAGAGCGCCACCTATCCCGGCATGCTGCACGGCTTCATGCGCGCCACCGGCAGCGTGGCCACCGCCCGCGAGGCCGTCGCCGCCGCCGGCGGCTGGCTGCGACGGATCCTCGGCTGAGACGGGCCGGCGCCGAACGTGGGCGGTCAGGCCGGGCTGAGCACGTGGATGACGCGGCTGGCGATCATCTCCTTCGTCCGC
Source organism: Pseudomonadota bacterium (assembly GCA_021815825.1). Lineage (GTDB taxonomy): Bacteria > Pseudomonadota > Alphaproteobacteria > Acetobacterales > Acetobacteraceae > JAJZVV01. The sequence goes on from JAKAZO010000118.1 coordinate 1,008, forward strand.
GCCGCGTAGGCGGCCATGTGCGGCGAGGCGGCGTGCGCCTTCAGCGCCTCGACACTCTCCCACTTCTCGATGACGACGAAGGTGTCGGCGCCGAATTGGGTCTGGAACCCGCCCATCCCCTCGGCATCCACCGCCGGACCATATTCGATGCAGCCCTTCTCCGCGTGCACCGCCGGCATGTTGTCGTGGAACGCGCGCAGGATCGCCTCCCGCTGGCCCGGCTTGGCGGTGATGATGGCGACGACGTGGATCATTCGTTCCTCCCTGACGTTCTGGCCTGACGTTCTGGCCTGACGTTCTGGCC
>JAKAZO010000118.1:1411-6372 GCA_021815825.1 Pseudomonadota bacterium
CCTGACGTTCTGGCCTGACGTTCTGGCCTGACGTTCTGGCCGCGAGTCTAGAGCAACATCGGCGCGGCGGAAATCGCCTGCGCGCCGCTCAGGCGGCAGCCCGGCCGGCGACGAGATCGGCGATCGTCGCCTTGATGCGTGCAATCGAGGCGTCGAGCGCCAGGTTGGCCTCGGCGAAGCGCCGCGCCCCGTCGCGCAGGCGGGCATTGGCGCCGCCATCCTCGAGCACGGCCAGGATGGTCGCGGCCAGCCGATCGGGGGCGTGGAACGGTGTCAGCAGGCCGTTGCGGCCATGGGTGATGAATTCCCGCACCGGCGCGGTGTCGCTGCCGATCACCGCGCACCCCGCCGCCAGCGCCTCGCGCAGCGACCAGGAGGCGACGAACGGGTAGGTGAGATAGACATGCGCGTCCGAGCGCTGCAGCAGCCGCAGATAGTTGGCGTAGGGCACCTTGCCGAGGAAATGCACCCGCGCCGGATCGATCCGCCCGCCGAGTTCGGCCAGCAGACGCTCGCGCCAGGTTCCCTGGTGCAGGCGCGCGCCGTAGCTGACGCCATCGCCGCCGACCAGCGCCACCTCGGTATCGGCGCGCTCGGCGAGCACGCGCGGCAGGGCGCGCATCAGCACATGGAAGCCACGATAGGGCTCGAGATCGCGCGCGACATAGGTGACGAGGCGCTGCTCCGGCGCCAGCGCGATCGGGCCGAGCTGGAACGGCGCCTGGCGCAGCGCCGGGTCCGGCCGGCAGGCCTGCAGGTCCACCCCCTCGGGCAGCAGCCGGATGCGCGGGCGCGCCCAGTCCGGATAGGTCTCGTGCTGGAAGCGCGTCGGCGTCTGCCCGACGCCATCCATGGTCAGGGCGAGCAGATTGACCGCGTTCTTCGCCCGGATCGACGGATAGAGCGCCGGCGCGGTCGGGAACTCCGGATCGAAGCCGACATCGAGCCCGCGCAGATGGTAGAAGAACTCGAAATAGCCGAGCAGCGGCGGGTCGGGCCAGACATCGCGCAGATTGAGCAGCTCGCCCCAGCCGTGATGGCCGATGATGACGTCGGGCATGAAGCCGAGCGCGCGCAGGCTCGCCGCCGCCCGCGCCACCGCCTCCGCCCGCAGCATCGCCTGCTCGAAATCGCGCGCGTCCTGGTGGGTCGCGGCGCTGACGCCGCGCGGCACCTTGTAGACGATCTTGCGCACGCCGGCGATGAAGTTGGGATTGTCCTCGGTGAGGAACAGGATCTCGTTGCCGGCGGCGGCGAGGTCGCGCACCAGATGCAGGTACTGGCCGGGGAAATTCTGATGCACGAACAGATAGCGCACGGCCCTGCCCTGTCCCGCCCCTGGCCGCGCCGCGCCCTAGCGCGCGCCCTTGCGTCCGGTCGGGGGTACAGGCTTGCCCCGTGGCGGGACCGGCGCGGGCTTCCCGGGCGCCGTCCCTTTCCCCCCACCCTTGCCGCCAGCAGTCTTGACGCCAACAGCCTTGCCGCCGCCGGCCGTCTTCTCGCCCATTGGGACCACCGCTTCCGCCCGCTTGGTCAGCACGATCTGGAACGCCTCCATCGGCGCCAGGCTCGCCGCCTCACACGGCTCGCCGGCCTCGACCGGGCCGACCGCGGTGCCATCGACGAAGCTCGCCGAATAGGTGCAGGTGAAGGCCTCGGCCGCCTTGCCGCGCAGGCGCACGCGCAGGCCGAGCAGCGGCAGCGCCATGCCGCGGCTGCCGCAGAGCTGCCCGCCCTCGACCCAGGGGGAGAGCCAGCCGCGGCCGAGCACGCCCTGGTATTCGATGTCCTCGGGCGCGATCCGCCCCTGCGGCGTCACGGCGAAGCCCTCGATCCAGCGCTTGCTGCCGCGCTCGCCGATCCACTCGCCGAGCGCGGCGCCGACGTCCCCGCGCATCTGGACATGGGCGACCGCCTCGGGCGGGTTGATCGCGCCGCCCGGCGCGGCCATGGCGGCGGCCATCGGCGCCGGCGCGGCCGGCTGGGCGCGCGCCACCGCCAGCGGGGCGGCGGGGCGGGAGGCTGCCGCCGTCTCCTCGGCCAGACGGATCACCTGCAGCCGGGGCGCCGCCTCGGCCGTGTTCGGCGCCTGGTAGATCGTCACCAGCACCTGCGCCGGGCCGTCACTGACGCGGATCAGCGCCGCATCGGCCGCACCGGAGAGCCAGCCATCGGGGCGGAAGGCGCTGATGCTCACCTGGTCCGGCCGGCCGGCGGGGCCAGGGGGCAGCGAGAGCCGCACCCCGGGCAGCCCGGAGCCATCCTCCGCGCGCCGCGCGCCGGGCGTCTGCACGACGCAGAACAGCCCGGCATCGAGCGTCATCAGATGGCCGGAGACCTTGAGTTCGGTGAAGAGCTTGGGATTGGCGGGGGATCCGCTCATGGCTGGTACCGCGGTGTTGGCGTGGGAGACGCTGATCAGTCGGATCGCACGAATCGAGCAGGGTCGGCCGGGGCCGGAAGAGCCGCGTTGGTGATAGCCTCGCCGCGCGCATCGGTAAACATGCCCTGGCCAACCGCGCGCGTCGCGCGCAGCAGCGCCGTGTTCACCTCCGCTGCCGGCAGGCCGAGCGGCAGCAGCACGCCCTCGCCGCGGGCGCGGATGCGTTCGGCCTGGGCACCGAGATCGAACGCCACCACGCGCAGCCCGGCGCGCCAGGCCTCGCTGAGGGTAAAGCACCAGGTCTCCGGCACCACCGAGGGCAGAAAGGCGAGGCCGGCGCGCTGCTCGGCGATCAGCGCCGCCGCCTCCGCCGCATCGTATTCGCCGGTGACGAAGACGCGGCCGGTGGCGAGCAGGCGCTCATCGTCGATGGAGTGCCCGACGAGCACGAACTCGAGCGCGAGCCGCCGCCGAGCAGCGTCGCGGGCGCAGGCGAGCAGCACCTCGTAGCCCTTCTCCCGCCCGATCGCGCCGATGACGGCGATGCGCGGCGTCACGGCGCCCGGCGCAGCGGGGAGAGGGGGCGGCGCCGTCTCCCACGGCTCGACGATCGGGCGCAGCGCCGGGAAATGGCGGCGCAGCCGGCGGGCGACGTCGGCGCTCGGCACCACCACCCGCTCGGCCGCCGCCAGATCCGCCGCCGAGCGGGCGCGCAGCGCGGCGGCGGAAATCGTCTCCTCCAGCCCATGCCCGCCATCGGCGACGCAGTGCGCGCACGCGGCCACATCCGGTTCGCCGCAATACTGCCCGCCGGCGCCGAGCAGGCTGATGCGCGGGCAGAGCGCGGCATAGTCGTGCACGAAATGGCTCCAGGGGAGCCCCAGCCGGCGCAGCACGTCGAGCACGGCGCGGTCATGGCCGAGCAGATGATGCAGCTCCGCGCGCACCGGGCGCGCGCGGCGCAGAAACCGGGCCAGCGCCGCGGTCTCGGCGGGCAGCGCGAAGACCAGATTGGGGAACGCGTCGCTGCCGTCATCGACGCGGCAGAGCCCGCGATAGGCGCCGGACCCCGCCGCCATGACCGGACGCAGCATGATCGGGCGCTGGCCGGCCGCGGTGATCGCCGCGGCGCGCGCGCGCACCTGCCGCTCGACGCCGCCGCCGCGATCATGGCTGACGAGCAGCACCGCACGAACCCCAGGGGGCACGCCCGTATCGGTCCAGCGCGCCATGTCCAGCCGCCGCCGCGCGGGCGCCAGCGGGTCGGCTTCGTGGTGCGCGGCGATCAGCGCGGCGTAGCCCGGGTGCAGCCGCTCCAGAATCGCCGCATTGCGCGCCATCAGCGCCGCCCGTCCGGCGCCGAACGAGGCGCCGCCGACATGGGCGACGAACACGCCCGGGGCGGCCGCGTGCCGCCAGCCGAGATGGCGCGCGCGCAGGCAGAAATCATTCTCCTCGCCATAGCCCTGGGCGAAGACGTCCTGGCGCAGCAGCCCGACGGCGGCGAGGCAGTCGCGCCGGATATAGAGACAGAACCCGACCCCGGTCGGGATCTCGATCGCCTGGCCGCGATTCGCCGCGTCGGCGAGGCGTCCGAGCCGGGCGAGGTCGGCCGGCACCGGGTTGGCCCGCGCACTGTCGGGATAGCTGAGCAGGCTGGCCTCGTTGGAGAATGGCGTCACCGTGCCGATGTCCGGGCGCGACCAGGCGACGTCCCGCAGCCGCGCGAGCCAGTGCGGGGCCGGCACGGCGTCGCTGTTCAGCAGCACGGCGTCGCCCCGGGCCAGCCGAAGCCCTGCATTGGCGGCGGCGGGAAAGCCGCGATTGCGCCGGTGCCGCACCAGCCGCACCCGTCCGGCCCGCGCCAGAGCGTCCGCCAGCGCGGCCAGCGCCGGCTCGGGGCTCGCGTCATCGACCACGACGATGCGGGTGCCGGCGGGCACGGTGGCGAGAACCGCGTCCAGGCAGGCGCGCGAGGTCTCCAGGCCGCGATGCAGCGGGATCACCACCGTCACCGGCGCGGCACCCATCCGCGCCGCGCGCGCCGGCAGCGGGACTGGCAGGTCGGCCGCCACCGGGACGAAGTCCGGCGCCCGCGCCGCCGCCCGGCGCGGGGTGCCGGCGGCCGGGTTGCGCCGCGCCACGGCGGCGGCCGCGGCGGCGGCGGCGCGGCTTTCCAGCCCAGGGTCCAGCGGGCTGCCGAGCAGGTCGCGACCATCCGGCCCGCGCACATGCACCGGGCCGGTGAAGCCGGCGAGCTGCTCCGGCGCAAGGCGGAAGCCGCGCGGGCGCGCCAGCGGCCGCTCCGCCTGCGCCTCGGCCAGCGGTTCCGCGGCGATGACGGTGATGAAGCGGCCGCGCGCCGGGCCGATGCGCAGCGCCGGCGCGCGGTCGGGATCGCCCGGCAGCCAGGCCCAGCCCTCGATGCCGCCGGCGCGCGCCATCGCCACGCCCTCCACCCGGCGCATCGCGGCCAGATCGAGCGGGCTGCCGATCAGGGCGCGGCCATCGAGGCTCGCCTCCAGCCGCCCTGCCCTCGCCAGCCGGGCCGGCGAGGGCAACGCGCCGGGACGCGGGG
>JAKAZO010000039.1:0-9416 GCA_021815825.1 Pseudomonadota bacterium
CTGGCGGAGGGAGGGGGATTCGAACCCCCGGTACAGGTTTACCCTGTACAACGGTTTAGCAAACCGCCGCCTTCAGCCGCTCGGCCATCCCTCCCTCGCGCACACGGCGCCAGGATCGATCGTCGCTTCTATGGCCAACCGGCCCACGCGTCAACGCTGGCGCCCGTCATCCGCGCGGATGTCATGCGCGCGGCTCGGGCCAGTGCGGGGGTTCGCCGCGCAGCCGCTCCCAGGCGTGGGCGAGTTGCAGCACGCCGAGATCATCGAAGCGGCGGCCGATGATCTGCAGGCCGATCGGCAGCCCGTCCCCGGTCATGGCGCAATGCACCGAGACGGCGGGCTGCTCGGAGAAATTGAAGGGAACGGTGAAGCCGATATGCTCGAACGGCCGCGCCGGGTCGTCCGTCGGGCAGGGCAGCGCGGCGGCGAAGGCCGGGATCGGCGCCGTCGGCGAGAGCACGTAGTCGAAGCCCTGGCACGCGCGCACGGCGGCGCGGCGGATCACCATCATCTGCTCGCCGCCCTCGAACACGTCCGGGCCGGAGAGCGCGGCGGCGGCCTCCGCCCAGGCGCGGATGAAGGGCAGCACCTTGGCCAGACGCTCGGGCGGCAGGTGGCGCATCTCGGCCCAGGCGCGCATGCGCCAGAACCGGTCCAGCCCGTCCAGCATGGCGCGGGTGAGGAAGGGCGCGAACGGCTCGACGATCGCCCCGGCCCGCTCGAAGGCGCGCGCCGCCGCCGTCACCGCGGCCACCACCTCCGGCTCCGGCGCGAGGCCGGCGCCGGCCTCCAGCATCAGCCCCAGCCGCAGGCCGCGCACCTCCCGCTCCAGCCCGGCCCAGCCGATCTCCGCCGGCGGCAGGCTCATCGCATCGCGCGCGTCCGGGCGGGCGAGCACGGACATCAGCAGCGCCGCGTCGGCGACGCTGCGCGTCATCGGCCCGGCGACGCGGCCGGGATAGGGCGGGTCGATCGGCACCCGCCCGAGGCTCGGCTTCAGCCCGACCAGGCCGCACCAGCCGGCGGGAAGGCGCACCGAACCGCCGATATCGGTGCCGATATGCAGCGGCCCGTAGCCGGCCGCGCCCGCCGCCCCCGCCCCGGACGAAGAGCCGCCGGGCGTCCGGTCCAGCTTCCACGGGTTGCGGGTGAGCGGGTGGACGCTGGAGAGCGAGGAGGAGAGCATGCCGTAATCGGGCATGGTGGTCTTGCCGAGGATCACCGCCCCGGCCTCGCGCACGCGCGCGGCCGGCGGCGCGTCCTCCTCCGCCGGCACCAGCGTGCTCGCCGCCGTACCCAGCGGCATCGGCGTGCCGCGCGTGGCGATGTTCTCCTTGATGGTGATCGGCACGCCGTCGATCGGCCCGGCCGGCGCACCCTCCCGCCAGCGAGCCTCCGAAAGCCGCGCCGCGGCGCGCGCCCCGGCCGGGTCCGGCAGGTAGAGCGCGTGCAGCGCCGGCTCACGGGCCTCGATGCGGGCGAGCACCGCCTCGGTCACCTCGACCGGGGACAGCGCCCGGCGCCGGTAGGCGGCGACGAGATCGGTGGCAGACTGGTCGGCGAGATCGGTCATGGCTTCCTTTGCTCCGCCTGATGGGCCGCAGCCCGAGGGGTGGCAGCCCGAGCGGTCGCAGCGGCGCGGCGCATCAGGCGCCGTGCGACGGGCCGCACCAGCCCGGCAGATAGGCGGCGTGCTCCGACCGGGCGAGATCGAGCGCCTCCGTCAGCGCCGCCTCGAAATCCGCCGCCACCGCCTTGCGCTTCATCCGCCGGCGCAGGAAATCGGCCCACAGGAACTCGCTGAACGGCGTCGTATCCTTGGCGAAGCCGCCGGCGCGGCGCAACTCGCCGGCGAGCGAGCGGAACGGATCGTCGAGGAGGTCGGCGACGCTCTTCGGCAGCGCGTCACGGTCCTGGCGCTGCCCGTCCACATCGAACGGATGCATCCAGCCGCGGATGTCCATCACCACCCAGAACGCGTCCCGCTCCAGCGCGGTGAGATCGGCGACGATCGTGACGAGGATGTCCGTCACGCCCTCGTCATGCAGCGCGCGGGCGAGATGGTGGTGGTCGATGACGTAGTGGCGCTGCTTCGGGCCGAGGATCACCGGGATCACGTGCGTGCCGAGAAAGGCCCCGCCCTTGCTGTCGCCGAGTTCGCGCCAGCGGGTCCGCTTCTCCGCCACCTCGCGCATGCCGACGGTGATCTGCGTCGGGCGCAGCGCCAGGATCGGCACCGGGTTCACCGTCGGCTCGCGGACATGGCTCATGGCGGCACCTCCCGACGCGGGGCGGCGGGCCCGGCCGGGATCAGCGCACCAGCCCGCCATCCACCAGACCGACACGGCCCGATCTGGTGTGGACGGACCTGGCGCGGACCGGTCGCGGGGGCGCTTCGCCGCGCGCGCCGGCATCGGAGCGGCATGGTCCCGATTTCAGGAATCCTTGGCCTGGACAGGGAAGTGGCGGCCTCGCGATGACGAGACGGGAGTCTAGCCAGCGCCTCGGGGATTGTCCATTGTCGCCGCCATCGGGCCGCTTGGCACAGGAGAGGCTTCATGCGCACCCAGGTTGTCATCATCGGCGCCGGCCCGGCCGGGCTGCTGCTGGGGCAGATGCTGCACCGGCAGGGCATCGAGGCGGTCATCCTCGAACAGCGCAGCCCGGACTACGTGCTCGGCCGCATCCGCGCCGGCGTGCTGGAACATGGCAGCCGCGTGGCGCTGAACGAGGCCGGCGCCGGGCAGCGCATGGAGGCGGAGGGCCAGGAGCATCACGGCGTCGAACTGAGCTTCGAGGGCAGCCGCCACCGCTTCGACTTCAACGCCCTCGTCGGCCGCTCCGTGATGGTCTACGGCCAGACCGAGGTGACGCGCGACCTCATGGCCGCGCGCGCCGCCTGGGGCGGGCGCAGCGTCTACGAGGCCGAGGACGTCACCCCGCTCGATTTCGACGGCGCCCGTCCGCGCGTCACCTATCGCCACGGCGGCGTGACGCACGAGATCGGCTGCGACATCATCGCCGGCTGCGACGGGTTCCATGGCGTCTCGCGCCGCTCCGTCCCCGAGGCGGCGATCAGCCTGTTCGAGCGGGTCTATCCGTTCGGCTGGCTCGGCGTGCTGGTGGACAAGCCGCCGGTGGCGCCGGAGTTGATCTATGTCAGCCATCCGCGCGGCTTCGCCCTGTGCTCGATGCGCTCGGCCACGCGCAGCCGATATTACGTGCAGTGCGAGGCGAGCGAGGACGTCGCCAACTGGTCCGACGAGCGCTTCTGGGACGAGCTGCGCCTGCGCCTGGACCCGGACACGGCCGCCGGCCTCGAAACCGGCCCCTCGATCGAGAAATCCATCGCGCCCCTGCGCAGCTTCGTCGCCGAGCCGATGCGCTTCGGGCGCCTGTTCCTGGCCGGCGACGCCGCCCATATCGTGCCGCCGACCGGCGCCAAGGGGCTCAATCTCGCCGTCAGCGACGTGACCTATCTCTCCGCCGCGCTCGGCGAGTTCTTTCGCGAGCGCTCCTCCGCCGGCATCGACGATTACTCCCGCCGGGCGCTGGCGCGGGTGTGGAAGGCCGAGCGCTTCTCCTGGTGGATGACGACGATGATGCACCGCTTCCCCGAGGCCACCGGCTTCGAGCGGCGGCTGCAGCGGGCGGAGTTCGAGCACCTCGCCGGCTCGCGCGCCGCGGCGCAGGTGCTGGCGGAGAACTATACCGGCCTGGCGATGTAGGGTCCTGGCCCGGCGCCTCGCCGCCGCTCAGGCGGCGTGGCGGCCGGCGTACTGGCTGCCGAGCTCCCGCAGCGCCGCGACGACGCCCTCCGACAGGCGTTCGAGCGCGGCGAGATGGGTGCGCGCACCGTCGGCATCGCCGGCCTCCAACGCCTTCAGCGTCGCCCGCCCGGCATCGTGCACCGCCTGATGTGGCCCGGCCAGGGCCTGGAACGCGGGCAGCGCCACCAGCGCCTCGTCGGCGACGCCGTCATACCAGCGGCCGAGACGGCAGGTGTGGTGGGTCGGCAGCGCCGCCGCCTTCACCGCCTGCGTGCCCGCCACCGCGTCGGCGACGCGTTTCACGTAGGCGCGATGGTCGCCGATCGTGACCTCGATCATGCGCGCGATGCCGGCGGCGGCGAGCTGATCCACCACCGCGCTGGCCAGCCCGTCGCCCTCGAAGCGGAGGCTCAGCGCGCCGTCGGTGGCCGCGACCAGGGTCGCGTCGACCCGGTGGCTGGTGTTCGGAATGGTCAGCACGCCACGCGCGCCGATGGGCGCGCCGAGGCGGGTGGTGACGTGGGCGCCATGCTCGGAGAGATCGGTCAGCGTCGCCGGTCCGCTCTCGCGACCGAAGGCGAGCTCGGTCTCGAGCATCAGGGCGCGGCGGCGCGCATGCCGGCGGTTGGCGACGTCCGAGGAGGTGCGAACCGCCTTCGTCAGCAATCCGCCGAGCCCGTTCAGCACCTCGTCCATCTGCCGCGCCGCCGCGCGCACGGTCTCGGCGGCCTCGGTCGCCGCCCCGACGCGCCCGGTGACCGTCTCCATCAGCGTGCCGACCTCGTTGGCGCGGCCGGCGGTATCGGCGACGTGGCGGGAAATCTCGCGCGTCGCCCCCTCCTGCTGCTCCACCGCCGCGGCAACGGCGACGGCGATGCGCTCCATCGCGGTGATGGTCTCGGCTGCGCGGGCGATGGCATTGTTGGTCGAGCCCGCGACGTCCTGGATGTGCTGGATCCGCGTGGCGATATCCTCCGCCGAGCGGGCCGCCTGCCCGGCCAGCGCCTTCACCTCGCTCGCCACCACGGCGAAGCCCTTGCCCGCGGCGCCGGCGCGCGCCGCCTCGATGGTGGCGTTGAGGGCGAGCAGGTTGGTCTGCCCGGCGATGCCGGCGATGAACGCCACCACGGTGCCGATCTCGTCGGCCGCGTGGCCGAGCTGATCGACGACCGCCCGCGCCTCCTCCATGCGCCCGACGGCGCTGCGGGCGGTCTCGGCGGAGCGGCCGACCTGGCTCGAGATCTCGGCGATCGAGGCGTGCAGCTCCTCGACCGCGGCGGCGACGCTCTGCGCCGCGCCGAGGGAAACCTCGGCGGCCGCGCGCGCGGTGGCGGCGTCGGCGCCGACGGCGCCGGCGGTGCGGCCCATGGCCTCGGCGCTGGAAACCAGATCCTGCGAATAGCCGGCGACACTCTTCACCGTGTCGGTCACTTTCTCGTCGAGGCGGCCGAGCGCGGCATCGAAGGCGCCGCGCGCCGCCGATTCGCGCATCCCCCACCAGGCGGACAGCACGGTCTCGAGATCGAACATCAGCGCCAAGGTCAGCGCCCGCTGCGCCGCCACCGTCTCGGTCTGGCTGGGGCCGCGCCGCAGCACGGGCGTGGGCCCGCTGGCCAGCGCGGCGAGGAGGTCGGCCATGATCCGCGCGTAGCCGCCGATCAGCCAGGCCGGTTCGAGCTCGAGCCGCGCGTGGGCCGCGGCGATGGCGGCGGCCGCGCCGGCATGCTCGGCATCGAACGCGCCGGCGGCGACGCGGGCCAGATGCGCCTGCAGCCCGTCCCGCGCCGCGGTCGCGGCCGGGAGGCCGGCATAGAGCCGCCCGAGCGCCGCCGTCAGCGCCGGCTGGAGTTTCGGCCCGGCGCGCCGCAACGGCGCCAGAGTTGCCTCATCGAGGCCGAGAGGGCCGCGCCGGTCACGCTGTGCCGATATCGGGTCGAAGGCGTCCATGGGCGGCGTGTCTCTCCTGTCGGCCGGTCGTCAGAGGACCGCAACGAGCACCAGAGTGCCAGCCCGAGGTTACCCAAGCGTTGTCTGCGCCGCCGCGATGACGGGTTGGACCGCATCGACCGGGGTCCCGCCTCCCGCGACGCGGCGGGCAACATCGTCATCCTGGGCGGTGCCAGGGGGTGAGCGAGGGGGCATTCTCCTGCCGGCCGGGCGAATGTCGGCATCGGGACACGAGCGCCGCAGCCGCTGTCACCCTATCGCTGCGAACCCGTTCCGGCCTACGATCGGTCGCACGCGCTGTCCTTGCGACGCGGCCCCGGGCATCGGCGTAGCGGGATGCGGCGTCGAGGGACAGTCGCTTGTCTACGGAGATGCCCGGCGGATGCGCAACAGGATCGAACCCGAGCCCATCACGCTCGGCAGGCGGACCGACACCGATGAGGATGCCTGAGCGATCGCGGACGCAGCGTCGGCAAGGGACGATGCGGCGCCTGGCGCTGCCGATGGCGATGGCGATGGTCGCGGCGCTGGGCGGCTGCGCCATGTCGATCACGCCGCCGCAGCGGTTCGATCACGCGGCAGCGCCGGACATTCGCACGGTGCTGGTGACGGACCCGAAATTCTATCACAAGCGCGACGCCATCCCCTTGAGCACGACCATTCAGGTCGGCCGGAGTTTCATTCCGGTGAACAGCGAGCTCGTGCTGGAGCCCCCGACCTGCGGTGTGACGGAACTCGACACGCCGGTCATGCGCTCCGGCGATGGCTGGGCCGGCGGCGGCCCTGTGGCCAATCGCATCTTCACCGAGCGGCTCACGGCGGATCTGAAGGCGGAGGGGTACGAGGTTCTCACGCCTCTGTATGATGCGGGACGCACGCCGGATGCCTCGCTGCGCATCGGCCCGGCGTCGTTCTGGTGCGCGACCAGCGTCTCTCTGCACTTCACCCCGCACAAGGATATGGGGGTGAGCGTGAGCGCCGAGCTGGTCCGGCAGTCGGACCAGAAGACGTTGATGCAGGTCCAAGTGATAGACCAGTACCTTCCCCCGATCGTACTGCCGAGCTACGGCGTTCTGCTGCCGAGGGACCCCGACCGGCTGTTCGATCTGCCCCAGACGCAGGAGGAGAAACAGCGTGTCCTCGCCACGTTCAAACGGATGATCGAGCAGGCCGCGGACGTGATCGCGTCCTTCATGAAGTAGCCCGTTCCCAGCCCCGCCCGCGCGGTGCCGGCGTGCCGCCGCGGCTTCACCTTCAGGTCCAGACTCACGTTCATGCGGGGATTTACGCTTATGAAGCCTGTTCATGCGCACATGGTCACGACCGCGGCGCAGGGATGACGCTTGGACCATGGCCGATGGGCTGGACACTGCCGACCGGATTGCCGCCTCCCTCGATGAGGCGGGCAACATCGTCATCCTGGCCGATCCCTGGCCGGCGGCGCGGCTCGGGCTTTCGATCCGGAGCGTGAACCGGAGCTTCGTCGCCGCGCTCGGCCATGCCCCGGAGACCGTGCGCGGCATGCCGCTCGATCTCGTGCTCGACCCCCACGCCGACGCCGCCGTGGTGGCCGCGATCCGCGCCGCGGTGGAGGCCGGGCGCTCGCTGCAGGTGGAGCTGCTGTGCCGCGATACCGCCGGCCAGGCGCACTGGCTCGGGCTGCACGTGATGGCGCCGGCGAGCGGGTCCGGCTTCGTCGTGATGGGCCGCGACATCACCGCGAAGCGGCGCGAGCGCGAGGAACAGCGGCGGATGCAGCATCTGCTCGCGTCGGTCTTCATCCTCGTCGACGCCGCCGTCGCCATCGTCGACGAGGCCGGCATCATCCGCATGGCCAATCCGCCGCTGGCCGAGCTGCTCGGTGTCGCGCCCGAGCGGCTCGTCGGCCGCGCCGCCACCGACTTCGTGCACCCGGACGACCAGTTGAAGGTGCGAGAGGGCCACCGGCGCCACCAGCGCCTGGACGTCCGGCTGAAGCGGCCGGACGGCAGCACCATCGCCGGGTGCGTGGTCACGGCCGCGACGGACAAGGGCGATGTCCACCGGTTCCGCGTCGTCACCTTCCACGCCGCGCCCGACCAGCAGACCGCGCCGGCCAGGCAGCCTGCGCCGGCCGGGGCGGCGCTGCCGGACGCGGCCCAGTGTGCCGGCAAGCTGCGCCTGATCGGCCTCGACGCGGTCCGGGAGTCGCTCGGCGATCGCTGGCCAGCGCTGGCCGAGCGGGCGATGCAGACGGCGGAGAGCGTGCTGCGCCGGCGCCTGGACGCGCACGAGCTGTTCGCGCGCACCGCCGACCACGGCTTCATCATCCGGTTCGCCAGCGGTACCGAGGCCGAGATCTCGTTCCGGGCCAGCACCATCGCCAACGAGATCCGGATGAAGCTCATCGGCCAGGGCGACGAGGCGAGCGCGGCGGTGAGCGCCATCACCGCGACCCTGCCGCACCAGGCGGACGACCCGCGGGACCCGGCGGCGCTGATGGACGTGCTCGACCGGCGCCTCACGGCCCTGCGCGGAAAGATCGAACAGCAGGCCCAGGAGATCCTGCACGACGCCGCGGATTTCGCCGTCTGCGTCATCGAGACCGTGATCGCGCCCGACAGCGGCCGGGTGCTGCCGCTGCGCTACGCCTCGCTGCCGGAGGCGCTGGACCATCAGCTCTCCGCCGCCATCGCCGTCCTGCCGGACGCGGCGCTGGGAACGCTCGATCCGGCGGCGCTGATGCTGACGCTCGCAGCGGAACGGGCCGCCGAGGCGCCGCTGAGCGGACCGCCGACGCTGCTGCTGACGCCGATCCCGTTCGAGCTGTTCCTCAACCGCCGGCGCAGCGAACGCTTCCTCGGTCTCTGCCGCGGCCTGGAGCCGGCGATCCGCCAGCGCCTGGCGTTCATGATCGGCGGCGTTCCGCATGGCGTCGCCCAGAGCCGGGTCGGCACCGTCATCCGGCTGATCAAGCCGTTCTGCGCCTTCGTCGGCGTCGAGCTGGACGATTTTCGCGCCCCGCCCTTCGACCTGGCCGAGCAGCCGATCACCGTCGTGGCCCTGCCGGCGCGCGCGCTGACGGCGCCGGGGGCGGCGGACGGCGACGCGCTGGCGCGCTTCGTCGCCCTGCTGCGGCGCAACCGGATCCGGCTGCTCGCGCGCCATCCGTCGGACCCGGCGCAGGCCGCCGGGCTCGGCCAGCTCGGCGCCGACATGGTCTCCTGGCCCGAGCCGCCGCAGCCGCGCCACTGACGCGCCGGCCACGCCTGCGGAGCGCGGAACCGCTCTGGAATCCGGCGCCGCGCGGCCGCATACTGGTCCGCGTCTGCGGTCGGTCGCGGCAGGAGGGCAAGACCATGGGCGGCAAGGCGAGCATGTGCGGCCAATGGCGGCTCGGGGTCCTCGGCGCCGTGACGCTGATCGGCGCCGCCGGCCCGGCGATGGCCGTCGGGCCCGGCGCCGCGGCGCCGGAACAGCCGCCGGCGCGGATCGGCAATATCTGGAACGCCATTCCGCACCAGCCGGCGCAAGGCGATGTCAGCTCCGCCGAACAGGGCGCGGGCGTCGCCCCGAACGAATCGCAGAACCAGCGCATCGATCGGGAACTCGACGAACTGAACCGTGAGCTGCTGCAACGCGAGCGGTCCGACCCGGCGATCGCGCCGGCGCTGAAACCCTGAGCGCGCCCGGCGCTGAAACCCTGAGCGCGCCCGGCGC
>JAKAZO010000039.1:9516-11857 GCA_021815825.1 Pseudomonadota bacterium
CCGGCGCTGAAACCCTGAGCGCGCCCGGCGCTGAAACCCTGAGCGCGCCCGGCGCGACGCACGACGGAGATACCGCCCATGACCTCGGCCACGCCCCTGGCCCCTGCCCTGTTCGTCTCGCACGGCGCGCCGACGCTGGTTCTGCGCGATATCCCGGCACGCCGCTTCCTGGCCTCGCTGGCGGCGACGCTGCCGCGGCCCCGCGCCGTCCTCGCCGTCACCGCGCACTGGTGCACCGAGGCCCCGGTCCTCGGCGGCGCCGAGCACCCCGAGACGATCCATGATTTCGGCGGCTTCCCCGACGAGCTCTACGCCATGACCTACCCCGCCCCGGGCGCGCCGGACATCGCCGCGCGCGGCCTCGCCCTGCTGCGCGAAGCCGGCATCGCGGCGCGAACGGACGCAGCGCGCGGGCTCGATCACGGCACCTGGATCCCGGCCCGGCTGCTCTACCCGGAGGCCGATATCCCCATCGCCCAGCTCTCGGTGCAGCCGGCGCAGGATCCGGCGCACCATTACCGCGTCGGCGCGGCGCTGCGGCCGCTGCGGGAAGCGGGCGTGCTCGTCGTCGCGTCCGGCACCTTCACGCATAATCTGCGCGCCGCCTTCCAGGTGATGCGAAGCGGCCATGACGATGTCGAGCTGCCGTTCACCGCGCCGTTCGTGGACTGGATCGACGCCGCCGTGACCGCCGGCGCGACCGAGGACCTTCTCGCCTACCGCGTCCGCGCCCCGCACGCGCGCGACAACCACCCGACGGACGAGCATTTCCTGCCCTTCTTCGTCGCCCTCGGCGCCGGCAGCGAAGGCCACCGCGGCCGCCGCATCCATCACTCCACCGACTACGGCATGGCGATGGACGCCTACGCCTTCGACTGAGGCGCGGCCGCCGGCATTGGCCGAACAAGGACATTAACCCCCTGTTTTCAGTGGCCTGCCCATCTCTGGAATGCAAGCGCATTTCAGGGGGCAGACCACTAGGCCCGAATCGGCGGCCTGTCCTAGAGTGGCGCCATGTCGGCAAGCAACGCACGCGCAGAGGGGGTTCGCAGCTTGGTCGCCAGCGTCAGCATCGAACGGCGCGCCCAGGTGATCGTGATGGGCAACGAGAAGGGCGGGTCCGGAAAATCCACCGCCGCCATGCATGTCATCGTCGGCCTGCTGCGCGACGGCTACCGCGTCGGCGCCGTCGATCTCGACGCGCGGCAGGCGACGCTCTCGGGCTATCTCGCCGCCCGCGCCGCCTTCGCCGAGCGCAGCGGCGTCGCCCTGCCGCAGCCGCGCTTCGCCGCCGTGCACCGCTCCGAGCGCGACAGCCGCGCCGAGGCGGAAGCGGAGGAGACCGCGCGCTTCGGCGACGCGCTCGCCGACCTCGCGCAGGATTGCGACATCGTCGTCATCGATTGTCCCGGCGCCGATACGTTCTTGAGCCGCCTCGGCCACGCCCGCGCCGACACGCTGATCACGCCGATCAACGACAGTTTCGTCGATTTCGCGATGCTGGCGAAGGTCGATCCCGAACGCCACGACGTCGTGCAGCCCTCCATCTACAGCGAGATGGTCTGGGAAGCGCGCAAGCGCCGCTTCACGCGCGACCGCGGGCGGATCGACTGGATCGTGATGCGCAACCGGCTCGGCGCCAGCGAGGCGCGCAACAAGCGCGACGTCGGCGCGACGCTGGAGGTGCTCGCCAAGCGCATCGGCTTCCGCACCGTCAAAGGGTTCGGCGAGCGCGTCATCTTCCGCGAACTGTATCTGCAGGGGCTGACCCTGATGGATGTGCGCGAGGCCGGGCTCGGCATCCAGCTCGGCATGAGCCACGTCGCCGCGCGCGCCGAGGTGCGGGCGCTGATCGGCGCCATCCGCAAGGCGCCGCCGCAACTCGCCCTGGTGCCGCCGGCGGCCTGAATCAGGCCGTCGCGCTCGCCGCGCTGGCGCCCGCCTCTCCGGTATCGGCCGCGCCCGGTGCGGGCGTGTTCTGCGCGAACACCCATTCGACCGATGGATCCTGGATGCAGCGCGTGATCACGCCGAGCACGAGCCCGACCGAGGCGCCACTCACCGCGGCGATGCAGTAGGCGGCGGCGACGGCGGCGGCCGAGGGCGAGGCGGCCGGCGCGCCCGGGCCGGTGGCCAGCCCGGCGACGGCGCCGATCAGGCCGCAGACGCCCCCGGCGATGGCGAGCACCGCCCAGGGAATGCCGGCATTGGACAGGTTGGCGTTGATGCATTGCAGCCGCGAGCGCTGCGCCCCGGCCGTCTGGCGGGCGAGGCTGTGCGGCGCCAGCGTCACGCCGTGCACCGCGGTGCCGACCCGCGCCGAGAAGCTGCGCGCGCCCGC
>JAKAZO010000039.1:11957-29596 GCA_021815825.1 Pseudomonadota bacterium
GCCCGCGGGCGCGGCGGTCACGGCGCTGGCGACCGCCTCCGCCTCGCGCTCGGCGGCGTCGTGCGGATCGCCGATCTCGAGCGGGCCGGAGGCCGCGCTGCCCTGCTGCTGCGCCACATGGGCGAGCTCGTGCGCCAGCAGCGTGCGCCCCTCCGGCGTTCCCGGCCGATAGGCGCCGCCGGCGAAGACGATGTCGCGCCCGACCGTGTAGGCGCGCGCGTTCACCGCCGCCGCGGAGGCCGCGGCCCGGGCGTCGGTATGGATGCGCACCTGGCTGAAATCGCGGCCGAAGCGCGGCTCCATGAAGGCGCGGGCACCGCCGTCGAGCGCCTGGCCGGGCGAGCGCAGCACCTCGTGTACCACACCGGGCACCACCGGGCTGGGCACCACCGGCCGCACCGCGCCCGGGGCGGCCATCGCCGGCATGCGCGCGGCGAGCAGCTTCTTCTGCTCACAGGCCTCGCACGTGCCCGAGAGGCCGCCGCCGCCGCCGCAGGCGCAGGCCCGGCGGATCATGGCGCGAGCCGGTGTCAGCGCGGGCGACCCGATCGGCAGCCGCGCACCGGCGGCCTGGCGGAATGCGGTGTTCATGGCCATCCCTCCGTCTCGGCGGCGGTCATCTGCCGCTCCAGTTTCAGATACTCCATCCGCGCCGCCTCGCGCACCTGCGCCATCCCCACCGGCTCGCCGGCCTCGGCGGCGAGGAAGGCGGCCTGCAGCGCGATGTTGCGGATATTCCCCCCGGCCAGGCGCAGCTGGGCCAGCCGCTCCGCGTCGAGCCCCGCCGTCGGCGTCGCGGCGGGGAAGACGCGGCGCCAGATCCGCGCCCGCTCGGCCGCGTCGGGGAAAGGAAACTCGACGACGCAGCGCAGCCGGCGCAGGAAGGCGGGATCGAGTGCGGACTTCATGTTGGTGGTCAGGATCGCCAGGCCGCGATAGGCCTCCATGCGCTGCAGCAGGTAGCTCACCTCGATATTGGCGTAGCGGTCGTGGCTGTCCTTGACCTCGCTGCGCTTGCCGAGCAGCGCGTCGGCCTCGTCGAGCAGCAGCACGGCCCCGCTCGCCTCCGCGGCATCGAACACGTGGCGCAGATTCTTCTCGGTCTCGCCGATATATTTGCTGACCACGGCGGAGAGATCGAGCCGGTAGAGATCGAGATCCAGCGCGTTCGCCGCCACCTCGGCGGCAAGCGTCTTGCCGGTGCCGCTCGGGCCCCAGAACAGCGCCGCCAGCCCGAGCCCGCGCGGGCTCTTCGCGGCGAAGCCCCAGCGCTCGTGCACCGTCGCGCGATGGCGCAGCTGCGCCGCCAGCCCGCGCACCAGCGCGGTCTGCGCCGGCGGCAGCACCAGATCCTCCCACCCGGCGCTGGTCTCGATGCGCTGCGCCAGCCCGTCCAGCCGCGCCCGCTGATGGCGGCGGCAGTGCGACCAGAGGCCAGCGGCCGCGGCCGCTCCGGCGCCTTCCGCTCCCCCTCCGTCCGACGCCGCGGCATCGGCCAGCGCCTCGGCGGCGATGGTGCGGATGGCACCGAGCGGCAGGTCGAACTGGCCGCTCACCGCCTCGATCGCAGCACTCGCCGCCCCGCGCGCGCGCGCCTCCAGCCCCAGCGCCGCGTGCCAGGCGCCGCGCTGCTCCGCGGCGCTCGGCCGGCGGACATCGAACGTGAGCAGCCGCCGCGTCCCGCCGGCGCGGCCGTCCCAGCCCGAGACCATCACCTGGCCCTCCAGCCGGTCGAGCAGCAGCGCCAGCCGGTCCGGCGACGATGCCGCCTCCGCCGCCGGCTCGGCTTCCAGCAGCAGCAGATCGAACCCGCCGAGCCGCGCCTCCCGCTCGAGCAACCGCGCCAGCGCCGCCTGCTCGGCCGCCCCCGCGGGGATCAGCGCCTCGGCGAGCAGCGCTGCTTTTGCCCCGAGGGCCTCCGCCACCGCGGCGGCGAGGGCGCGGCAGCCGGCGGCCTCGCCGCAGAGCCGGATCACCGGCGCGCCGTCCGCCGGCGCCCAGGCGGCGACGATGCGCTCGACCAGCGACAGCTGGGACGCCGCCAGGGACAGAGCCGGCTCCGCCACCAGCGGCCGCAGCAGCGGCGCCAGACGCTCGTCGAGCGGATGCAGGCCGAGCAGGGCGTGCAGCACGCGCTCGTCGATGCGCAGCGGCGCGGCGGTGAGCGGCGTGCCGGCGCCGGGCTCCACCAGCCGCCAGCGCCGCAGCGGCGCGTCCGGCGCGAGCGCGCTCCAGTGCGGCTGGTCGAGCACCGCCAGCGCCAGCCCGAAGCTCGGCCCGCCCATGCCGGCCCCACCCACGCCCGTCTCGCCGCCCGACAGCGCGGCGCAGAGCGGGGCGAACTCGGGATCGAACTCGATCGCGGCGCAGAGCAGCAGCAGATCGCGCTCGAACGACGAGAGGCCGAAGGTCCGCGCCATCGCCTCCAGCGCCGGCGGGCGCTGCGCCAGGGCGGGGGGTAACGCCGGGGTCAGCGCGCCGCGCGCCCGCTCGCCCTGCCCAACCGGCCGCGCCGCGCCGGTCCGCAGCCGCGTCTTCAGTGCCACCACCTCGGCCAGCAGCCAGGCCTGGTTCGCTTCGCTCCAGCGCGGCAAATAATCCCCGTCCATGGCGCTCACCCCGTCCGTGGCACTCACAAGCTCAGCACGGGCGCCACCGGCACGCCCGATGGATCGAGCGCGAACGGGCTCTCGGCGCCGTCCACCCGCACCCGCACGAGATAGGTGCCGGGCGGAATCGCCGGCAGCACGAACGCCAGCGTATCCGTATCCGCCGCCAGCACCCCGCCATCGACGAGATGCGTGCCGGCCGGCCCCGGCGGCAGCAATTCGAGCAGCGCCCGCTGCCCGGCCCGCGCCGTGGGACGCACGCCCACGGTCACCTGCCGCACCGGCGGCGGCCCGGGCAGGGTCTGCACCGCGATGACATAGACCGGCGGGCTGCCCGAGGCGCGGATCAGCGGGTGCAGCACGAAGCTGGCCGCGGCCGAGAGGAAGCCCTGCGGATGCGCCACCGGCGGGACGCCGAGCAGCAGCGACTGCGCCACCTGCGCGGTCTCCGCCCCGGCGGCGAGGCCGGCGGGCAGCGCGGCGGTGATGCGCGTGGCGCTGGCGGCGAGCGGGGTGACGCTCTGCCCGCCGATCAGCACCGAGGCCGTCCGCCCCGGCACCGAGAGGTTGCGGCCCGTGAGCGCAATCTGGCTGTCCGGGCCGATCAGCCCGCCGGCGGCGTCCGCGACCGCGGTGATCACCGGCTGCGCGAAGGGCAGCGCGGAGAGCTTCGCCGCCAGCACCGGCAGGGCCGGCGGCGGCACCGCGTCGTCGGTCTCGATCAGCACCACGGAGGCGATGTAGGCGCTGGAGAGCACGTAGTCGATCTTGAGCAGGAACGACCACAGCTTGGAGAGATCCTCCAGGGTGAAATTCACCGGCGCCAGCCGCACCAGCTCGGACTGGTCGGCGAGATCGGCGCCGGCGAGGAAGGGGACGGTGCTCTGCACATGGCGGATGGCGTCGCGCGTCAGCACCGGTTGGGCGTGCAGCGCGCTGGCCACGGCGCCGAGCAGACGCTGCTGCTCCAGCTTGGTGTCGTCGCCGTAGAAGCTGAGCAGATAGTGCAGATCGAGCGCCACCTGCGGGCGGCGCAGCAGCCGGCCGTCGGGCCCGCGCGTCGGCAGGTCCGGGTTGCGCAGCGCCGCGTTGGGCGTGACCTGGTAGAGGAAGACGTTGACCCCCGGGTTCGGCAGGCCGGAGGGCGCATCCGGCCGCAGCGCCGTCACCGTCGCCCCGGCGACGTGGGCGCCGTCGAGCGAGGCGGCGATGAGCTGCGACAGCGTCGCGGTGGCGGTGGCGATGGCGAGTGCGTTGCTCACTGATGCACCTTTGGGCTCATCGCATCCCTCGCGTCCGGCCGGGCGTGGCGCTAGCTGATCGCATTCCAGAACACCCAGGTGCGCAGCGCCTCCGGCAGATTGGCCGTCCCCGGGCGCAGCAGCTTGTCGAGATTGGTGGCGCCCTCGAAGACATTGCCGCTGACGGCGAGGCGCGCGGTGTTGGAGGTGTCGGGCGGCGGCGGCGCGTGGGTGAGGACGGGGGCGGCGGCGAGGTTGTTGTCGCGGCCCTCGGCGAAGATGTGCAGGCTGCTGCCCGCGGCCGGCGGCGTGCCGGAGGGTTCGCTGGCGGTGAGGTTGCCCTGCATGGCGCAGCGGCCGAAATAGGCGATCAGGGCGGTGGGCAGGCTATAGGGCAGGCGCCCGACGAACCGGTTGGTGTCGATCCGCACCGCCATCTCCGCCGCCGCGACCGCGGTGATCTGGTCGGTCAGCACCGCCAGCGCGCAGGTTCCCTCCGCCGCCGCTTTCGGCAGCGCCGAGACGTCGTTGTGCGCGATATCCAGGCTCGACTCCATGCCGCGCGCCGCGACCGCCGCCGGCGCCGCCGGCGGCGGCAGGATCAGCCCCAGGATCAGCGCCAGGAACGTCTCCTCGAACAGCATCGCGAGCACGAGCAGCAGCGTGTCACCGGCCAGCAGCTTGCCGTTGAACACCAGCCGGCGCTGGCTCAGCGGCATCACCCACAGCCCGCCCATGCAGCGCGCCACAGTGTTGCCCACCACCCGCAGCGTGCCGAGCTCGGCCATCACCAGCGCCGGCAGGGTGAGATCGGCGAAGAGATTGTCGCTGATCTCGGCGGCGCTGAGCACCGCGGGCACGGTCAGCGGATAGGCTTCCAGCGGCTCGCCGGCGAGCAGGTCCTTGGCGTAGGGCGTGACGAGGCAGCCGACGAGGCTGACGAAGTGCGCCGGCCCGGCGGCGGCCGCCGCCCCGCTGACCGTCGCGCCCACGGCCACCGTGGTCGCGGCGGCGCTCGCGCCCACCGGCTCCGTCGCCGCGCCCGGGGCGGTGAAGTTCGTGGCCAGCCGCGACAGCGTCGCCACCCGCTCCGCCTGCGGCGCCACGGCCACCTCGCGGATGACGCCGGGGTTGACGCGCGGCGGCGTCGCGATGGTCGCCGCGCCGCCGGCGACGGTCGCAGCAGTGGCGACACTGCCCGCATTGGCGGCAACGGTGCCGGCGACGGTCGACCCCGCCGCCACCCCCGCCTGCTTTGCCAGCAGGGTCACCGGCGTCACCGTCGGCGCCAGCGTGCCGCCGAACTGGCAGCGCCGCACCGCGAGGCGCGAGCACTCGCCCTCCGCGAGCACGCCGATGCCGAGCAGGCTCGTGTCCGCCGCCAGCTTCTTCGGATCACCGAACAGGATGCGGCAGTCGGCGATCTCCAGCTCCAGGCTCTGCACCGCGCGCACGCCGAGCATCAGCCCCATCGCATTGGCGGTGCTCTCGGCGAACTTGGCGACCTCGCCGATCGCCCCGGCGAACATGGGCGGAAGACTGCGCCGCAGGAACGGCCCCAGCCCGGCGAGCCGCCTGGCCAGATCCGCCGGCAGCGGCGCCGCCACCGGCACCAGGCTCAGCCCGCGCAGGGTAATGCCCCGCGCCTGCTCCAGCACCACCAACCCGTCCTGGAACGCGGCACCATCCGCGGCCGGGTCCGCCCCGATCGCGACGCCGTCGGCGCAGCCT
This sequence comes from Pseudomonadota bacterium, assembly GCA_021815825.1. Classification (GTDB taxonomy): domain Bacteria; phylum Pseudomonadota; class Alphaproteobacteria; order Acetobacterales; family Acetobacteraceae; genus JAJZVV01. Next base: position 17,539 of record JAKAZO010000039.1, read on the forward strand.
TCCAGCGTCAGCCCGGCATGGCGCGCGGTGAGACGCAGCGGCGCCTTGAGCAGGTAGGCGCCGCGGTCGAAGCAGACCCGCGCACCCGGCCCGAGCGCCGCGGCGCGGTCGACGATCGCCTGCAGATCGTTGCCCGGCGCCAGCAGATCCTCGGGCCGGACGCCGATGGTGCAGCAGCCGGGATGGCGCCGCGTCAGCGCCACCAGGGATTCGAAGGTCTGGCGGCAATCATGCACCACCGGCGCCTCGAGCGTGAGCCAGTCCACGGTCGCCAGGGCGCAGGCCCATTGGCGCGGCCCGTCCGGCGGCTGCGGCGCGGCGAGGAAGCGCTCCGGATAGACCGCCTGCGGCGTCGCCGGGCGCAGCGCGATCTGCCAGTAGGCGCCTTCGGTCAGCACCGCGCCCTTCGGCAGCGAGATCGTCACCGCGACGCCGGTCGCCGCGCCGCTCACCGGGTTGGTCAGCGCCACCGTGCCGCCGGCCGGCGGGAAGCTCGCCCGCCCCTGCCAGACGCGCACGAACAGCGGCGTCTTGTCGGCGAGATACGCGGCCGGCAGCGCCTGATCGAGCACGAGCTGCCTGGTCGGGTCGGCCGAGCCGATGGCGCCGTAGGGCTGCGTCAGCGTCCGCACCACCCCGCGCGGCTCGGCGACACAGCGCAGGATCACCGCCTTGCCGGTCGGGTCGGTGGCATCGGGCGCGGCTCCGAGGACGGCGGCGGTGCGCAGAATCTCGACCACCTGCCCGGTGGCCGGAATGTGGAACGCATCCGGCGGATCGGCGGCCAGCGCCAGCATCGTGCCGCCGCCGGAGACGGCGGCGACGCGGTAGAGGAAGCTGGCGTCGTCGTAGCCCCAGATCAGCTCCGCCTCGCCGCTGGCGCCGGCGTCGCTGATGGCGACGCGGATGAGCTGGTTCTCGGCGCCGAGATAGCCGCCGGTGGCGATGGGATCGCACGGATTGGCCGCGCCCGCATCCTGGGTGAAGCCGACCTGCAACCGCACCAGCGGGGCCAGATGCAGATCACGCGGATCGAGCACCAGCCCGTCGCGCTCGCGCCACAGCCCGGCCGCATCCGCCCAGGAAGCGGCGCAATCCGCGCTCAGCGCCGGCAGGCGGCGGATGCGCCGGCGCAGGCGGGTGCGCTGCGTCGTGTCCGGGCCGCCGAGCGCGACGTCGAGCAGGTCGGGATCCTCGACCGCGCTCACCTCCTGCTCGGACAGTTCGAGATAGACCAGCTCGAAGCGGTGCTTGAGCTCGAAGCGCATGACCTCGTTGCCCGCGGCGGCGACCAGGATCGCCGGCAGCGGATCGTCCGGCGCGATCCAGTCCGGCTGGTCGAAATAGGCGTAGCTCAGCGCCGTCTCGCCCTCCGCCAGCACGGCGCGCTGGCCGCCGACATACATCGTCCCCGGGCTGACCCGGAGGTCGAACCGGTGCGGGCTGGGCGCGGGCAGCGGCGCCGGCGGCGTCCACAGCGGCGGCGCGGGCGGGCTCTTGGCGGGCGGGCTGATGGCGAAGCCGTCGTCCGGCGTGCCGCAGGGGCCGACGAAGTCCAACGCATCCGCCGCGGTACGCGCGCTGAGCAGCGATTCCGACGCGTTGAAATCCCGGTCGAGGATCACCCGCCCCTGCTGCGCGACCACGCCGCGATAGGCTTCGCGGACATCGTCGGTCGTTCTGCTGCGATCGCTCGCCATGGCTCGGTCCCTCGCTGGCCGCGCGCCGCGCGGCGATTCTCACGTTACCGGAATGAGTACCGGCACCAGGCCGGCCGGCATGTATTCCTGGAACTTCAGCAGCAATGCGCGCGTCTTGATCGGCGTCTTCTCGCGCGCGAAGGCCCCCATCTCGGCGCCGTCCTCGGCGCCGGTGGAGATCAGCGCCGGCGCCCCGCGCGACGGGTCCGGCACCGGCAGGATCTGCGCATCCGCCATCGCCAGCAGCTGCGCGTAGCCGGGCTCGCCGATATCGGTGGAGACGAACAGCGGCGCGGCCGGCGGGATGCGCACACACTCGTATTTGCGCGGCAGCACGCTGCCATCGGCCCAGGCCGAGAAGCGCACGCAGCCATCCTGCGTGTCGTCGACCACGGCGCGATCCTGCAGAATGCACTCGCTCGCCTGCAGCCGGTGCAGATCGAGCCGGCCGAGCACGCTCACGCGCGACAGGCTGACGCTGCCATCGGCCAGCGCGATCGCCGCCCCGCCGGCCGGCACCGCTTGCAGAATGCTGTTGCTGACGGCGAGACTCTCGATCAGCCCGCCGGCGCGCGTGGCGATGGGGCCGAGGATGCAGCGGTCGGCGACGAGCTGGCGCACCGTGCCCTCCACCCACAGCCGCGTCGGCACCAGCGCGTGCCCGTCGGCGGCGGCTGCGTACGGCCCCCCCGGCGCGCCGTGCGGCGCCGCGCTGCCCGGATCGAGCGTGCAGCAGCTCAGCGTCACGCTGTCGAACGCGCCGCGCAGCACGATGTCGGCGCCGCTGAGGAACAGCCCGTCCAGCGTCAGCGTGCTGCCGGGCGCGCCGGTGAGGACCCACGCCGATGCGCGCCCGACCAGGCGCAGCAGCGGCCGCTCCTGGTTCGCCGCCTGCAGCGTCAGCGCGCCGGCCACCGCCACGTCCGGCACCTCGGACCAGGTGAGCGACGAATCGAGCCGCAGCGTTCCCGTTCCCGGCACGGACGTGAGCGTGCCGCCGGCGGCCTCCTCCACCACCGGCGCGGGCGTGGCGATCGCCAGCGCGCCAAGGCGGCGATCGAACGGGCCGGCGCCGATCTCGGAGGAGAAGCCGTAATGGTAGCTGGCCTGCACCGCGGCCCCCGCCGGCACCGCGTCCAGCAGCGCGAACTTCCCCTGCGCCGGACGCAGCAAAAGCCGGTCCGCGGCGACGGTCTGGCTGTCCGGCGGCGTGGTGGTGGCCAGCGCCACCGAGAGCGAGGCCGGATACAGCCCGCTCGCCGCGCCCAGCATCGGAGCCGCGATCGGCGTCGGCAGGTCCGCCTCCGCCGGCGAGACCCAGGCATCGCCATAGGCATTGGCCGCCCGGCCGGCGGCGAACAGCGGCCCGCCGCGCCCGGTCGGGTCGAAGCTGTACCAGCCCGGGCAGCCGGCGACCGCGACCGGCGTCACCGGGCCGAGCGCGAAGCTCTTCAGCCGCCAGAGGAACACGCCGAGCGCCGGGATGCGGTACCAGCCGAACCGGCCGGAGGCGGCGCGCAGATCGGCGGTGTGGAACGCCTCGTCGAACGCGGTGTGCGCGCGCGAGGCGCCATAGACGTTGCGCAGGTCGGCGAACCCGCCGATCGGCGTGCGCGTGAGCGGGCCCACGAGCCCCTCCGCCTGCTGCAGCGCCACCGCCTCGGCGCTGGTCGCGCGGCCGATCGAGGGGTCCAGCCCGTGGCGGGTGCGGCCGAGCCGGCGGAAGAATTCCACCACCTTCGCGTCCCAGCCGGTGATGTCGTGCGCGATCTCCTCCAGCACCGCGAGCGTGCCCTTGCGGCGGCGATAGTAGATGGTCTTGGCGACATCGAGCCGCTGGCCGCGGGCATCGAGATCGGCGACGATGCGGGTGGCCAGCAGATCGCCGATATAGGGAATGATCCAGTCGTCGCAGGTCTCGATCGACTGGTCGTCCCACATCCGCTCGATGCTCCGCCGCAGCATCGCCGCCTCCGCGCCGATGCGGTTGACCATCTCGCGCAGCGGACCGGCGGCGCCGAAGGTGACGCTGTCCTGCGCGCGATAGATCGCGGGCAGCAGCGCCCACAATTTGTCGGCGTAGTAGATCTCGTAATGATCGCGCGCGCCGCTCATGACGCCACCGCGGTGGAGAGCGCGAGATGCGCGCCGTCATCGGGCAGGACGAAGCTGCGCCCCGCGCCGGGATCGTAGCGCGGGCCGGCGGGCCGGCGGACGATGAACCCCGCGCGCACGGCGCGGCGCAGCCCCCGGAGCGCGAGATGCGCGCGCAGCCCGTTCCAGATCAGCGGCTCCAGCTCCCCGCCGGTGCGCAGCGCCAGCGCGTGCACGGCCAGCACGCCGGGGACGCCGAGGCAGGCGGCGTCGATCTGGCTGGCATAGAACACCTGCCCGATGGCCACGACATTGATGCCGAACAGCCCGGTGTCGGGATCGAGCAGCGCCGCGTGCAGCCCGGCGCGGACCATGGCGTCGTCATAGGCCGCATCGCGGATGCAGGTGAGGGCGAGGAACAGCTCCACCGGCGTGGCGGCGAGGACCAGGGCCGGCCGGTTCGGGTCCGCCGCGCCGGCCAGCGCATCGCGCGCCGCGCCCACCGCGCCGCCATCCCCGGCGACATAGACGACGACGCGCGGCCGCTGCGCCGCGGCGTCGAACTGGTATTCCGCCTTCGCCTGCACCACCCCCGGCGCGGCGGCGGCGATGGCGGCGTAATCGTCGAGCGAGACCGCGCGCTGGAAGGTCAGCACCGAGCGCGGCGCCAGCGTGCGGATGCGCGACGGCGGATCCGGATCCGCGCCGCCGGTGGGCGGCAGCGGGTTGCGCAGCGCCTTCAGCGCCGGCTGCGGCTGCAGCGCCACCGTCAGCGTGCCGGCCGCCGGCGTCGCCGCGCCGCTGCCGAAGCGATAGCTGGCGACGACGTTGTTGACCCCCGTCGGCAGCGTCGCGCCGTTGACGCCATCGCCGAACGTGACATGCGTGTTGCCCTGCTCGTCCTCGCGCGTGACGAAGATGCGCGCATCCGGCCCCTGGCCGTAGAACGAGGGCACCTCGGCCCACTGCACGCCATCCACCGCGACCTGCACGGTGCTGGAATAGCCGTCGCCGGAGCGCCCGGCCGGATCCTGGAAATAGGTCACCGGCGCCTTCTTCAGCGCGAAATCCTGCCCCGCGACGCGCGCATCGCCGCTGCCCAGCACCTCGTCGGCGACGCTCTTGCCGCGCGAGACCGGGAGCAGATTGAACAGCGCACGCAGCGGTGCTGCGAGCGGCGGCACCGGCGCGGCCAGGCGCAGCGTCGTCGGCGTATCGACCGCGGCGGCGGCACCGTCGCCGATCGCGTCCTCGACCAGCACCGCCGTGCCCGGCGGCACCGGGAAGGCGGCGCCGGAGGCAGCGGCCAGCGTCACCGCCTCGCTCGCGCTGCCCGCGAGCGTGCTCGCCGGCGGGTCGATCAGCACCCCGACATCCTGCCACCCATGGCGCACCACCACCGTCGTCGCATCGCCGAAGGTGTTGCCGGGCAGCCGGAAGTTCAGGCGCGTATGCGGGATGGGGATGGCGATCGGCGGCGTCGTGCTGCCCGAGGGCGGCGGCGGCGGCACCGGCGGGTTGGTCGGGTTGTTGGCATAGTAGACCAGCTCCTGCACCGCGGTGACGCTCGCCGCCTGCGCCGCGTTGGCCGGGTTCGGCGCCGGATCCTCGAGCAGGATCACGTCGCCCGGCACGATCTGGCGCACGATCGAGGCCAGCTCGGCAAAGCCGGTGTTGGCCCCGGTGGCGTCGGTCTCGCCCTCGCGGATCGCGCTCCAGCCGTAGGACGGATCGACATACTGGTAGAGCGTCGCCGTCGCGGTGGATTTCAGCAGCCGGAAGCCCGCCGCCGTCGCCGCCGAAAGATCGCCGCCGGCGCTGTCGATATTCATGGTGATGGCGGTGTTGGTCGCCCCCGTCGGCGCCTTCACCGCGGCGAGCGAGCCGATCGTGCCGTGGGCGAAATTCCCGTCCGCGCCGTCCCAGCCCTTCGCCACCAGCAGCAGCGCATCGCCCGGCTTCAGCCCGCCGACGGGGCCGGCGACGAGCAGGCTCGCCGTCGGGCCCGAGACCAGGCTGGCGGCCGGAGCGGGGATCGCCAGCGCCGCCTGGTCCGCCGGCGCGACCGGCGTATCGGCGTCGAGCTCGAACAGCAGCGGCTGGCTGCCGGGCCCGGGCTTGCTCTGCACCTGCAGCCCCTTCGGCAGCGTCGCCGGCTTCGGCCCGCTGACGAGGGCGGCGAGCGTACCGCGCGCGCCGATGCCCGGCCGCGGCCGGTAGCCGAGCAGCTGGATCAGCCGCGTCAGGCTCTCCGGCAGATCGGCCGTGCGCAGATAGGCCTGGCTGGCGATGCGCTCGTTGTAGAAGGTGAGCACGTCGGCGAGATAGGCGAACCACTCCATGATCTGCAGCGCCAGATCCTGCAGCCCGGGCTCGCCGGCGGCGCCGGGGCGCCAGACCGGAACGCGCCCGGCATCGGTCGCCTCGCTGAGCTCGGTCTCGCCGTCGCGCGGCTGCAGCAGCGCGTAGCGGACGGAAGCGTAGTCGCCCCAGCGATAGGCGATCGCCGTCAGTCCCGGCGGATTATAGACCGGCGTCGGATGCACGAAGCCGGTGCAGGGACAGATCGGCTGGCTGCTGGCACTGGTCACTGATCCACCGCTGCCGCTCATCGTCCACCCATCACGGTCACGCCGAGCGCGCCGCGCTCCGGCCGGCTCGGATCGTTGTCGCAGCGGATGATCTCATCGACACCGACGCGCACCGCGTCCTGCCGGACCATCTCGACATAGGCGCTGCTGCGCCCGCGCACCCGCACGCGCATCGACAGCACGCCTCCGACGCCGGCGACGCGCTGGATCGCGGCCGCGAGGGCGGAGAGTTCGAGTGCCTGGCCGAAGGTGAAATTGTCCGGCGAGAAGAAGCCGCCGGGCGGCATCAGCGCCACGATCACCGCCGCCTCCACGGCGCCGGCATAGGCATCGGGAACGGCGCAGAGCAGAAGCTGCAGATCCACCCCGACATAGCGCGGGTCCGGCACATAGGATTCGACGCCGGCCATGCGCCGGCGGTTGAGCAGCGCCACCAGTTCGGTGCGCTCGCCATCGCTGATCTGCTCGGAGCCGAGCGGGTCTGGCGTGGTGAAGACGGTGAGCCAGCTGCCGGTCCAGCGGAAGACGCTGCCGGCGCGCTGCACCCAGGCCAGCGTCTCGGCCGTCGCGCGGTAATCCTCGGCCAGCACGGCGCGGAACTGCTCGGCGCGGAAGGCCTGCGGCGCGCGCCGCCGCACCGCTTCGAGCGGCTCGGCGTCCGCCCCGCCCGCAGCCGGCAGCGGGTTGGTCACCGCCAGCACCGAAGCCGCCGCCTCCGGCGCGGCGTGGCGGATCGCCCCGGCGGCGACGTTGCCCGCGGCGCCGAGCCCGACCCGGTAGCGCAGCGCGAACAGCGCCCCCGCCTCGGGACTGCGGCCGAACACGCCATCGCCGAAGCGCAGCGTGTCGCCGCCGGCGCCGTCATAGTCGTACTGCGCCGAGAGGTCCGAATTGCGCGCGATCGGGGCGAAACGCGCGGGGTCGAGCGTGAAGCCGGCGTCGAACGCGCCGGCGTCGAGCAGCGTGCGGAACCAGCGCCACAGCGCCGGCCGCGCGGCGGTGGGCTGTTCGATCAGCAGGATTTCCGGCACCGGCAGCCCGGAGGCCGATCCCGCCGCGGCCGGCAGCCAGGCGAGCGGGCCGCTGGCCAGAGTCCAGCTGAGCACCGGCAGCGGCGCGCCCGCCACGCCCGCCACCGGCAGCGGCCGCGGTCCCGTGCGCTCGATCGCCGCCGGCGGCGCGCCGGGCGCGGGCGGTAGCGTCGGGCTGGCGGCGAAGGTGTCGCCGGCGCGCGTCTGCCCCTGCGTCGCCGGCACGATGTTGCCGGCCAGCACCGTGCGCGTGAGGTCCCGCGCCGCCACCAGCGCGTCCTCCGCCCGCCAGGTCAGCCGCGTCAGCGCCGTCGGCTCCAGCGGCGCGGGCGGCGTCGTCGGGCAGGTGAACCAGGGTGGCCCGCCCGTCACCGGGGCGCGCGGAAAGATCGGGTCGCAGAGTTCGTCGATCGCGGTGAGCTGTACGATCTGGCGCCGCGCCTCCTCGCCGGGCTCGCCGGTGGTCTCGATCAGCAGCCGCGTTCCCGGCTGCAGCGCGTAGCCGCGCCCGAGCACAATGAGGCTGGTGGCGCCGGCGGGCAGGCAGCGTTCGCTGTCGTCGAACCAGTAGGGCGCCATCACGCCGCGGTTCCACAGCGCGCTCACCGCGACAGCCGGCGGCGCCGCGCGCAGCGTTCCGCTCGCCGCATCGACGAGGCGCGTGAGCAGATCGCTGCCGGTTTCGAACGGCACCGGCGCGCCATCCGGCGCCAGCGCCCAGACGAGCAGCCCGTAGGGCAGCGCGTGCACCCCAAGCGCGACATCGAACTGCAGCAGCGCGCTGGCGGAGATCGCCGGCAGCGGCTCGTAATCCACCAGCCGCGCATGGCGCAGCACCGAGCGCCGCTCGGTCGCGGTCGCCAGCGTCGCCTCGGCGGCGACGCGATCCTGCGTGTAGCTGAGATCGTCGGCGAGCGCGCTCAGCGCCTCCAGCATCATGACGCCGAAATCGGCCTCGGAGCGCTCCTGCCAGTCCGGATAGCGCAGCGCCGAGAAATCCAGCAGGGCCTGACGGAAACTGAGGAAATCCTTGGCCAGATAATCGATCGGCGGCGCCGGCGCGAGCGGGGTGGGACAGGGCGGCGCCGGCGCGCGGCAATCGAGATCGGAGGGGCAGCCGGCCTTGAAGGAGAAGCGCACGCGGGCGAAGTACGGGTCCAGCGCCGGGCTCGCCAGCGTCAGCGTGTAGAGCGAGAAATCGCCCGGCGCCGGCACCCGCAGCGTGAGCACGACATGGCCGCCATCCTGGCCCCAATCGGCATCGGCCACGGGCAGCACCGCGACCGCGGGCAGGCTCTCGCCGCCGGTGATCGTCGGCGCCGCCGACAGCGTGCCGCGCACCATCACGCCGTTGAGGAAATGCACGCGCAGCGCCGTCTGCACCAGCGGATCGACGACCTCGACGAAATCGATGCCGTTATAAGCGGTCGATGCGATCAGCGCGGCGCGGCGGTCGCGGGCCTGCATCTCAGCGCACCGTCAGCTCGGTGAGCTGCAGGGACTGCGTCTCGACCTGCACGTAGCTGACCTGCACGACGATCTCCGCCTGGTCGCCGCCCGGGCCGCTCGTCACCGTCACGTCCTGCACCTGGATCTGCCCGGCCAGCCAGCGTTCCAGACTCTGGCGCACGATCAGCCGCGTCGTCGCCTGCAGCGCGTCCGAGTTCGGCGCGAACAGGAGCTGGCGCAGGCCGCAGCCGAACTCCGGCAGATCCGCGCGCTCGCCCGGCGTCGTCAGCAGCACCTGGCGGATCATGTCATCGACATGCTGCGCATACACCGCCTGCGCGGCCTGGCCGGAGACCGGGTCGATTCGGAACGGAAAAGCGTAGTCGCGCCGTGGCATCGCCCGCTCCCCTACTGCCCGCCGACCTGGGCCTGCGTGCTGGTGATCAGCACGCTGCCCTGCACCGCCTGATCCGCCGCGCTGCAGAGCCCGACGCTCTGCAGCGTCAGCGTGGCATCGCCGGCGACGGTGCTGCGCAACGCCGGCTGCACCCATTGCACCTGCACGCACGGGTGCGGCGTCGGGCCGATGGCGAAGGGGCAGCCGGCGATGGTGAACGTGTCCGAGGCGCGCAGCGCATAGGCACCGCCCACCTGCGTGCGCGTGTTGCTCGTCACCGCCTGCACCGTGCCGCCGTGCGGGCACATCATCACGCTCGCGGTGTTGAGCAGCCCGGACATCACATCACCTCCAGCGCGCCATCATTGACGTTGACCTCGCTGTCGGTGACCGCGACCGAGCTGGACCCGCGCGCGAGCGTGATGCCGCTGGAATCGAGCGTGATGCTGTTCTGGTTGGGATCCGACACGGTGATGCTCTGCTGGTCGTCGTCGAACAGGATCTTGTGGCCGGATTTGGTGACGATGGCGCGCACCGAGGCGGTGGCGTCGGCCGGCATCTCGTCGTCGCGCCAGTAGAATCCGACCCAGATCGGATAGGAGACGTCGCCGCCCTCGAATTCGACCCAGACGCCGGCGCCGATTTCCGGCAGGAACGCGAAGCCCATGGCGTTGCCGGCGAACGGCACGCAGGCCCGCGCCCAGCCGCTCGCCTGCTCGCCCAGCACCGCCGGCACCTTGGCCTTGATGCGCATGCTCGCGGCATCGACATCCGTGACGGTGCCGCGATATTTGCCGAAGAAGCGGTTGCGCAGCCGGTCCAGCACCTCCATCAGCGCCTGCTCGTCCATCTCAGTCCCCCCCGAGCAGTCCGGCGAGCCCGCCCGCGCCGCCCGCGGGCGCGGCGCCGATGGCGTTGCGCACCAGGACGAAATGCATGCTGTGCCCGTCGGCGCTGATGCGATGGCGCACCGACCAGACCAGATAGCGCCCGGAATGCAGCGCGCCGATGCCCTGGATGGCGACGATCATCCCGGCGCGCAGCACCTGGCCGAGCCGCTCGGCGTCGGCGTCGCCCTCGCAGCGGACGAACCAGTCCGCCTCGCGCAGCACCGCGCCGGCGCGCAGGGTCAGCTCGCCGCCATCGTCCACCGGCGCGGCGAGCAGCACCGTCATCGGCTGGCCGGTGAAGTCCGCGAGCGCGCGCGCGCCGAGCCGGTCGAACCCGGACTCGGTCGCGTCGGCGGAAACGCCCTCCGGCGTCGCGTCGTTGAACAGCGCCTGGCGCGCCCGCACCTCGGTCGGGCGCGCCGCGTCCCAGTCGATGTCGAGCGCGGTGACGCTCCAGCTCTCGGGATCGTTCAGCGTCAGCGTCAGCGCCGGATCGCCATCGAGCCTGGGGCGCGCGAAGGTGCCGGTGCGCGCGCCGGGCGTGTCGGCGCAGGCGACGCGGCAGATCTTGCCGTTGCGCCGCGCCAGGGTGCGCAGGAACTGGATGTCCGAACCGCGCTGCATCAGGCTGTGGCCGGATTCGGTGTGCGAGGGTGAATCGTCGGCGCTGTTGGCGTCCGCAGGCGTGATGCCGTACTCGGCGAAGATCGCGGCCGCGACATCGGCATCGGTGACGTCCACCCACTCGCGCACTTTCTCCGTCAGGTTCATCATCCAGGTCGCGTCCTGGCCCCAGACCGCGAGCGTGGCGTTGGTCACGCCGGTCTCCAGGTGCAGCTTGTGGGCGAGCACGTAGCCGTCGAAAATGCACTGCGCCGACGATGATCCGGCCGGCATCGCCACCACCGCGACATTGGCCAGCGGGCGCAGACGCTGATCGGCGACATAGGTGAGATCGCCATCGTCGGAGCGCTGCACCGGCAACACGAGCTGCACCGCGCCCGGCAGGTCGAGGCTCTCCTCGACCTCGAGCGAGACGAGGGCCGTGTAGAGGTCTGCATCCGCTGCCTGGCCGTCGAACATGATGCGATAGCTTCCCGACATCAGCGTCTCGTGTCAGCCGCGTACCGGCGCATCGAGCGGCACGCCGACGAGATCGTGCGTCGCCAGCGCATCCGGCACGACGGCGCCGTTGGCATCGCAGAGGCGCCAGAATGCGGTCGCGTCGGCGAGGAAATGGCTGGCGATGGCATCGAGGCGCTCGCCGCCATTGCGACGGTAGAAGCCGAGCGTGCCGGCCGCACCGGGCAGCGGGATGCGCACCACGGCCACGCGCGTGCCATCGGCGCGTGTCAACGTGTATGGCTGCATCGGCGCGTAGCGGCTGCCGGGAAAGAACATCGCACGCTCCTCAGAACGGGGTCGGCAGCATGCCGAGGATGGCGCCGGCGGCGGCGCCGAGATTCGCCGTCGCCTGCACCTGGCGCAGCCCCTGGGTGTAGGTGTAGGCGGCATTGGCGATGGTTTTCATCGGTCCCTTGATCTGCACCATCTCGTCCGGCGTCAGCACGCGCAGCGTGATCTGCACGTCCGCATGCACCGGGTTGAGCGCGGAATCGTAGAGCTTCTCGGTGATGGTGAGACCGGTGACGCGCACCGGCACGATGCGCTGCGGCCCCCAGACGAACAGCACCACCGGCACCTGCATGCGTGGCACCGACGCATCGGTTCCGCTCGGCCCGCCGACGGAGACGCTGATGCCGCTGGCCGAGATCGAGGCCGAGACCGTGCCGAGCAGCCCCGCGCCGGCGGCGGCGAGCGGATATTGCAGCATCTCGAGCGCCGCGAGCCGCGCGTAGACGCCGGTCACCGAAGCGATGGCGGCGGCGGGCGGATTGCGCGCCGC
>JAKAZO010000119.1 GCA_021815825.1 Pseudomonadota bacterium
ACGCAGAGAGCGGGGCGGCGGCGATCGACCTCGAAAGCGGCGCGCTGGCCGAGGCCGCGGCCCGGCACGGCCTGCCCTTCGCCGTCCTCCGCGCGGTCTGCGACCCGGCCGGCCGCGGCCTGCCCGCACTCGCGCTGACTGCGCTCGATGGGAACGGCCGCATCGGTCTGCGGCGGAGCCTCGCGGCAGTGCTGGCGCAGCCAGGGCAGGTGCCGGCGCTGCTCATCCTCGCGCGTGACGCCGCACGCGCCCGGCGCAGCCTAGTCCGCCGCGTCCGAGAGTTCCGTGGCGGGCTTCTCGTGGGCTAGCTTCGCCATCGCCTGCTCGACATGGCGGCTGAACACGTATTCGGCCGGGCGCTGGCGGTCGAGCGGGATTTCCGGCGCCATCGGCCCGCTCGTGCGCACGCCCTTGCGCTCCACCTTCAGCAGCTCCCACGGCTTGCGCACGGCCTCGGCCACCGCCGTCGCCTCGTAGCCGGAATGCACCATGCAGTCGGCGCATTTCTCGTAGTTGCCGGTGCCGTAGGCGTCCCAGTCCGTCGTCTCCATCAGCTCCTTGAAGCTCTTGGCGTAGCCTTCGCCGAGCAGGTAGCAGGGCCGCTGCCAGCCGAAATAGGTTCGCGTCGGGTTGCCCCACGGCGTGCAGTGATAGGACCGGTTGCCGGCGAGGAAATCGAGGAACAGCGCCGACTGGTTGAACGCCCAGCGCCGCTTGCTGCGGTCCTCGCGCGCGAAAATGCCGCGGAACAGGTCCTTGGTGCGCTTGCGGTTGAGGAAGTGCGCCTGGTCCGGCGCGCGCTCATAGGCATAGCCGGGCGAGACGCTGATGCCGTCGATGCCCATGTCGGTGACGGTATCGAAGAACTGCGCCACCCGCGCGGGATCGGCATCGGAGAACAGCGTGGCGTTGATGATGGTGCGGAATCCGGCGTCCTTCACCTTGCGGATCGCCGCCACGGCGCGGTCGTAGACGCCATCCTGGCAGACGGACTTGTCGTGTTCCTCGCGCAGCCCGTCGAGATGCACCGACCAGGTGAAGTAGCGGTTCGGCTTGAACAGATGCAGCTTCTTCTCGAGCAGCAGCGCGTTGGTGCAGACGATGACGAACTTCCGGCGCGCGATGATGCCGCGCACGACCTCGTCGATCTCCTTGTGCAGCAGCGGCTCGCCGCCGGCGATGACGACCACCGGCGCACCGCACTCGTCCACCGCTTCGAGGCACTCGGCGACCGAGAGGCGCTGGTTCAGGATCGGCGCCGGATAATCGATCTTGCCGCAGCCGGCGCAGGCGAGGTTGCAGCGGAACAGCGGCTCCAGCATCAGCACCAGCGGATAGCGCTTGCGCCCGAGCAGATGCTGCTTGACGACGTAGGCGCCGACTTTCAGCGCCTGATGGATCGGCACGGCCATTCTGCGACTCTCCTCAGGCGACCAGCGATTCGTCGGCGAGCGAATCGTCGGCGAGTTCGGGCGGCAGGCGGAAGCTGACATCCTCCGCCACCCCCCGCATCGTGGTGATCTCGACCGGCCCGATCCGCTGCAGCCCGGCGATGACGTCCTGCACCAGCGCATCGGGCGCGGAGGCGCCGGCGGTGAGCCCGACGGAGCCGATGCCGGCGAACCATTCGGGCCGAAGGTCTCCGGCATCCTCGATCAGGTAGCTCGGCCGGCCGAGTTCGGCGCCGATCTCGCGCAGCCGGTTGGAATTGGAACTGTTGCGGCTGCCGACGACGAGAATCATGTCCGCCTGCTGCGCCAGCTCGCGCACCGCGGTCTGCCGGTTCTGCGTCGCGTAGCAGATGTCGCGCACGTCCGGCCCCTTGATCTCGGGGAAGCGCGCCTTCAGCGCGGCGATGATCTGGCGCGTATCGTCCACCGACAGCGTCGTCTGCGTCACGTAGGCGAGCTTGGCCGGATCGGTCACGGCGAGGCCGGCGACATCGGCGACCGTCTGCACCAGATAGACCTTCCCCGGAATCCGCCCGATCGTGCCCTCGACCTCCGCATGGCCGGCATGTCCCACGAGCACGACTTCGCGCCCGGCCGCGGCATAGCGCCGTCCTTCGGCATGCACCTTGGCCACCAGCGGGCAGGTCGCGTCGATCACCGGCAGGCTGCGCTCGGCGGCCAGTTCCTCGACTCGCTGGGCGACTCCGTGGGCGCTGAACACGGTGATGGCGCCGGGCGGAATCTCGTCCAATTCGTCCACGAACACGGCGCCACGGGTGCGCAGGTCCTCGACGACATGGCGGTTATGCACGATTTCATGGCGCACGTAGATCGGGGGGCCATATTTCTTCAAGGCCCGCTCGACGATCTCGATCGCCCGTTCGACACCGGCGCAGAAGCCGCGCGGCTGAGCCAAGACGACGCGCAACATGCCCTTGCTCCAGCAGAGGTTTCACTCGGTGATCACGGGACCGTGCGCAGACCCCGCCCCGCGCCGGCGTTGGGGATATGGCACGCGCCATCCCCCTCGGCAACCGCAATCGGGGCCATCGCCTGCCGCGCGGGGCAGCAATCAGGGTGGCCCCTGTGGCGGGGGAGCAACAGTCTGGTCATCCCGGAGGTTGCCCCCCTGCTCCGCCCGGTTGCATCGAGCCTGAGAATCTTTACAGACTGCCGTAATGACATGAGCTGAAGTTGGCGCGAAAACTGGTCTGTCGGGGCGATGGTTGCGTCGGTGCGAGCCCGGTGCCATGCCCCGGGGCCAACCGGGTCTTCAGCCGCCCGGTCTTCAGCCGCCGGGTCTTCAACCGAGTATCGAGCTGCGGCCCCCACCGCGCGGGGGAGTGGCGAAATGACGAAGCGCGGCGGCAAGCAAGGGCGGGCGATGGGCCGGCGAACGCAGGGGTTATTGACGATGTCTCGATCGCGAGTTGTGACGCCGCTGCTGGACCGGGTGCGAACCCCGGCGGATCTGCGGAATTTCTCCCCCGAGCAGCTGCGCCAGCTCGCCGACGAGCTGCGCGCCGAGACCATCGACGCGGTCTCCGTCACCGGCGGCCATCTCGGCGCATCGCTCGGCGTGGTCGAGCTCACCGTCGCCCTGCACGCGGTGTTCGACACGCCGGGGGATCGGCTGATCTGGGATGTCGGCCATCAGGCCTACCCGCACAAAATCCTCACCGGGCGGCGCGACCGCATCCGCACCCTGCGCCAGGGCGGCGGGCTCTCCGGCTTCACCCGCCGCGCGGAGAGCGAATACGATCCGTTCGGTGCCGCCCATTCCTCGACCTCGATCTCGGCCGGACTCGGCATGGCGGTGGCGCGCGACCTGACCGGGCGCGACAACCACGTCATCGCCGTGATCGGCGACGGCGCGATGAGCGCCGGCATGGCCTACGAGGCGATGAACAATGCCGGCGCGCGGCACTCGCAGCTCATCGTCATCCTCAACGACAACGACATGTCGATCGCGCCCCCGGTCGGCGCCATGAGCGCCTATCTCTCGCGGCTGATGTCCTCGCGCAGCTTCCTCTCGCTGCGCGAGCTCGCCGGGCGGATGGCGCGGATGTTCCCCAAGGGCATCGAGCGCACGGCACGGCGGGCGGAGGAGTTCGCCCGCGGCATCCTCACCGGCGGCACGCTGTTCGAGGAGCTGGGCTTCTACTATGTCGGCCCGGTGGACGGGCACAATCTGGACCATCTGCTGCCGGTGCTGCGCAACGTGCGCGAGGCCGAGGAGCGCGGGCCGATCCTGCTCCATGTCATCACCAAGAAGGGCAAGGGCTACGCCCCGGCCGAGGCGGCGGCGGACAAGTATCACGGCGTCGCCAAGTTCAACGTCGTCACCGGCGAGCAGGCCAAGGCGCCGCCGGGTCCGCCCTCCTACACCAAGGTGTTCGCCGAGTCGCTGATCGCCGAGGCGGAGGCGGACCGGCGCATCGTCGCCATCAACGCGGCGATGCCCTCGGGCACCGGCCTCGACAAGTTCGCCGCCCGCTTTCCCGAGCGCTGCTTCGATGTCGGCATCGCCGAGCAGCACGCCGTCACCTTCGCCGCCGGCATGGCGACCGAGGGGCTGAAGCCGTTCTGCGCCATCTATTCCACCTTCCTGCAGCGCGGCTACGACCAGGTGGTGCACGACGTCGCCATCCAGTCCCTGCCGGTGCGCTTCGCCATCGACCGCGCCGGGCTGGTCGGCGCGGACGGCGCGACCCACGCCGGCAGCTTCGAC
This sequence comes from Pseudomonadota bacterium, assembly GCA_021815825.1. Lineage (GTDB taxonomy): Bacteria > Pseudomonadota > Alphaproteobacteria > Acetobacterales > Acetobacteraceae > JAJZVV01. The sequence continues at coordinate 4,183 of JAKAZO010000119.1, forward strand.
CTCGCCTATCTCGGCTGCCTGCCCGGCTTCGTGCTGATGGCGCCGGCCGACGAGGCGGAGCTGAAGCACATGGTCGCCACCGCCGCCGCGATCGACGACCGCCCCTCCGCCTTCCGCTACCCGCGCGGCGAGGGCACCGGCGTGGCGCTGCCGGCGAAGGGCGAGATTCTCCCGATCGGGCGTGGCCGCGTGCTGCGCGAGGGCGGCGCGGTGGCGATTCTCTCGCTCGGCACGCGGCTCGCCGACGCGCTGCGCGCCGCCGAAGATCTCGCCGCCCGCGGCCTGCCGGCGACCGTCGCCGATGCCCGCTTCGCCAAGCCGCTGGACACCGACCTGATCGAGCAGCTCGCCCGCCACCACGAGGTGCTGGTCATCGTCGAGGAGGGTTCGGTCGGCGGCTTCGCCAGCCACGTCATGCAGCACCTCGCCCGGCGCGGCCTGCTCGACCACGGGCTGAAGCTGCGGCCGATGACACTGCCGGACCGCTTCATCGACCACGACTCCCATGCCCGCCAGATCGCCGATGCCGGGCTCTCGGCCAGAGACATCGTGGAGACGGTCCTCGGCGCGCTCGGGCGGAACCTGGCGCAGGTCGTGCCGGCATGATGGCGCGTCCGGGCCGGCGCGGGGTCCTGGCGCTGCTGCTGCTCGCCCCAGCGCTGGTGGCGGCACGGGCGGACGAACCGGCCGCCACGGCGCCGATCAAGGCCCTGAACGATGCGCTGCTGGCGGCGATGAAGGCGGGGAAGAGCGAATCCTTCGCCAAGCGCGTCACTCTGCTCGCGCCGGCGGTCGAGGGCGCCTTCGACCTGCCCGGCATCCTGCGCACCTCGGTCGGGTCGCGCTGGGCCGAATTCTCACCCGACGACCAGAAGGCCCTGCTCACCGCCTTCACCGCCTTCACCCTGGCCAGCTACGCCGCCAATTTCGAGGGCTATGACGGCCAGCGCTTCGAGGTGCTGCCCGAGCAGCGCGCGGTCGGAGCGGACCTCGTGGTGGCCACCCGCATCGTGCCGAAGGACGGCGATCCGGCGCGGATCGACTATGTCATGCGCCAGGTGCAGGGCGCGTGGAAGGCGGTGGACGTGCTGCTGGACGGCTCGATCAGCCGCGTCGCCCTGCAGCGCTCGGATTTCCGCACCACGCTCGCCGCCGGCGGCGCCCCGGCGCTGATCCGCACCCTGAACAAGAAAACCGCCGATCTCGCGGGCGGCACGCCGGCCTGACCGCGATGGCGACGCTCGCCATCCTCGCCGCCGCGCTCAGCCTGATCGGGGTCGGCAATGTGCTGGCCGGCTGGTTCGCCGCCCGCCGCTTCGCCCATTCTCTCGCCGCGCCGCCGCTCGCCCCCCTCCTGCCCCCGGTGAGCGTGCTCAAGCCGCTCTACGGCGAGGAGCCGCTGCTGGAGGAGGCGCTGGCCTCGTTCTGCGCCCAGGACTACCCGGCGATGCAGATCGTCTTCGGCGTGCACGGCGCCGCCGATCCCGCCGTCGCCGTGGTCGCGCGGCTGCAGCGCCGCTTCCCGGACCGCGACCTGACCCTGGTCATCGACCCGGCGAGGCACGGCAGCAACGGCAAGGTCGGCAACCTCATCAACATGCTGCCCGCCGCGCGCCACGATATCCTGGTGATCGCGGATGCCGACATGCACGCCCCGGCGGACCATCTGCGCCGCGTCGTCACCACGCTCTGCAACCCGGGCACCGGGCTCGCCACGACGCTCTACACCGCCCGGCCCGCGAACCGCTCCCTCGCCGCGCGGCTCGGCGCCAGCCACATCACCCACGGCTTCCTCCCCGGCGCGCTGCTCGCCCGCGCCCTCGGCCGACACGATTGTTTCGGCGCCACCATGGCGCTGCGGCGAGAGACGCTGGCTTCCATCGGCGGCTTTCCGGCGCTCGTCGATCACCTCGCCGACGACGCGGTGCTCGGTCAGCTCATCGCCGCCCGCGGCCTCGCCGTCGCGCTGGCGCCCAGCCTGCCGGCGACGACGGTGCCGGAGACCACCCTGCGCGCGCTGCTGCGCCACGAGCTGCGCTGGGCGCGCACCGTGCGTTCGCTGGCCCCGCTCGGCTTCGCCGCCTCCGCCGTGCAATATCCGCTGGCCTGGGCTGCGCTGGCGGTGATCGCCTCCGCCGGGGC
>JAKAZO010000040.1:0-25103 GCA_021815825.1 Pseudomonadota bacterium
TGGTGCTCACGCCGCGCTGATCGGAAGTGTCACCAGCGCGGATGGGTGGCCGAGCGGCTGAAGGCAGCGGTCTTGAAAACCGCCAACCCGCAAGGGTTCGTGGGTTCGAATCCCACCCCATCCGCCAGGGTCGCAGCCCCCTCTACCGGACTTCGTCAGCAGCTTTTTGCTCAAACGGCCGCCAACACTTGCAGTGGCGGCCGGTCGGTGGGGACCTGGTCCATTGCGGTCCATTCAAGGTCGCCAGCATAGCGCCAAGCCATGCGCCCCTCCTCATCGAGGGCGAACAAGTGCAGCCAGCAATTGTCGAACAGGGCGCGCACCGGTTCATGGCGGCTCAGGATGTCCGTCATCGCCTGGCGGGGCGCCTCGATACAGACCGACAGGCGCAGCGGCTCATGCGCGAACTGCTCGCCGTCGTGCACAGACTGCCAGGGGAGGCCGCCGCGCAGAAGGCCGCCGTTACCCTCCACCACGCCGATCCCGCCGGTGACGTTATGCAGAAGCTTGTTGCCGCCGCCGAACACCTCAGGCGCGACGGTCGACCCGTAATATTGGAGGCTGATCCAACTCGCCACCACAACCGGGGCGGTCAGGATGAGTTCGAGCACACTGAAGCTTCGGTCCTGCCTCCAATCATAGTCGTGCAGAAAGGCGCGTCCTTCGAGGTCCTTTCCGGCCGTGCGCCGCCGCGGCGCGGCGATGAACGCTGTGCAACCAACAAGCCCCCATTCCGGCCGCGTCTCGGCCCAGTCGCGGCTCCGCTTCGGGATGGCGCTCTCCTTCCCGGCCCGTGGCAGCCGCAGCGCGCGCTCGGTCCGGGCGATTTTACCGGCCAGCGCCAGCCAATCCTTGGCCGCCGTGATATCCGCCTGGTGGGTGGCTGAGGGGTGATCTTCGGCATAGACGGTCATCTGATCCGTCGTCGTGTCGTGCAGCCCGGCCAGGAACAGGGTGTCGGCGGGGATGGCGATCCCGTTCAGCGCGAGCCCCGCCCTCACCTCCGGATCGTTCAGAAGCGCCGCCAGGAGGCGCGCGTTGACCTCACCCGAATAGCCGCCACAGGCGCCGCAATGGAGCGCGCTGGCGTGAGGATTGTTGACGACATTGGCGCCATGCCCTGCCAGCAGGACCAGCCGCGCGAATCCACCGGTCAATGACATCGCACGCAGAACGGTCTCGGCGGCCCGGGTTCGCGTCGGGAGATCGAGCGCCGGGTCGAGGCGCGGCGCGGGCTCGTTCGGCGCGGGCGTCCCGTGCCGTCCCAGCGCATCGCTCACGAGCCGGCCGGCATAGATCGGGCCGGTCGCCTCGACGAAGGCGAAGGAGGACACGGCCGCAAGCTTGAACCGGCCCCACGCACGCTGCGCCCGCGCTTTGAACCGCGCCGAGCGGTCCGCCGTCGGGTCTCCGGGTCGGCCCGAGCAGGACTTCACTGTCGGGTTCAACAGGACGGGCAAGCGGCGTTCCTCGATATCGGAGGCGAACCGCCGGTGGGACGTGGCGACACCGAAGAAGCCGGCGAAACCGAGCGTCTGGATCTGAGGGCTCACGCTCTCCAGGGCGCGTCGAAACACCTCCGACCGCACGTCGATGCAAAATGTGGCTTGGAGGGCGGGACGATCGCCGAGGGGCTGCGCGGCCGGTCGCGCCAGCGTCGTCGCCAATGCCCGCTGGGCCGCGCGTTCGGCCGCCTCCTGTAGGATTGCGTCGGCCACGAGGTCCGGCGTCGGCTCGACCGGCGCCGCATGCTGCGCGCGCACCCGCGCCCACCCGTCGGCGATCCGCGCGCCGTAGCGTTTGAACAGAGCCTCCTCCCAGAGCAGGCGGATCGCGAGGAGGCCCCTGATCGTCTCATCCGTTCCGCCGGCCAGCTCGGCTTGCCAGAGTTCGTAGCGGGCGTATTGCGCCCAGCCACCCAGCGTCATGAGCAACTGGTGGAAATAGGTCTCCATGGCGTCCTCGCTGAGGCCGAGACGGCCCGCGACCCGGGCGATGACCGCAACGGCGCTCTCCGGCGCCTCCGAAACGTGCAAGGCGAACCCAGCCAGACCGGCGATTTCCGGGGTCAGGTCGTGCGTCGCGACGGCCCGCCAGGCGGCGTAGGCACTCTTGCCCCGCGGCGCCGCCCAGAGTGCCTGGCCCTGGTCGAAATACCCCGCCGCCCAGGCGCCAACCCGGTCGGCGATCAGGCCTGGCCAATCGACGCCGGAGGCCTCGGCGGCGAGGTCTGCGATGGTGGGGAGCGCACGCGGCCGCGAGGGGTCCCGCGCCGCGGCGGCCTTCAAGGCGGCCAGGTCCGCCGGCCTGAGTTGAACCGGCGCGCGTGCCCAGGCGTTCAGGAGATCCTGGTCCGACAACGAGCCGGTCGCGAGCCTCTCCCGAAACCAGTGCCGCGGCATCGTCACGGCGATCCCGGCGACCCGCGCCAGGCGCGCGCCGGCTTGTGCGAGAGTCTCGCCCGCCTGACCCAGGAACGGATTGACGGCGACGCTGGATGCCAGAGGCCAGAGCGGCGGGATGGCGCGTGCCGCGCGGTCCGCTTTGGTCTCGAGGGCTTGGAGATCGGCCGGCGCCGCGGAAAACGAAGGGGACATTCTTCGGAACTCCGGAAAGATCAGGGCGCGGCGCCGATCGACCATCCGCCGATCAGCCGGTCAAAGGCCGCGTTGGCGTAGAAGCCATTCGACAGATGCACCCGCAGGCCAGCCGCGGCAGGGTGGTAGGCCCAGAGTGGGAACATGGCCTGCACGATCGCGACGAGGCCGAAGCTGATGACCGCGAGCACGATCAAGGCCCATTCAAGCGGCCCCGGCGCGGGCGTGGCCGGCAGGACGCCAGCGGTGATCGATGTCGCTGCCGTCTGCAGCGCGAAATAGCCGGCCGTGGTCGCCAAGGCGTAGAGGGCGGTCCGCCGGCCGAGCGGTCTGGGCGCCGCTTCGGCGAACCCTTGCGCCAGCATGTAGGCCACACCGAAGATCAGAATGGCGCCGAGCGCGATCGCCTGTGGCGACTTGTGCGCGAGGCCGAAGCAGAGGCCAACGACCCCGTAGATGGCAAGCGCCGCTGCAAATGCGCGGGCCACGGCGCCGGCCCGCGGAATGGCGACCGGGCCCGGCCTGCGGATCGCGGCGACCCGTTCGACGGCGCCGCCAGAAGCCAGGAAGGAATGAGCCTTGTAGAGCGAGTGCGCAACGATATGGAGCAGCGCCAGGGGAAACAGCGCAAGCCCGCACTCGAGGATCATGAATCCCATCTGGGCGACGGTGGACCAGGCGAGCGCGTTTTTCACCGCTGGCTGTGTCAGCATGACCAGACTGCCGAACAGTGCCGTGAGGCCGCCGATCATGACCAGCGCGGCGAGCACGCCCGGGGCCAGCAGCATGACGTCGGCGAAGCGGATCAGCAGAAAGCCGCCGGCATTGATGACCCCTGCGTGGAGGAGAGCCGAGACCGGGGTCGGCGTCTCCATAACCTCGGTGAGCCAGCCATGGGTCGGAAACTGGGCCGACTTGAGCAGCGCCGCGAGCGCCAGAAGCCCGGCCGCTCCAGCCGCCAAGGTGCCGCCACCGCCGGTGCGCGCGGCGCCCAGGATCACTCCGATGTCTGCGGTTCCGTAGGCCGCCACCAGGAGACCGGCGGCGGCGATCAGGGCGGCGTCCCCGATACGCGCGGTGATGAATTTCTTGCGCGCCGCACGCTGCGCCGCGATACGATCAGGGTAGAACAACAGCAGCCGATGCAGGAACAGGCTGGTGGCGATCCAGGCGAGGACAATCTGGACGAGGTTTCCCGCGGCGACGAGCAGCAACACTGAGGTGAGCGTCAGGCACAGCCACCCGGTGAAGGCCCCCTGACGGGGCTCGCCATCCAGATAGACCCCGGAATACCGAAGCACGACCCAGCCAACGAACGTAACCAGCAACAGCATCACAGCGCTGACGGTGTCCAACCGAACCGACAGGCCCACACCGTGGATCCCGATCAGCGGGCTGACGGCGGGTTCGGCGAACACCAGTCCGGCAGACGAGACGATCGCCGAGATACAAGCCAGGAGCGCGGCGGCCTCGGCGATTTTGGGCAGACGCGCCGGTCGGCACCCCCTGTTCAGGAAGCTGCCGGCCGCGCTCGCCGCCCCGCCGGCGGCCAGCGCGGCGGGCGCCAGCAAAGGCAAGAAATCGATTGGCACCGGATGCTCCCCTTCGACCCACGACCGCGTTCGGGGCGATTTCGTACCGGAGCCGATGACGCATGAGAAATTCATTGTTTCGGTGATATCGTTCGTTTTAAACGAACGGTATGAGAGACCTGAACTACAACCACCTCCGCTATTTCTGGACGGTCGCCCGCGTGGGAAGCCTCACGCGGGCCGCCGAGCGCATGAACCTGTCGCAGTCCGCGCTGTCGGTGCAGATCCAGAAGCTGGAGCATCAGATCGGCCATCCGCTCTTCTCACGCGTGGGCAGGAAACTCGTGCTCACCGAGGCGGGCCAGATCGCGCTCGACTATGCCGATACCGTGTTCGAAGCCGGCAAGGAGCTGATGAGCACCCTGCGCGGACAGCCATTGGCCAGCCGGCAGATTCTCCGGGTGGGAGCGCTGACGACACTGTCGCGCAATTTCCAGCTCGAATTCCTGCGCCCATTGGTCGGGCGGCCGGACGTGGAGCTCGTGGTTCGATCGGGCAACATCCGCGACCTGTTGGCGCAGCTGGAAGCCCACGCGGTTGACGTGGTACTGGCGAACAGCGCAGCACCTCGGGACGCCCGCTCATCGCTGCGCAATCACCTGCTCAACGAGCAGCCGGTGAGCCTGGTCGGCCGCCCCAGGCCGCAAAGAAGAAAATTCCGCTTCCCGGAGGACCTGCGCACCGACCCTGTGCTTCTGCCCAGCCTCGACAGTGATATCCGGGTGGCGTTCGACCGGGTGCTGGAGCTTGCCGGCGTGAGGCCGATCGTTCTCGCCGAGGTCGACGACATGGCGATGCTTCGGCTTCTCGCCCGCGAGCGCGAGGGCGTCACCCTCGTACCACCCATCGTCGTGCGCGACGAACTCAGGAACGGGACCCTCATCGAGCACTGCCGCATTCCGGAGGTCACCGAACGCTTCTACGCGATCGTACAGAAGCGCCGGTTCCCAAACCGGCTCCTCGGCGAACTGCTCAACACCGGGAGCGTGGCTCCCTGAGGCTAGAGTGATGATTCAGCGATTCCCGTAGGAATTTCCAAATCTGAATCACACCAGATTCGATATGTTCGTGGCCCGATTACCCCGAAATTGGCACGCGAATTTCGCGGGCGCGACACTGGAGCGGGATGACATCGCGTTCGCTCAGCCATCCCACTCTAGCTCTCTGTTCGATCGCGTGTTTCAGACCTGCGGCGAGTCCACCTACGGTTATCACGCGCTGGAGCAGTCTCCGACATGATCAGTCCATCACGGCGGACCGTGCCTTAGAGTAGCTTCAACCCGGTGCAGTGATCAGATCGGGCGGTCGTGATCCAAAAGCAGACGAGCGCGTGACCGAAGCCGCGCGACGCACGCGTCGTCATCATCCAAGGCGACACTCCGCGATCATCCGCGCGATCGGCATGCCGGAACCCAGCACCGTCAACCTGCGGGCCGCCCGCTCGGGCGAGACACGGAATGGCGGTACGGTGTCGAGGGTGACGATGCGCTCCAACTCCGGCAGGTCCAGCAACTCAGGCGCGCCACCCACGAACAGTCCGTGCGCGGCGGCGGCAAAGACGCGATCAGCGCCGGCGGCACGGCAGGCGCGCGCAGCGCGCACGAGCGTGGTACCGGTGCTGATCAGATCGTCCACGATCACCGCCGTTCGGCCGCGCACCTCACCCACCAACCTCCCGCCGCTGAGCACGCCAGCGCTGCGGAACTTCTCCATGTAGGCGCTGTTCACCGGGCGCCCGGTGCGCTCTTCCAGGGCGGCGCGGAATTGCTCCGCCCGCTTCGCGCCGCCGGCATCCGGCGACACAGCCACCACGTCCGCATCGCCGAGCAACACGGCGAAATAAGTCGCGAACAGCTGCGCGCTTTCGAGGTGCCGCGTCGGCACACGGAAAGCATTCTCGAACGCAGCCAGGTTGTGCACTTCGACCGCGATCACCTGGTCGATGCCCACCGCTTCGAACATGGCGGCGATGTAGCGGGTCGTAATCGGATCGTTCGGTTTCGTGCGGCGATCCTTTCGGGCGTAGCAGAGATACGGGATCACGGCCGTCACGCGCTCGGCACCAGCGTCCTTCAGCGCACCACAGAAGAACAGCAACCGGCACAATTTTTCGGCAGCGACCTGTTCGGCATCGCCGTGCAGCGCATGGACCACGAACGCATCGTGACCGCGCACGTCCTGCAGCGGGCGGGATTTATGCTCACCGTCCTCGAAGCTGCGCTCCTCATGCGGAGCGAGCGGGGCTTCCAGCGCCCTGGCCACCGATTCCGCGTAGGCGCGGCTCGCCTGCATGCCGAACAGCGCGAGCGGACGCCCGCTCACGGCGCAGCCTCCGAGCTGGGCCCACCACCGAAGCGCACGGCCCGATCGAGCAGATCCGTCACCTCCGGGTCGGACAATTGCGGAAAGGCACGATAGAACTGTCCCACGGCTGCGAACTCCAAGGGCGTCTGCAGGCAAATCGTCTCGTCGGCCTCACCGCCCAGATGCCGCAGGCTTTCCGGTGCGGCGACGGGCACCGCCAGAACGATACGGTGCGGCGCCTGCCGACGGACCGCGCGCATGGCGGCGAGCATGGTTGCCCCGGTCGCGATGCCGTCATCCACCAGGATCGTCACCCGCCCCCGCAGCGGCGCACGAGAGCGGCCTCCCAGATACACAGCACGGCGACGACGGATCTCGTCCAGCGCCCGCTTCTGTGCAGCTTCGAGATAATCAGCCGGAACCGCCAGGGCGGCGAGCAGCCGCTCGTCGACAACCAGTTCCGGCGGATCGCCCTCCGCGACGGCGCCGATTGCCAATTCCGGCTGCCCCGGTGCGCCGATCTTGCGTACCAGAACGAGATCGAGCGGTACATCCAGCAGCCGCGCGATCTCGTAGCCGACCGGTACCCCGCCGCGCGGCAGCGCCAACACCACCGCGTTCCGCCCACGCACATGGGCCAGCTTGGCCGCCAGACGCCGGCCGGCGTCGAACCGGTCGATGAACAGCATGGTGAGCCTTCCGTACTGCGTTTCTTCTACCACGATCGCGGCGCGCGGCGTTGACATGGGTCAACGTAACCGCGCCAAGGCAGACCCCGACCAGTCATCCGATAAGCCACTCCAGACTCGTTTGCTTCTGGTGGCTTTGCCGGGCACGGATGCCGACCCTGCGGGGCTCGTCGAGCCACGCTGGCGGCCGGCGCAGGAAGCAATGAGCCGCGGCGAGATGCCGCCGTGCGTCTGCCATCCTTCGCTCGGCCAGGTCGGGGGTCGTTTCGCGCATCGCCTTGCCCGCCAGCGCGTAACATCGCGTCGCGGCGCGAACCGACAGGAACAGCCCGAGCACCGGGTGCGCCCCTGAATCGGCGGCGATTTGCTGGTAGCTCGCCCAGACCGGCGCGGCCAGGGCCGGCGCGCGCATGTGCAGGTCCATCAGCAGAAACGCGAGGTCGTACAGCCTGTCGACGGTCCCGAGTGTCTCGTCGAACTCCAGACAGTCGAAGAGCGTGATCCGACCTTGGAAGAGACAGATATTGGCAAGCCGCAGATCGCCGTGCCCGCGCCGCACCTCGCCCGCGTCGCGGCGACGCTCGAGCACGGGCGCCAGCGCCGCCAGCGCCGCCAGAGTACGTCCGCGCAGCACCGGCAAAGCCGGCGCGCGCAGCGGATCCGCAACCCGAAGCAGCTCGCGATGGTTCTCCTCAACGGCGGCGCGCAGCCCGTGCGCGCCGCCAAAGCCGCGGCTGGGGGGCACCGAAAGATGGAAGCGCGCCACGAGATGGCCAAGCGCACGAAGCAACTCCAGACGCAGACGCGCCTCGTCCGCCATCCGGTCGAACTGGTCCGCTTCCGCGAACCGACGCATCACCACAACGGTATCGACCATCTCGCCTGGGCCGTCGAAGCGAAGGGTGCCATCCGCGCTCCGCACGATGGCGCAAACGTCGCGGTAGAGTTCCGGCGCGGTCCGGCGGTTGAGAAGCAACTCGGCGCGGCAGGCGCGCGCGCGCAAGGCACGGGTCGTGTAGTCGGCGAGGCCGAAGCGGATCGCCCGCTTGAGCTTGTATGCCCGCTCACCGACCAGGAACACGATGGAGCAATGGGTGGCAACCTGCGTCACCGCGTCACGTCCGTTCCCATAGCTCGCCGGATTGGCGAGGAACGCCACCGTCTCCCGCTGGCGCCAGGTCGCGTCGACGGGCGACCCGCCGATCACGGCGGCGACAGCGGAAACAATGGAAATGGCGGGCGCTCCTGCATCGCTTGCAACCCCTTGTCTCTCGAGTCCCGCCCCCGAAATTCGCATGCGAATTTCGGGGGCAAGTGGGCCACTAACATATTGAATCTAGCGTGATGATGCAGAAATTCCTCGACGCATTCCTGAAGCCGGAGAGCATGGCCAGCTGAGAGAGATCCGTCAGCAGCACTCCGCGCGCGGGCGGCGCAGCCGCCATGCAGTGTGCTTCGGGCGCCATCGCTCTCCTCCGTCACCGGCGGCCGTAGCGCGCTTCCCCCTCGCGCGCTGCGGCCTCAGCCCGCCAGCGGCACGACCGTACTGGCCTGCGGGCCCTTCTCTCCCGGATCGGGCGCCAGCACATAGCGCACCTTGTCGCCGGGATGCAGCGCTGCGAACCCGCCCTCGGCGACGCTGTTGGCGTGGACATAGACCTCTTCGCCATCCGCTGTGGTCAGGAAGGCATAGCCACGCTCCGGGAACACCCGGGCAATGCGGCCGATCTGCGGCGGCGCGTGGGTCTTCTCCTCGCCGCGAGCACGGCGGACGTGGTCCTCCAGCCGCCGCCGCACCGCGTCGAACGCATCGCGGATGGCGACATGCGCGTCCTCGTGGGCGTGGTGCTCGGCCGGATCGCGGCCCACCGCGATCGTCCGCCCCGGAACGGTGAGGTCGATCTTGACCTGGAACAGCTTTCCCTGCCGGTGGTGACGGTGCGCCGCCTCGACTACGACATGGCAGGCGGTGATCCGGTCGTGGTACTGCTCGAGTTCGGCCAAGCGCTGTTCCACCTGCGTCCGCGCTGACGAGTCCGGGTCCATGTGGCGGAACGAAATCTGCACTGGGACTTGCATGGCGAACCTCCTCGCGGTTGCGGGTCCGGCGCCATGCCCGTGATGCCGCGGAAGCCGGGACGTGCTGCGTTTGCCGGGCGGACGCCGTCGAATGCGTCTTGTCTCGTGTATATAGGCATGCGCTGCCGCCCCCATTGACCCAAATCAAGGCCCACCGGCGCCGGTGGGAGGAAAGCGGGCGATGCGGCCGGAGGCGCCGATGCCGATGGTAAACGCCGAGATCGCTGCGGACCTGAACAAGCTGGCTGACCTGCTCGACATCGAAGGCGCCAACCCGTTCCGGGTACGAGCCTATCGCCGCGCCGCACGGGTCGTCCAGGGATTGCCGCGCGCCGTCACCGACATGCTGGCGGCCGGCGAGAACCTTGATGCGCTGCCCGGCATCGGTCCCGATCTCGCCGCGAAAATCGCCACCCTGGCCCGCGGCGGTGAGCTGCCACAGCTCACGAAGCTCGAGCGCGCGCTTCCGCCTGGCATCGCGGCGCTGCTCGCCGTGCCCGGTCTCGGCCCGAAGCGGGTCCACGCGCTGCACACCGCACTCGGCATCGACTCGCCCGAGACATTGGCCGCCGCGGCCCGGGCGGGGACAGTGCGCACCGTCCCCGGCTTCGGGCCCGGCCTCGAGAAGACCATCCTTCGCGGCCTCGCCGAAGGCGCGCTGCAGCAGCCGCGCGTCCGGCTGGACCTCGCCGAGCAGGTCGCGACGCCTCTGCTCGCCTGGCTCCGCGGCGCACCAGGCATCGGGCAAGCCGCACTCGCCGGCAGCCTGCGCCGGCGGCGGGAGACGGTCGGCGATCTGGATATCGTCGCCGAAGCGGCGGTCGCCGGACCGATCATGGATCGGTTCGTCGCCTATGCGGATGTGGCCCGCGTGATCGAACGGGGCCCGACCCGGGCAACGGTCCGTCTGCGCGGCGGATTGCAGGTCGATCTGCGGGTCGTGCCCGAGGCGAGCTTCGGCGCCGCGCTATGCTATTTCACCGGCTCGCGCGCGCACAGCATCGCGCTGCGGCGCCGCGCCCTCGCACGTGGGCTCAAGCTGAACGAATATGGTCTGTTCTCCGGTCGCCGCGGCATCGCCGGACGAACCGAGGCCGAACTCTATGGCGCGCTCGGGCTGGCCTGCATCCCGCCGGAACTGCGCGAGGGCGAGGGCGAAATCGAGGCAGCGGAGACGGGGCGGTTGCCGCGGCTGGTCGCGCTCAGCGATCTCCGCGGCGACCTCCATGTGCATACCGATACCAGTGACGGGGGGGCCAGGCTGGCGACGATGGCCGCGGCGGCGCAGGCCCTGGGGCACGCCTATATCGCGGTGACCGACCATAGCCGGAGCCTCGGCATGGCACGGGGGCTCGACCCGGACCGCCTGGCACGGCAGATCGCCGCGATCGCGACGCTGAACACCACCCTGCGCGACTTCACGGTGCTCGCCGGAATCGAGGTGGACATCCTCGAGGATGGAAGGCTGGATCTGCCGGACGATATCCTTTCGCGGCTCGACCTGGTCATCGCGGCGATCCGGTCGCACTTCGAGCTGCCGCCCGAACGGCAGACCGAGCGGATACTGCGCGCGATGGACAACCGGTTCGTGACGATTCTTGCCCATCCCACCGGCAGAATGATCGGCCGGCGGCCGGCCTATGCGCTGGACATGGAACGGGTGATGCGCGCGGCCCGGGAGCGCAACTGCTGCCTCGAGGTGAACGCCCAGCCCGAGCGGCTCGACCTGGACGACGCGCATTGCCGGCTGGCGAAGGAGATCGGCGTCAAGCTGGCGATCTCGACCGACGCACACAGCACCGCCGAGCTCGGGCTGCTGCAGTACGGGATCGATCAGGCACGGCGGGGCTGGATCACGGCCGCCGATGTGGTGAACAGCCGGCCCTTGCCGGCACTCCGTGCCACGCTGCGGCGGGGGTGACGTACCAATCCGACACCATCCGCTCGGCCCCCGGCCTCGCGGGCCCGAAGGGCTCTCTCACGGCCCGCCGCTCGGGCCAATGCGCTGCGAGGATTGGCGGACCCGACACGATTCGAACGTGCGACCTTCGCCTTCGGAGGGCGACGCTCTATCCAGCTGAGCTACGGGTCCTGCTGGCGGACGGTCTAGCCCGAAACCGCGAGCAGAGGAAGCCGGTTGTGCGGCTCCCTCTCAGCCGCGGGTCCGCGGGCTCAGTCCTCGACGCCGACCAGGACGTCGGACGCCTTGATCAGGGCGGTCGCCGAGCCGCCGACGCGAAGCTGCAGCTCGTCGACCGCCTCGTTGGTGATCGCCGCCGTCATCACGGCGCCACCGATATTGATGCGGACATGGGCCGTCGTGCTGCCCTTGGTCACTTCGACGATCGTCCCCTTGAGGACGTTGCGGGCGCTGATCTTCATGAGTAGCTCTCCCTGGCCGCAGCTTCTATCCCAGACTGCACCCATACTGCACTGCGGCGATAAGGGAGGCAAACATGACAACACTCCACCCCGAGACCCTGGACCGGCTGCGCGGCGTCAGCACGGCGACGCTGACCACTCAGCTTTTCAAGCGTGGCCTGCGCAATACCTGGATGCGCGGCGTGCGCCCTCTGGCCGGGACCGGAACCACGCTGGTCGGGCCGGCATTCACCCTGCGCACCATCCCCGCGCGCGAGGACCTCGACCGGCTGGAGACGCTGGCCGATCCGGAGCACCCTCAGCGCAAGGCGATCGAGGTCACCCCGGCCGGGCATGTTCTGGTCATCGATTGCCGCGGCGTGACGGATGCCGCGGCGGCGGGCGATATCCTGGTCACACGTCTCGCGCGCCGCGGCGTAGCCGGTCTGGTCTGCGACGGGGCCTTGCGCGATGCGGGCCCGATCGCGGCGATGGGGTTCGCCGCGTTCTGCGCCGGGCCGGCGGCGCCGCTCAGTCTGTGCGCCCACCACGCCGTCGCCTTGCAGGAACCGATCGCTTGCGGCGGTGTCGCGGTGTTCCCCGGCGACGTCATCGTCGGCGACGCCGATGGCGTGGTGGTCATCCCGGCTGGCCTCGCCGATGCCGTGGCGGCCGACGGCGCCGAGCAGGAGGCGCTGGAGCGGTTCGTGCTGGAGCGGATCGGCGCCGGGGCGGCGTTGCCGGGCACCTACCCGCCCGACGCGGCCGTGAAGGCCGAATTCGCCGCCTGGCGCGCCCGTGGCGAACGATGAGCGTGGGCAATGGCCGGATGAAATCTGCTGACGGATGGCCCGGTGGCCTCGACAGGCGGCGGTTTGAAGGACATTGAGAGCGCCGAGCGCGATGGAGGGTAACGTGTCGGAGCAGTCGATCCAGGTAGGCGGTCTCATGGTCGCCGCCAGCCTGCTGGAATTCGTGAACCGTGAGGCGATCCCGGGCAGCGGCATCTCGGCCGACGCCTTCTGGGCGGGCTTCGGGGCGCTGGTGCGGGATCTCGCGCCGCGGAACCGGGCGCTGCTGGCGATCCGGGACTCATTGCAGGCCAAAATCGACGCGTGGCACCGTGAGCGGCGCGGTAAGCCCTTCGATGCCGCCGCCTATGAGGGATTTCTGCGCGAGATCGGCTATCTCCAGCCCGAGCCGGATGTCGTGCGCGTCAGCACTGGGCATGTCGACGCCGAAATCGCCGCAATCGCCGGGCCGCAGCTGGTGGTCCCGGTCACCAACGCGCGCTATGCGCTGAACGCGGCCAACGCCCGCTGGGGCAGCCTCTACGACGCGCTCTACGGGACCGACGCCATCCCCGAGGAGGGCGGCGCGACGCGTGGCGGTGGCTACAACAAGATCCGTGGCGAACGAGTGATCGCCCGTGCGCGGCAGTTTCTCGACCAGAGTTTCCCTCTCGCCGAAGCCAGCCACCGCGAGGCGACGGGCTATGCCGTGGTTGGCGGCCGGCTGGCGGTCAGGCACGCCGGCGGCGTGACGGGCCTCGCCGACCCCGCGCAGTTCGCGGGTTTCCAGGGTGAAGCCGGCGCGCCAAGGGTGGTGCTGCTGCGCCATCACGGTCTGCACGCGGAGCTTCATATCGACCGCGCCAGGCCGATCGGGCGCGATGACCCGGCCGGACTTGACGATGTGGTGATCGAGTCCGCGATCACGACCATCATGGACTGCGAGGACTCGGTCGCGACGGTGGACGCGGTCGACAAGATCGAAGCCTATCGCAACTGGCTCGGACTGATGCGCGGCACCCTCACGGCGGCGTTCGAGAAGGGTGGGCGGATGGTCGAGCGCGCGCTCAATCAGGACCGCGTCTACACCGCGCCGGACGGCGGCACACTGACCCTGCCGGGCCGCAGCCTCATGCTGGTGCGCAATGTCGGGCACCACATGTACACGGACGCGGTTCACGACGCGGCTGGCCAGGAGATCCCGGAAGGGATGCTGGATGCCGCGATCACCGCCCTGATCGCGCTGCACGATCTCCGCGGTGAGGGGCGGATTCGCAACAGCCGGACGGGTTCGGTCTACATCGTCAAACCGAAGATGCACGGGCCCGAGGAGGTCGCCTTCGCCGGCGAGATTTTCACCCGCGTCGAGACGATTCTCGGCATGGCGCCCAATACCCTGAAAATGGGCATCATGGACGAGGAACGGCGGACCAGCGCCAACCTCAAGGCGTGCATCGCCGCTGCGCGGGAGCGGGTGGTGTTCATCAACACCGGCTTTCTCGACCGCACCGGCGACGAGATGCACACGTCGATGGAAGCCGGGCCGATGATCCGCAAAGGCGACATGCGCAGCACCGCCTGGATCCGCGCCTACGAAGACCGCAATGTCGATATCGGCCTCGCCTGCGGGCTGCGCGGTCGGGCGCAGATCGGCAAGGGAATGTGGGCGGCGCCGGACCGTATGGCCGAGATGCTGGAGCAGAAGATCGGCCATCCACGCGCCGGCGCCAATACCGCCTGGGTGCCCTCGCCCACCGCCGCCACGCTGCATGCGCTGCACTACCACATGGTGGATGTCGCCGCCCGGCAGACCGAACTGGCGACACGCGCGCCGACGCCGCTCGGCCCGCTGCTCACCATCCCGGTTGCCGACCGGCCGAACTGGTCGCCCGCGGACGTGCAACAGGAGCTGGATAACAACGCGCAGGGCATCCTTGGTTATGTCGTGCGCTGGATCGACCAAGGCGTCGGCTGCTCGAAAGTGCCCGACATCCATGATGTCGGGCTGATGGAGGACCGGGCAACATTGCGGATCTCCAGCCAGCACATCGCCAACTGGCTGCACCATGGGATCGTGTCCGAGGCGCAGGTGATGGCGACCATGCAGCGCATGGCAGCGGTAGTGGACCGGCAGAATGCCGGCGACCCCGCCTATCGCCCGATGGCACCGGGCTTCGACGGGGTGGCGTTCAAGGCCGCATGCGACCTCGTGTTCAAGGGTCGGGTGCAGGCCAACGGCTATACCGAGTGGATCCTCACCGCACGGCGGCGCGAGGCAAAAGGCTGAGCCGCACTCAACCGCCGGCGCCGAGATACCACTCCAGAATCTCGGCGCCGGTCCAGAAGGCGACGCCCTCGAACCGGCGCGCGTAGTCCAGCAGCGCCTCGAGATACCGGATTCGGTGCGGCTGGCCGGAAATATAGGGGTGAATGGCGAACGACAGGATCTTCGCCCGCTCCTTTCCCTCCTCATAGAGTCGGTCGAACTGGTCGATGGTGCGGCGGAGCAGATAGTCGCTCTCGTGGTGCTGGACCAGCATCATCGGGATATCGTTCAGCTCAACCGTATAGGGCAGCGTCACCAGATTGCCGTGCGCGGTGGCGATGGTCGTCGGCTCATCATCGTGGACCCAGTCGGCGATGTAGCGCAGTCCGGCCTCGGCCAGCAGATCGGGGGTCTCATAGGTCTGGGTGAGGCCCGGGCCGAGCCATCCGAGCGGGCGGTGGCCGGTGAAACGCGCGATGATCTCCAGCGAGCGGTGAATCATGCCGCGCTGATCTTCGACCTTATGGATCGGCCCCTGGTCGTAAGCGTGCGCCATGAATTCCCAGCCCTGCATCCGGGCCTGCTCCGCGACCCTGGCATAGTCCTCGCAAACGCGGGCATTGATCGACAGGGTCGGGCGGATGGCGTGGCGCTCGAACAGGCGGAAGAAGCGCCAGACTCCGACGCGCATGCCGTATTCGTGCCAGGACCAGTTCGGCACGTCCGGCAGCAGCGTCTGCCCGGTCGGCGCCGGCAGAACCTGCCGCGCCATCGGACGGCCGATGTCCCAGACCTCGAGATTGACGATCGGCCAGATCACCAGCCGCAGGCCATCCGGCAGGCGCAGGGGTGGACGATCGACGATCGCCGAATAGGGCAAGCGTTCACGCGGCAGCATTGCAGGGGACATCGGCGCCTCCGTTCCGCGCGCCCAAGGTCGCGGGCGCTGGAGGCAGTGTCAACCGACCAGAGGCAGCGGGACGCCGAATGTCTGCAGGATCAGCACCGCATTCAGCACCAGAATAGCCACCCCGGCGCCCACGGAAATGGCAAAGAGCACCGCGCCCGGCCGAAACGCGCCCATCACATCGGCACGGCGGACGAGGACGAGCAGCGCCACCATCGGCAGCGGCAGCAACAGGCTGAGCACGACCTGGCTGACCACCAGCGCCTGGGTCGGGTTCACGCCGAGCGCGATGACGACAAAGGACGGCGCCATGGTCACCAGCCGGCGCAGCCAGAGCGGGATGCGGAAGCCGACGAAGCCCTGCATGATGACCTGGCCGGCCATGGTGCCAACCGCCGAGCTCGACAGGCCCGAAGCGAGCAGGGAGACCATGAACACGGCAGCCGCGCCACCGCCGAGCAATGGACCCAGAATCTGGTAGGCGGCTTCGATTTCGGCGGTGCCGTTGTGCGTGCCGTCATGAAAGACCGCCGCACTCATCGCCAGCATCGCCATGTTCACCAAGCCGGCGAAGCCGAGCGCAACGACCACCTCGATGTCTGAAAAGCGGAGCAGACGCCGCCGCTCCACCTCCCCGCGCGCGATCACTCGGTCCTGGGTCAGCCCGGAATGGAGATAGATCGCGTGCGGCATCACCGTCGCCCCGACGATGCCCACGGCCAGCAGGACCGCATCCGCGTCCGGCAGGCTCGGCAGCAGGGAGTGGACGGCAACAGCCCGCCAATCGGGGGGCGCGATGGCCAATTCGATCAGGTAGCTGGCACCGATCACCGCGACAAAGCCGGCGATGGCCAGTTCGACTGGCCGGAAACCGGCCCGCTCGAGGGTAAGCACCGCATAGGTGGCGACCGCGGTCCCACCCATGCCTGCCATCAGCGGCACATGCAGGAGGATGGAGAGACCGACCGCGGCGCCGATGAATTCGGCCAAATCCGTGGCCATTGCCGCGACTTCGCTGCCCAACCACATGAAGATGACCAGCGGGCGTGGGAAATGCTGGCGGCAGAGTTCG
Organism: Pseudomonadota bacterium; assembly: GCA_021815825.1. GTDB lineage: Bacteria > Pseudomonadota > Alphaproteobacteria > Acetobacterales > Acetobacteraceae > JAJZVV01. Next base: position 16,659 of record JAKAZO010000040.1, read on the forward strand.
GCAAGGTTGCGCCCGGTGACGATGCCGAGCCGGGCCGACAGGGTCTGAAACAGCATCGCCATCAGATTCGCCAGCACCACCACCCAGAGAAGCGCATAGCCGTAGCGCGCCCCGCCCTGGATGTTCGTCGCGTAGTTGCCCGGATCCATATAGGCGACGGAGGCGATGATGGCCGGGCCGGCAAAGGGCAGCAGCGACCGCAGGCCGCGCCGGCGGCCACCGAGAACCTCAGCGGCCGCGAACCGTGTCCGGCTGGTGAGGGAGCCGCCGTTCATATCGGTGCCCGCGCGCCCCGTCTGCGTGCAGTTTCGCCGCCCCGTGGCGGCGCGAAGAGGCAGAAGGAACAACTTTGCCACATGCCAGATAATTTAGCCTTGGCTACATGCATGTCAAGCTTGCTGTGCCCGGCGCCAGGGTCCAGATTCGATCGCATGCACACCGGGGATGCGGACGACAACGACGGCGCGGCCCGCCTGTCGCCGCGGCCGGCCAGCGGCGCCGCCGAGCCGGGTCAGGCGCCGCAGTTGGCGACCATGGCGCGCCGCTTCGCGCGCGCCCGCGATGCGCGCCAGACCGAGATTGCGGAGGACTATGTCGAGTTGATCGATGACCTGATCGCGCGGGATGGTCGGGCGAGATCCGTGGACGTGGCGCGCGCGCTCGGCGTCTCGCATGTCACTGTATTCAAGACGGTGAGCCGATTGCAGCGCGATGGGTTGGTCACCACCGCCCCGTACCGCTCGATCGCCTTGACCGAAGCCGGCCGGGCGCTCGCCCAGCGTGCGCGGCGGCGCCACCAGATCGTGGCACGATTCCTGCGTGCAATCGGCGTGGATGCGGAGACAGCCGCAGCGGACGCGGAGGGCATGGAGCACCACGCGAGCGCGGCCACGCTGTCAGCGTTCGAGCGGATGACGGCACGCCTGACCGACAGGTCCACCTGCGAGGACGGGGATTAGACCCAGCCAGAGAAACGGCAGGAGCGGCGGGAAAGGGCGTGGCGCGATGTCGGCGGTTGGACCTGAGACCGGACCACGGATCGGACATGTGCTGGAGACCTCGCTCTATGTTGACGACCTCGAAGCGTCGTGTGGCTTCTATGAGCGGCTGTTTTCGAGCCCGGTCTTCGTGCGCGACGCCCGGATGTGCGCGCTCGGACTGCCGGGCGCGCAGGTCCTGCTGCTGTTCCGGCATGGCGCCACCACGCGGCCCGCCCCCCTCCCCGGCGGCACGATCCCCGCCCATGGCGGCACCGGCGCGCTGCATCTCTGCTTCGCCATTGCCGCCGCGGACCTCGATGCCTGGGAGCAGCGCCTCGCCGCTTCCGGCATTGCGGTCGAGAGCCGCGTCACCTGGCCGCGCGGCGGTATCAGCCTCTATTTCCGGGATCCCGATGGCCACTCGCTGGAACTCGCGACACCCGGGCTGTGGCCGAACTGGTGAACGGTGGCGACGGCCCCGGACGCAGGTTGGTAGAATTTTCCGCGCGGCCGCTGCGAAAATGCCACTGTATGTTTGCAAACCGTTCATGAACGGGCGCGACACTGATCGCGCCGATGGTGCCACGACCCCATCCCGGTCCGTCCGCCCCCCGGCGGAACCGTGTCCGGCGACAGAAGCGACACCATATTCCAGGAACGGATGGCGATGATGGCCGCCGGCGCGGCCGGGCCATCAGGACAAAGGGCATCGATGGTCCCGATCGCGCAGCGCGGCGGCAGGATTTCAAATGATGGTGGAATTCATTTGTGCCCGTCGCTGGCGGCGTCTAGAACATTTAGAGAACTTTTGAGCACGACGCGGCGCCACCCGTCGGATCGCCGCAACCCGCAGGAGACGGTTTCGGGGCTGCGTCCCCATTCATGGAGCAACCGATGAACGCCATTGACGACCTCTTCTCCCGCTCAAAGCGCGCTTACGAGGAACGGCGCGAGATGGAGATGTCGGTGCTCGACTATCTCCGTCTTTGCCGGGAAGACCCGACAGCGCACGCAACCGCGGCCGAGCGGATGGTGGCGGCCATCGGCGAGCCGGAACTGCTGGATACCTCCAAGGATGCGCGGCTCGGTCGCGTCTTCATGAACCGCACCATCAAGGTCTATCCGAGCTTCACCGAATTCTTCGGCATGGAGGAGACGATCGAGCGGATCGTCAACTTCTTCCGCTTCGCCGCGCAGGGCCTCGAGGAGCGTAAGCAGATTCTCTATCTGCTGGGACCGGTGGGGGGCGGCAAGTCCTCCCTCGCCGAGCGGCTCAAGGCGCTGATCGAACGCCATCCCATCTATGTGCTCAAGGCCGGAGACGCCCTGAGCCCGGTCTTCGAGAGCCCGCTCGGACTGTTCGACCCTGACGGGATGGGTGCCGAGTTGGAGGAGCGGTTCGCCATTCCGCGCCGCCGCCTCACCGGCCTGCTCTCACCCTGGGCGGTGAAGCGGCTCGACGAATTCGGCGGCGACATCACCCGCTTCCGCGTCGCCAAGCTGTACCCCTCGCGGCTGCGTCAGATCGGCGTCACCAAGACCGAGCCGGGCGACGAGAACAATCAGGACATTTCGAGCATGGTCGGGAAAGTCGATATCCGCATGCTCGAGCATTTCAGCCAGAACGATCCCGATGCCTACGGCTTTTCTGGTGGCCTCAACCGCGCCACCCAGGGACTGCTCGAGTTCGTCGAGATGTTCAAGGCGCCGATCAAGATGCTGCACCCGCTGCTGACCGCGACGCAGGAGGGAAACTACGTCGGCACCGAGAATATCGGTGCAATCCCGTTCCAAGGCGTGATCCTGGCCCATTCCAACGAGGCCGAGTGGCAGACTTTCCGCAACAACAGGAATAACGAGGCCTTCATCGACCGCATCTGCGTGATCAAGGTGCCGTACTGCATGCGCGTCACCGAGGAACAGCAGATCTACACGAAGCTCATCCGCGGCAGCGACCTCGCGCAAGCGCCCTGCGCCCCCGCGACGCTGGAGATGCTGGCCCGCTTCGCCACGCTCTCGCGCCTGAAGCCACCCGCCTCGGGCAGCCTCTTCTCGAAGATGCGCGTCTATGATGGCGAGAGCCTGAAAGAGACCGACCCTCACGCCAAGTCCGTGCAGGAATACCGCGACCAGGCTGGCGTCGACGAAGGTATGGACGGCGTCTCCACCCGCTTCGCCTTCAAGGTACTCTCCGCCACGTTCAACTTCGATACCCAGGAGGTCGGCGCCGATCCTGTCCATCTGATGTATGTGCTCGAGCAGGCGATCAGGCGCGAGCAGTTCGGTTCCGAGACCGAGAAGAAATATCTCGAGTTCATCAAGGCGGAGTTGGCGCCCCGCTACGCCGAGTTCATCGGCAACGAGATACAGAAAGCCTATCTCGAATCCTACAACGACTACGGGCAGAACCTGTTCGACCGCTACGTCGATTACGCGGATGCCTGGATCGAGCATCAGGATTACAAGGATCCAGACACCGGCCAGATGATGGATCGGGACCTGCTCAACCAGGAATTGACCAAGATCGAGAAGCCGGCAGGAATTGCGAATCCGAAGGATTTCCGCAACGAGGTTGTCAAGTTCGCGCTGCGCGCGCGGGCGGCGAATTCCGGGCGCAATCCATCCTGGACGTCGTACGAGAAGATCCGCGAGGTGATCGAACGGCGCATGTTCAGCCAGGTCGAAGATCTCCTCCCGGTGATCAGCTTCGGCAGCAAGAAAGAGAACGAGACCGAAAAAAAGCACCACGAGTTCGTCCAGAGAATGATGACGCGCGGCTATACCGAGCGCCAGGTGCGACGCCTGGTCGAGTGGTACATGCGCACTAAGCAGTCCGGCTGATCGCGTAGCGGCGGAGCGAAGCGTGAACATCATCGACAGAAGGCTGAATCCGCAGGGCAAGAGCCTTGCCAACCGGCAGCGCTTCATCCGCCGCGCACGCAAGCAGATTCTCGATGCTGTCCGTGAGGCGTCGGCAAAGAACGGCATCGCGGACGCCGAAGGCGAGCGAATCCGCATTCGTGGCGATAGCCTGCGCGAGCCGCAGCTGCACCATACGGCGCGCGCAGGCCGGCGTACGCACGTGGTGCCGGGCAACAAGGATTTCATCGAAGGCGATACGATCCCACGTCCACCTTCGGGCGGCGGCCGTGGCGGGAGCGAGGGTTCACCCGACGGTGATTCGGAGGACGATTTCCACTTCGTCCTCAGCCAGGAAGAGTTCATCGATCTTTTCCTCGAAGATCTCGAACTGCCTGACCTGTTGCGCCGACAGATCACCACCGCGGAGGAATTCACCCCAAGCCGCGCCGGCTACACGACCAGCGGCTCGGCATCCAACCTCAATCTCGTGCGCACCATGCGCAACAGCCTGTCGCGCCGCATCGCTCTGCATCGGCCACGCGGGGCCGAGTTGAGCGCGATCGAAGCGGAGATCGCCGCGCTCGGTGAATGCGAGGCCGATGCTGAGCGCCGCCGCGAACTCACCGCCGAACTGGAGCGTCTGACCCGCCGCAGCCGGCGGATTCCCTTCATCGATCCGATCGATATCCGCTTCAATCGCTTCCAGAACATCCCCCGCCCGGCAACGAGCGCGGTAATGTTCTGCCTCATGGACGTCTCGGGCTCGATGACGGCGCACATGAAGGATTTGGCCAAACGCTTCTACAAGCTGCTCTACCTCTTCCTGAGTCGCCGCTACCGCAACGTAGAAGTTGTCTTCATTCGTCACACCCATGTTGCGCACGAAGTGGACGAGCAGACCTTTTTCCACAGCACCGAGTCGGGCGGCACCATCGTCTCCACCGCATTCGAGGAAATGCAGCGCATCCTGGTCTCGCGCTTTCCGCGCGAGCAGTGGAACGTCTACGCCGCGCAGGCCTCCGACGGCGACAACATGCCGGCTGACAACGCCTATGCCGTGTCACTCCTGGAGACTGCCATTCTGCCGAGCTGCCAGTATTTTGCCTATCTCGAGGTCGGCGCCGAAGAAGGCCGCTATGGTGGCCCAACCGAATTGTGGCGCGCCTATCAGCGCGTTGCGCAGTCCGGGCACGCGATCGCTATCCGCAAGGTCAATCATCGCAGCCAGATCTACCCGGTCTTCCGCCAGCTTTTCTCGCGGGACCGCAGCACGCGTGAGGAGGCCGGACAATGAGCGTCACCACCGATACGCTGCGAATCAAGGCAGGTGCAGACTGGGATTTCACGCAGCTGCAGTCAGCCCACGACGAGATCGAGGCGGTCGCGCTCGGTGAAATGGGGCTCGATATCTACCGGACCCAGATCGAGGTCATTACCGCAGAACAGATGCTGGACGCCTACTCCTCGATCGGCTTGCCATTGATGTATCGGCATTGGTCGTTCGGCAAGCGGTTCGCCCGCGACGAGTCGCTCTATCGCCACGGACTGCGCAGCCTCGCCTACGAGATCGTCATCAACTCCGATCCCTGCATCGTCTACATCATGGAAGAAAATACCATGGCGATGCAGACTCTCGTCCTGGCGCACGCTGCCTTCGGGCATAACCATTTTTTCAAGAACAATAATCTGTTCAGGCAATGGACCGATGCCGGGGGTATCCTGGCCTACATGGAGTTCGCCAAATCCTACATCGCGCGCTGCGAGGAGAAGTACGGTGAAGCCGCGGTGGAACGGCTCCTCGACGCTGCGCACGCGCTGATGAGCCAGGGCGTCAGCCGCTACCCCCGCCGCAACTTCTCGCTCGAGGACGAGGAAAAGCGCGCGGCCGAGCGTCGAGCCGAGCAGCAGCGCACCTTCAATGATCTATGGCGCACCTTGCCCGGCCAGCGTGGCCCCGCGCGCCGTCCGACCGATGCCGCCGAGCGGCGCCGGCTGCTCGGCTTGCCCGAGGAGAACCTGCTCTATTTCCTCGAGAAGAAGGCCCCGCTGCTGAAGCCGTGGCAGCGAGAGGTGCTGCGCATCGTGCGCCATATCGGCCAGTATTTTTATCCCCAGAAGCAAACGAAGATGATGAACGAGGGGTGCGCCACCTACGTCCACTACAAGGTCATGAACCGCCTGCATGAACGTGGCGTGCTCGACGATGGCGCCATGCTGGAATTCCTGCACTCGCACACGAGCGTCGTATTCCAGCCGGACTTCGATGACCGCCGCTATGGCGGGCTCAACCCCTACGCCTTGGGTTTTGCCATGATGCAGGACATCGAGCGCATCGCCGAGAGACCGAGCGAGGAAGATCGCATCTGGTTTCCCGAGATTGCTGGCTCCGGGGATGCAATCGGGCACCTGCGCGAAGCCTGGGCGAACTACCGCGACGAGAGCTTCATCCGCCAGTTCCTCAGCCCCGCGCTCATCCGCAAGCTGCGCCTGTTCAGCGTCTTCGACGATGGCCAGTCGGATCTCACCGTCAGGGCGATTCATAATGAACGCGGCTACCGCCAAATCCGCGGCGCCTTGGCCGATTCGTTCGACGTCGTCAGGCAGGAGCCCGAGATCGAGATCGTCGATGTCGATCTCGACGGCGACCGCCGCCTGCTGCTGCAGCACCGCGTCCATAGCGGCATGGTGCTGGACCAGGGGGATGCCGAGCTGGTGCTGCAGCACCTGGCCACGCTCTGGGGTTACGATGTTCGTCTGGCCGAGGTCGACGCGATTTCCGAGCGGGTGCTGCGCACTCACGATGCCGGCGCGCCTTCACGCTGAAGAGCGAGGCGGCTCCTATGGAGGGTCCGCCCGCTTCAGCCGCACGAGAGCAATGCGGTCCACTCCGCTCAGGGCCAGCACCAGGCTGCCATCGGGCGTGACCGCCATGTTGCGCACCACGCCGCCACCGCTCGGAATAGGCCAAGTCTGAAACGTCTCCGTCCGCGGGTCGAAGCGGACGAGAGTATTCGGATCGATCCCCGACTCGCTGTACCAGATCATGCCGGCCGCCGCGGCGATACCGTAGGGCTGGGCACCGGCACCCGCCGGCGAGGGCCACTCGCGCGCCTGGCCGCTGCGTGGATCGAAACGGCCGAGATAGCCGCGCGCATAGTCGGTGTACCAAACCGCGTCGTCAGGGGTGATGACAATGCGCCGCGGTCGCGCACCAGCGGCCGGCAGGCGGTATTCGCGCACCGCGAGGGTTTGCGGGTCGACGCTGCCGAGGCGGTTGGCGTTGAATTCGGCGAAGAAGGGCACCCCGAACGTGTTGACCGCGATGCCGTATGGCAGCGAGTCGCGGTCGGGAAGCTTGATCAGGCGGACGGCACCGGTGGCCGGATCCAGCCGGCCGATCATTCCCGCACCCTGCACGGTGAACCACAGGATGCCCGAGGCATCGAACACCGGCGTATGGGGGTCGCGCGCCTCCGGGTCGGGGAGACGATAGGCGGTGATCCGGCCGGTGCGCGGCTCCAATCGCCCGATATAGGCTTTGAAATTGGCCGTGAACCAGATGTTGCCGGCCCGGTCGGCGGCGAGCCCGTGCGGCCCCGAGTCGGGGATCACAGTGCGGAACTCGGTGAAGCGGCCGCTGTCCGGATCGAGCCGCCCGACCTCGCTCGCCATCTGGCCCGTGTACCAGATCGAACCATCGGCCATGGCGAGGGGATCATGGGGGCGCGTGCCCGGGGTCGGGACCGTCCATTCGGTGAAGTTCGCGGTCCATCCGCTGCCCGTGGCGCGACCCTGTGCCCTGAGCGTGCCGCCAAACAGATCCGCCGCCGCCCCGACCATGCCTGCGCGCAAAAGCCGCCCGAGCGCTGCCCGCCGCGACACAGCCATGGGAGCCTCCACACCCAGAGTAGATCGCGCCGACATGGTCATCGCCTCCGTACGAAGCCGCCGGCCACGCGCACTAACGGCAGCCGAGCACCCGAACATCGTAGAGCGGGTGCTGAAGCATGGCGAGCGAAGGCTCGGCGGCGAACATCCAGCCCTTGAAGCCGGGCGCGTCCGGCCGGGAATCGACGATCTGCAGATTGGCGGCCGCGTCCGCGGGCAGGGTCGATGGCCGCACGAAGCACGCCCGCAGAGTGATGGCGAGATGCTCGAAGGGAATGGTCTCGCCGACCTTCACGGCGAGGTCGAGGCTGCGGGCGTTGATCTTGTCGAGAACCTGGAGCACGGCCGTATCGCGCGGCAGCCACAATGGTGGAGGCGCCACCGGCGCTGTCTCCGGCCCCGTCCCTGGCCCCGTCCCTGGCGCTGTCCCTGGCGGCGATCCGGGCGGCGGCCCCTGCGGTGGGGTCAGCGGTGCCGGACGCGCGGGAAGCTGGCCCGCTGGAAGTTGGCCCGTTGGGAATTGGCCCGCCGGGTGCTGGCCTATGGGGGCTTGCGCACCGAGCAGCACACTTAGTGCCAGGCCGACTCCCCAGCGCCTGGCCGCGCCACGGCCGATCCGACCAACCCTCAGGGCTTGGCTCCGTCCGCGGTTGCGCCGGCGGCCGGATGCGCTCCCGCGCCAGCCGCCGCACCCGAGAGGTTGGTGGCGCTGAAA